>PNKG01000086.1 GCA_013822585.1 Opitutus sp. | reverse complement strand
CTCGCCGCCAAGACCCTGCAGGTCGAATTCGAGAACCTCGGCGCCGCCATCTCGCGCATCCGCGACGTCGACGTGGCCGAGGAGTCCACCCAATACGCCAAATACAACATTCTCGTCCAATCCGGCACCGCGATGCTCGCCCAAGCCAACCAGACCCCGCAGAGCGTGCTCCGCCTGCTGCAACAATAAGCGAGTCCCACACCCCCTTCGACGGGCCTCAGCCACTAGAACAAGAACCCGCCGTTCCGGCCGCCGTGGAGTGCAACCCACGGCGGCCTCTTTTTGCGGCGCGGCTCCGCGCCCCGCGCCGGAGCTTTTCGGATTCCGCCCCGGATTGCCGCTCAATCCGGATTCCGGGATTCAACCTGCGGCGCGTGACAAGGAGCGGCTTGATGCCGCGACAAAAAAGTCCGTCGCAATCGTCGGCCGGATCGCGGCGTCAAGCCGCTCCTCGCTCCAGGTCCGGCAATCCCGGGATCCGGGCTCAATCCATCGGCGGCCGGGAGCCGCCGGAGGGGGACCCCTGGTGGATCGCCTTGGCGATGGCGCGGGCGAGCTCCTCGTTGGTGAAAGGCTTGGAAAGCAGCGCGACATGGCCGACCTGCGCGAGTTTCTCCGGCGAGATGCGGGAGAAATAGCCGGACATGATCAGCACCGGCAGCTGCGGGGCGAAGCTGCGGATCTCGGCGGCGAGATCGATGCCCTTCATCACCGGCATCGTCTGGTCGGTGAGCAGCAGGCTGTAGTCCGGCGCGTTGCGGCGCACCACTTCGAGGCACTGCGCCGGCGAGTCGAACGAGGCGACCCGGTAGCCGTTTTTCTCCAGCGCCATCTGGGCGAAGCTCCGCACGATGTCCTCGTCGTCGACCACGGCGATGAGCTCGCCGTTGCCGCGGGGGAAGGGATCGGAGACCGCGGGCGTCTCGTTGGCGGGGACGGCGGCGATGGGCAGATAGAGCGTGAAAGTGGCGCCCTGGCCGGGCGCGCTCTCCACCGCGATGGCGCCACGGTGCGCCTGCACGATGCCGTGCACGACGGACAGGCCGAGGCCCGTGCCCTGGCCGACTTCCTTCGTGGTGAAGAAGGGGTCGAAGATGCGCTTGCGCGTCTCCTCGTCCATGCCGTGGCCGGTGTCGGCGAAATCCAGGCGCGCATAGGCGCCGGCGTTGAGGTTGCTGAGGGCGGACGCCGCCTCCTCGTCGAGCTCCACCTGGCGGAGGGAGATGCGGATGGCGCCGCCGGTGGCGCGCATGGCGTGCGCGGCATTGGAGCCGAGATTGAGCAGCACCTGGTGGATCTGGGTGGCGTCGGCCTGCACCCGGCCGCATTCGGCGGCGGTGTCGACCTCGATGCGGATGGTGGCCGGCACGGTGGCGCGGAGGAAGCGGCGGGCGTCCTCGATGACCTGCGCGAGGTTGACGGGCACCTTCTCGCTGTCGGCCTGGCGGGAAAAGGTGAGGATCTGGTCGACCAGCTCGCGGGCGCGGAGCGAGGCCTCGCGGGCGGCGGCGAGGTAGTTGCGCGCCGGATCCATCTCGAGGATCGAGTCGAGCGCGAGGTCCTGGTAGCCGAGGATGCCGGTGAGCAGATTGTTGAAGTCGTGGGCGATGCCGCCGGCGAGGGTGCCGAGCGTCTCCATCTTCTGCGCCTGGAAGAGCTGGCCTTCGAGCTGGCGGCGCATCTCCTCGGCGTCGCGGCGGCCGGTGATGTCCTGGAACGCGCCGTAGACGCGGCTGGCGCGCCCCTCCTTAAGCTGGGCGCGGCCGAGCACGCGCACCCAGAGCGGGTGGCCGCGTGCGGTGGTGAAGGAGAGCTCGAGATCGAAGCCCGTGCCGGAGCGCACCGCGTGCTCCATCGCCTCGGTGACGGTGCGGCGGGCCTCGGGCGGATAGAAACCGAGGGACTTTTCCAGCGTGGGTTCGTAGCCGAGGTCCACCTCGTGGATGCGGAACATCTCGGGCGACCAGGTGAGGCGCGCGGTGTTGAGATCCCATTCCCAGGCTCCGATCTGCGCCAGGCGGCTGAGCTGGAGCGACATCTCCTCTCCGTGGCGCAGGCGCTCCTCGAGCTCCTTGCGCTCGGTGATGTCGGTCTGCGTGCCGACCATGCGGAGCGCCCGGCCGTTGGCGTCGCGGGCGACGACCTTGCCGCGGCTGAGGATCCAGATCCAGCGCCCGTCCTTGTGGCGCAGGCGGAACTCGCCCTGGTAGAGCGGCACGCGGCCCGCGAGATGGTCGGCGATGGCGCGCTCGGCCGCGGCCATGTCGTCGGGGTGGCCGAGTTCCCGCCAGATCTGCTGCTCGGGCAGCTCGGAGATGTCGCGGCCGATCATCTCGGCATAGCGCGAGTCGCGGTAGATCCGGCCGGTGACGAGGTCCCAGTCGAACACTCCGGCGTTGGTGCCGGAGAGGGCGAGGCGCCAGCGCTCCTCGGTGATGCGCAGTTCCTCGCGCAGATCGTTGGCCTCGGTGATGTCGCGGTCGAGTCCCACGACACGGAGGGGCTGGCCGTGGCGGTCGCGCTGGACCAGCCCCAGCGCCTCGACGTGCCGGAGCGACCCGTCGGTGCGGCGGATGCGGAACGTGCTTTGGTAAATGGGAGTGCGGCCGGAGACGGCGTCTTCGATGCGTTCGTCGTCGCGCTGGGCGTCCTCGGGCAGCACGCGCGCGTGCCATTCGGCGGCGTCGCCGGTGAACTGGGCCCGGTCGAGGCCGTAGATCTCGAGCATGCGGTCGTCCCAGATCATGCGGCGCGAGGCGAGGTCCATCTCCCAGACGCCGTAGCCGGTGGCCTTGATGGCGAGCTGGAGGCGGTCGTTGAGCGAGGCGAGTTCGCGGGCGCGGGCCAGATCGTCGGTCACGTCGTGATCGAGGCCGACGATGCGCACCACCCGCCCGGTGGAATCGCGCCGGATGACGCCGTGGCACTGGATGAAACGCTCCGTGCCGCCGGGGAGGACGATGCGGAACCGGGTCTCGAAATCCTCCGCGCCCGCCAGGGACTGGGCGAGCTCGGCCTTCACCGGCTCGCGGTCGCCGGGGTGCATGCGGGCGAGCCAGGCACCGGTCGTGCCGTCGAATTGCTCGGGGGTGTAGCCGTAGAGCGCGCATTGCCGACGGTCCCAGAAGACACGGTTGCCGGCGAGATCCCAGTCCCATACGCCGAAGCCGCCGGCGCGCAGCGCGAGATCGAGGCGCTCGGTGCTTTTCTGCAGCTCGCGCGTCCGCTCGGCCACGAGCACCTCGAGGTTGGCGGCCTGTTGCTGCATGCGGGCGAGGAGCAGGTCGCGCGAGCCCTCGGCGTCGCGGCGGCGGCGGTCGAGGTTGTTCATGCGGCGCAGCGCGAAGGCCAGCACCCCGAACACGATCACGCTGTAGAGGGTCGCCACAAACACCCCCGTGTCGTGCAGCCCGGGGGCGAGCGGCAGCAGCCACCAGATTTGGAAAAGATACAGTGCCAGCGGCACCACCAGTCCGAGGCCCATCAGGCTGATCGACAGCAAGCCCAGTGGATGCTCGCGCGAGAAGACCTGGAGGAGCTTGTCGTCGAGCCGCGCGCAAACCAGGCCCCCGCCGAGGCAGGCGAAGCCCAGCGCGCTGAACACCGCCAAGCGGTTCACCCCGGGGAAGTCGTAGGCCCAGGCGCCGAGGAGGGACAACAGCGCAAAGCTCAGCACCGAAAGGCCGAGCCAGTTGGAAAGGCCGAACCAGCGTGATTTCTCATGCGCGAGGGAGAAAAGGGCGATGGAACCGAGGATGAAGGGAAGACCGGCGCTGATCGGCAGCTGGCGCGGACTGTCTGAGGCCGCGGGTTCGCCCAAGAGCAGGGCAATCCCGCCGAGGTCGACGGGGTATGCCATCCGCAGGAACGCGGCGGTGGCCATCAACAGGACGCTTCCGGCCAACAGTTGGGCAGCCGTCAGGGTGAGGCGGGTGCGCGGCTGCTGGAGCAGCAGCAGCGACACGGAGCACAGGATGAGCCCCAGGGCCGTGTTGGGGTAGACCGGTCGCCAGCCCGGGTGCAGCCGGCGCAAAATCTCGATATCCAAGGCCCAGCCCGCCAGCGCCGCGATTCCCACGGTCAGGGAAAGGCAGGCGGCCAAGCGGGCAAGGCGGCTGAGCGAAAGATCGGAAATCACGGCAGGGAAGGGGCAAAATGACCGTCCACCGGGGCGCGGCAATACTTATGCGGCGCCAATGCCGCCTAAAGCCATCCGCCCCGCGTGCCGATTGGGGGGAGCAGCCACTGCCTCCCCTGCCCGTGGCTGCCAGCTTTGGGCTAAAGCTTGACCCGATTCCGCCGATTACCCACCCGCAGTCATGAATAAAAAATCACTGATCGTGTTGTTGGCCGTCTTCGCTTTCGGTTCTGTCCCGGCGATGGCGGATGATGCTTTGGAAGCTCCCGTGCCCGTCCGCATGGTCCCGCCGAAATACCCGGCGGAGATGCGCAAGGAGGGCACCGGCGGTGTCGTCACCGTCACCTGTGTGATCGACGAGAAGGGCAATGTCACCGAGCCCAACGTCGACAAGGCCTCGAACGATGCGTTCAGGGCGCCCGCTCTCGAAGCCCTCAAGAAATGGAAATTCAAGCCCGCCAAGAAGGGCGGCACCCCCATTGCGCTCAAGGTGAGCATCCCGATCCAGTTCACCATGACCGACGACTGACCGTTCGCGCTTCCCTCCCCTCGTTTTCCCTTCCCCCATGACTACTGGCTCCCTGACCATCGGGCGCAGAATTGCGTTCGGATTCACCCTTGTCTTCGTGCTCCTCGGCACCGTGGCCGCCATCGCGTGGTTCGCGCTCGGCGCCTCCGGCCGCAAGCTGACCGAATACGCCGGCAGCGCCAAGGAGACGAACACCGCCGCGACGCTCGCCGCCGCCATGATCGAGGTCAAACTGCAGGTGAACGAATATCTCGCCTCCAGCACGGCCCAGAACGCCCAGGCCTACCGCACCGCCAAGCAGAGGCTCGATCAGGAGATGGGCGCCGCCGAGCAGATCATCAAGGATCCCGAGCGCCACGCCCAGGTCAAGGAGGCTTCCCGCCTGCTTTCCCAATACGACCAGGCCTTCCAGCAGATCATCGCCACCACCGCCAAGCTCGACGCCGTCGTCGCCGGGCAGCTCACGCCCCAGGGCGACGCCATCGCCAAGGGCATGCAGCAGGTCCTCACCGACGCCCGCGGCAACGGCGACATGAACGGCGCCTTCAAGGTCTCCAACGCCCTCAAGGCCTACTTCGAGTGCAGCAGCCTCGTGAACTCCTTCCTCCTCACCTCGCGCATCGATTACGCCGAGGGCGCCCGCAAGAGCATCAAAAGCGTCGCCGACGCCGTCGTCAAAATGCAGAAGGATCAGGAAGAGCTCGTGAAACTCGACGCCTCCCTGAAAGACGAGGCGAAGGACGCGCTTCTCCAGGCCCTCGCCACCGCCGCCGGCAGCTATGCCGCGGCGCTCGAGGAGATCGTTGTCGCCAAGCAGGCGCGCAACGACCTCATCACCGGCCGGCTCAACACGATCGCGCCCGAGTTCACCCAGGCCATCGTCCGCGTGAAGGACTCGGTCGCCGAATTCCAAAGCTCCCTCGAGGAGCGCATGCGCGCCGAGCAGCGCAGCAGCGAGATCCAGGTGCTCCTCTCCACCGCCGCCGGCGCGCTCATCGGCATCTTCGCCGCATGGTTCGTCATCCGCAGCATCACGCGCCCCATCTCGGGCATCGCCGACCACCTCGCCGCCGAGTCCGCCCAGACCCACGCCGCCGCCCTCAAGGTCGCCGAGGCGTCCACCGCGATGTCCGACGGCGCCAGCCGCCAGGCCGCCTCGCTCGAGGAGAGTTCCGCCTCGCTCCACGAGATGGCCAGCATGACCTCCCGCAATTCCGAGGGCGCCCGGTCCGCCAAGACCCTCGCCGCCGAGGCCCGCACCACGGCCGACGCCGGGGCGCGCGACATGGCCGCGATGCGCAGCGCGATGTCCGCCATCCAGTCCTCCAGTTCCGAAATTTCCAAGATCATCAAGACGATCGACGAGATCGCCTTCCAGACGAACATCCTCGCGCTCAACGCCGCGGTCGAGGCCGCGCGTGCGGGCGAGGCCGGCGCCGGCTTCGCCGTCGTGGCCGAGGAAGTGCGCAGTCTGGCCCAGCGTTCCGCGCAAGCCGCCAAGGAGACCGCGGCCAAGATCGCCGACGCCTCCGCCAAGAGCGAGCAGGGCGCGCAGATCAGCAGCCAGGTCGCCGGCAGCCTCGATTCCATCGTGCAGAAGATCCGCCAGCTCGACGAGATGGTCGGCTCCATCGCCCAGGCTTCGCACGAGCAAAGCGAGGGCATCGGCCAGCTCAACCAGGCCGTCGCCGGCATGGATCAGATCACCCAGGCCAACGCCGCGCTCGCCCAGCAGTCCGCCACGTCGGCCGAGGAACTGCAGGCGCAATCGGCCCAGGTCCGCGCCGCCGTGTCCGAACTGATGCACATGGTCCACGGCACGGACAAGCAGGCTGCGACCCATGCCGTGGCTCCGGTCAGGGCGCCCGCCAAGACGGCCGCGAACCATTCCAAGATCGTGAGCCCACGCCTGTCCGGCGGCGCCGCCGCCGCCAAAGCCGAGCCGGTCTCCACGGCCGCCGACTCCGCGCACTTCATCGACGGTTGAGCCCTTTTCTTGCCATCAGTGATTCGAGCGGAAGCCGCAGGGCTTCCGCTTTTTGTTTTCCCGGCGGCCCCCGTCCCGCCAAGTCGGGCTGGCCGAAAAAACAAGGCCGGCGCAGAAGAGGCGCCGGCCGATCGGGGAGGGGACGTGCAGGCGGACTCAGCGGCTGCGCTTGCGGGTCGAAACGGGCAGCGGCGGCTGGTCGCGGAAAGGTTGCGGATCGAAGATGGCGCGCGGGTTCACGAGCTCGGGCGGCGCGAACAGGAACCGGCCCCAGCGGTCGCGCCGCGCACCGACGACGCCCAGCGCACTCGCGTATTGGGCATGACGGAGGTTGGGGTATGCGGCGGCCATGGCAGGGTAATCGGCACGACTCCGGCCCGGCTTAAACCGCAGTTGCGCCGGCCGTCACCTGATTTGTCGACCGCGATCGGAACGGGGGGGGCTGCATTGCCGGTCTGCGCTGGACGACCGCTCCAAGCTCAATACGGTGCCCCTTCCCATGTCGAAATCCGCCCTCCTCCTCGCCGCCGCGCTCGTCGCGGCCCCCGCCTTCGCCCAGGACAACGCAGCTGCCGACCCGGTCATCCTTTCCGGCGGCGGCGTCTCGATCCATCGCTCGGAATTCGAGAACGCGATGAAATCGCTGCCCCCGCAGTATCTGGACTACGCCATGGGCCCCGGCAAACGACAGTTCGCCGAGGATTTCCTGCGCATGAAGCTCCTCGCCGCCGCGGGCACCCAGGCCGGTCTCGAGAACGACCCCGAGGTCGTGCAGCAGCTCAAGATCATGCGGGAAAACCTGATGGCTTCCGCCCAGCTCAGGAAGATCGAGCAGGGCATCGCGGTTTCCGACGATGATCTCCACTTGGCTTACGAGGCCAGGAAGGGCGAGCTCGAGCGCGCCAAGGCCCGGCACATCCTCGTCGCCTTCAAAGGCAGCCCCGTCGCCCAGCCGGGCAAACCGGAGCTGACCGAAGAGCAGGCCAAGGCCAAGGCCGAGGAGCTGCGCACCAAGATCGAGACCGGTGCCGCGAAGTTCGAGGAGCTCGCCAAGACCGAGTCCGACGACGTCGGCTCCGGCGAGAGCGGCGGGTCGCTCGGCGAGTTTGGCCGCGGCCAGATGGTGCCCGAGTTCGAGCAGGCGGCCTTCACCACCGAGGTCGGCAAGCTCAGCCCCGTCATCCGCACGCAATACGGCTACCACTTCCTCCAGGTCGAGTCGCGCGGCGTCACGCCCTTCGAGGAGGCCAAGGCCAACCTCGAGCGCGCCGAGCGCAACGCCCGCGTCCAGGCCGAGATCGCCAAGCTCATGTCGGCCGCGCAACCGAAGTTCGACGACGCCTATTTCGGCGCCGCGAAGTAAGCACCGCCGGTCGCGGCAGAATTTTCGCCACCCGACGAACCGACCCCGCTGCCGCGGGGTCTCTTTTTTGTTGGCTCGCGTCGGTGGTCCTGCCGCGCCACCTTGCCCCACGGGCCGTCGAAAAAGGAAATCCATGAAATCCGTTCTCCGCTTCCTCGTTCCCTGCCTATTCCTGCTGGCCGCAGCCTCCGCCGCCACGGTCGAGATGAACCTGCCCGTGAAGGAACTGAAACTCCCCGACGGCCGCGTGCTGTCCCAGGCCGCGATCAAGAGCTACAACACCGTCACGGAGGTGGCGACCGTGCTTGTCGGCCGCGATTACTTCTCCGTCCGCCTGGCCGACCTGCCCGCCGAGGTGCAGGCGGGCATCCGCGAGCGCGTGCCGTTGACCGCCGACGAAATCGCCGACGAAAAGAAGCAGGCGAGGGAATCCCGCCGCAGGAAGGCCGCGCGGGCCGAGCAGGCCGCCGAGCGACGCGAGGACGAACGGGCCGAGGAGGCCCGCGAAATCCGCCGCGACACACGCCGCCAGGCCGGCGAGGACAAGGCGAGGCAGGAGGCGAAGGAGGAGAGGATCATGCAGGAAGTCATGGACGCCGCGCACGCCGCGCTCCGCCGCAAGTTCCGCTACGAGGAAAACGCCGGCACAGGCTCTTCCTACGTATTGTCCGACGATTACTCTCTCAACGATCCCGAGGAGGTTTCCGGCTGGTCCGGCCGCTACCGGGTGACCGGCAAGGCCTACGTGCGCGAATACGACTCCCGCGGCGGCTTCAATTCCCGGCGGCGCGACGTCGAGATACTCATCCAGACCAAGGAAAAGAAGCGCCCCGAAGTGCTCGAAGTGCTGGTGAAATAGGCCGGCCGACCACGGTGGGGCAGGGGCGCTGCGGCATAAGGCGCCGGGCGCAAAGTGGAGTGTTGACAACGCTTAAGCCGGAGCCCTTTTTGGCCGTTCCTTCCTCGGAAGGAGCCACGTTGCCCGGTAGCTCAGTGGCAGAGCAGGTGACTGTTAATCACTTGGTCGCTGGTTCGATCCCAGCCCGGGCAGCCATTCGATGCGCCTCCCGTTGGTCGGCTGGCTCATGGCCTGCGGCCGGCCCGTCCCATCACTTACCTGCTGCAGACAACGGCGATTTGCTGCGGCTGCAGGCGCCGGCACACACGCGAGTGTAAAATCGCCGGGCCTGCCTGATTTCCCGCTGCCGCCGAAAGTTTTGTTTGCTTCGCCGGGGCGCGTTCTCTCAACTCCGGCCTCTTTTCCACTACGCCTGCCTCCAATTCCGGAGTCACAGGGGGAACGAAAACCATGAAGAAATACCAACTCACCGTCACGTCCCGCGAGGGCAC
>PNKG01000085.1 GCA_013822585.1 Opitutus sp. | reverse complement strand
ATCTACGGCTCGCACGGCGACACGCCGCGCGTGGTGCTCGCGCCGAAGGACGTCGAGGATTGCTTCTACATCGCGATGGAAGCCGCGCGCATCGCCAGGGAATTCTCCACGCCGGTCATCATCCTCACCGACCAGGCGCTCGCGACGCGCATCGAGGCGTTCGAGGAGCCCGACCTGAAGGCCCTCGTCAGGGAACACGTCCTCGACCTCACGCCCGCGCCCGTCGACTACAAGCCCTACCCGCTCGAGAAATGGCCGCGCCACGTGCCGCCCGGCACGCGCATGCTCTCCGGAAAATACCCGACGGTCACCGGCCTCGAGCACGACGAAGCCGGCCACCCGTCCGGCAGCCCCGTCGTGCACGCCAAGATGAACGCGCGCCGCCGCGAGAAGATCAAAGCCGTCGCGCAGACGCTGCCGCCGCACGAGATTTACGGCGATCAGTCCGGCGACGTCCTCGTCGTCGGCTGGTGCTCGACCTACGGCCCGATCCGCGAAGCCGTGAACCAGCTCCGCCAGACCGACGGCGGCCCGACGATCGGCCAGCTCCACCTGCGCCACCTCGCGCCCTTCGCGCCCGGTCTCGCCGGGATTTTTGCGCGCTACAGGAAAGTCGTCGTCTGCGAGATCAACGACGAGGGCCTCTACGGCTACGGCCAGCTCGCCTCGCTCCTGCGCGGCGCCTTCGCCGACCCGAAGATCGTCAGCGTCTGCAAGACCGACGGCCTCACGTTCAAGGTCCGCGAGATCGTCGCGGGCATCCAGAAGCACCTCCAAGCCTGACCCCTTCCACGCCATGAGTTCCGCTCCCGTTTCCGCTCCCGTTGTCGAGGTCCCCGCCGCCGGCGGCCCCGGCCGCGCGCCGCTCGCCAAGAAAACCCTCGTCTCCGATCACCCGACCTGGTGCCCCGGCTGCGGCGATTTCGCCGTGCTGGCCTCGTTCTACAAGGTCCTCGAGAAACTCAACTACCCGCAGGAAAGCATCGTGACGTTCGCCGGCATCGGCTGCTCGTCGCGCTTCCCCTACTTCGTCAATTGCCACGGCGGCCACTTCATCCACGGCCGCTCGCTGCCCTTCGCCGCGGCGATCTCGCTCGGCCGCGAGGACCTGCACGTCTTCGCCTTCGGCGGCGACGGCGACGGCTTCTCGATCGGCGGCAACCACCTGTTCCATGCCGCGCGCAAGAACACCAGGATGACCTACGTCATCATGGACAACTCCGTCTACGGCCTGACCAAGAAGCAAACCTCGCCCACCTCCCCCATCGGCTTCAAGTCGAAGACCGATCCGTGGGGCGCGATGGAGCAGCCGGTCAATCCGATGAAGACGCTGCTGACCGCCGGCGCCACCTTCGTCGCGCGCTCGCACGCCACGCAGGTCAACCACATGACCGAGATGATGCTCCGTGCCGCGCAGCACGACGGCTTCTCCGTCGTCGAGATTCTCTCCGAGTGCGTCGAGTTCAACGAGGGCGCGTTCGACGGCGCCAACCCCCGCAAGGGCGGCACCTGGCGCCCGATCGAGCTCAAGAAGCACGACGGCTCCCCCGAAGACGCCGCGCGCCATGACCCCACCGACGAACTCGCGGCCCTCAAACTCGCCCTCGCCGACGCGCCCGGCTACTTCGGCGTGTTCTACGAGGTGAAGCGCCCGACCAAGAACCAGCTCGAGCGCGACCTCGTCACCCGCACTCGCGAGAAGACGAAGGGCGCCTCCGCGCTGCAGTTGCTCGAAAGCACCTTCGCCAAGATGCGCTGAACCCTTTGCCGTAGTTAGTCCCCCAATAAGACCGGCGGTCAGCCTCGGGCGGCCGCCGGTTCGTTTTGCGCGGACCGTCAGCGCGGCGGAACATTTATGCGAGCTCGGCCGATGTTTCCTGCCGCAGCAACGCCCCCACGCGCAAGATGACCTGACAGACGTTCTCCCGCACCACCGGATCATCCGGCCGCACGGCGCAGCCCCGCCGCTCCCCTTCATACCAGGTCTCGTCGCGGATGATCTTCTCGATCCGCGGCAGTTGCCTCAGCAGGACTGGGTCCGATAGGGCCATGACAGGGGGCTTCACTTTGTGGATCGACACGACAGCCGACGCCGTAAAGCCCGGTGTTTGTCATCGTCCGCCAACCTCGGGCTGCCCAACGTCCGCCAATGCGCGCCCAGTCTTTGCCAAGCCCCGCCAAGCCGGCAAACGCCGCCGGGGCTATGCTGCGGCCAACCCCGACGCCACGCCCGCCATGAACCTGCAGCGCGATCGCTCCGCTTGGTTGCAAGGACCGGAGTCCGTTTGTCAGACCCCGCCCGTGCACCCGGCGCAATGCCGCAGGTTCGTCCTGCTCGGCGCTCCCGGCGTCGGCAAGGGCACGCAAGCCGCATTGCTCTCCGCGGCGTTCGGCGCCTGTCACCTTTCGACCGGCGACATCTTCCGCGCCGCCCGCACCAGTGACGGCCGGGCGATCTCGCCTGCCATGCAGGCCGCCGTGGAGCGCATGCGCCGGGGCGAACTCGTCTCCGACGAAACCGTGCTGCAGATCGTCCGCGAGCGACTCGGCTGCCTCACCTGCCGCGGCGGGTTCCTGCTCGACGGCTTCCCGCGCACCGTGCCGCAAGCCGCGGCGCTCGATGGGCTGCTCGAGCGCGAGAACGCGATGATCGAAGCCGTCATCAGCTACGATTTGGCCGAGGACGAGATCATCACCCGCATCGGCGGCCGCCGCACCTGTCCGGTCTGCAATGCGGTCTACCACCTCACGGCGCATCCGCCGCGCGTGCCCGGCGTGTGCGATGGCTGCGACTCCGCGCTCGTGCAACGCGAGGACGACCGGCCCGAGGCGATCCATATCCGCCAGCAGGCCTATCTCACGAGCACCGCGCCGCTGCTCGCCTACTATCAGGAACAAAGGTTGCTCCGCCACGTGCCCGCCCACGGCACGCCCGAGGAGGTTTTCGCCCGGACGCTCACCGCCTTGGCGGCCGCCGCCTGAGGACTATTTCTTGTCCACGCTGAACCTGCCCGCACCCGCGAGCAGCAGTGAGCAGAATAGCCCGGCGAAGACCGCCGGCACCAAGGCCGGAGTCGGACCTACGCCGAGAATGTCCGGCAACTTCGCCGCGCCCCCTCTCCGGCCGCGCGGAATCGGCGGCTGCGCTCCGCCGGCGCGGCGCAGCACACCGGCCACCCGGTTTGGAGGCCTTGCGGGCGGAGAAACGACCGGCCGTCAGGACGCGGTGCGCCCGGCGGGCTCGGACAGCAACTCGACCACGTGCGCGTCCGATTCCTGCGCGAAGTCGGCGTAGAACTCACCGACCGCGCGGAACTCCTTCGGGATTTGCAGGGTGCAGACCTCGTCGGCCTTCGGCCGCAGCACGAAATACGCCTCGCGGGCCATGACCGGCGCCACCACCACGATCCGGCGTGCGCCGGCCTCGCGCGCCGTGGCGACCGCCACGCGCATCGTCGCACCGGTGGCGATGCCGTCGTCGACCAGCAGCACGATCTTGCCGCGCAGATCCAGCGCCGGGCGGCCATGACGGTAGAGCCGCTCGCGCCGCTCCAACTCGCGCTGCTCCTGCGCCACGATCTGGTCCAGCGCACGGGGCGGGACTGCGAGATCCTCCAGCAACGCGTGGTTGAGCACGCGCAGCCCGGTCGGCCCCAGGGCGCCGACGGCCAGTTCCTCATCATAAGGCGCGCCGAGCTTGCGGACGACCATGACATCCAGCGGGGCGCGCAAGGCGGCCGCCACTTCGTGCGCCACCGGCACGCCGCCCCGCGGCAAGGCCAGCACGACCACATCGTCCCGCGCCGCCAGTGTCTGCAAGCGCATCGCGAGCAACCGGCCGGCCTCCTTCCGATCCTTGAAGCGTTGAAGCATACACACTCCTTCAGCGGCGGTTTCGCCGCCAAGGCCAGGATAACCGGGCCGAACCGCCGCGCGAGGGCGGATGCTGCGCGTATTTTGCGGTGGATCCGGGTTTGCGCGAGTGGACGCGCCGTGGCAAATGCCCTGACTGCAAACCATGAAGCCTGCTCCGGCATCGCCGCGGTTTCTGGCCGGGCTCGGTCTCGCGCTCGCGCTGTTCGCCGTCTGGTCGGCCATCGGCTGCCGTTATCCCCAGGATTGGTGGCTCGAGAACGCGCTCGTGCTCACCACCGTGGCCTACCTCTGGCTGACCTACGCCCGCGCCCCCCTCTCCCGCACGAACTACGTGCTCATCCTGCTTTTCCTCGGGCTGCACGAGGTGGGCGCGCACACGACGTTTGCCGAGGTGCCCTACGACGACTGGAGCCGCCATCTGTTCGGGGTGTCGCTCAACGCAGTGCTCGGCTGGGAGCGCAACCATTACGACCGGCTCGTGCACCTCTGCTACGGCCTGCTGATCACCCTGCCGATGCAGGAGACCATCGAACTGCGGCTCGGCGGCCTGCGGGGGTTCGCCCGCTACTTCATCGTCTGGATCTTCATCCTCGCCACCTCCTCCGCCTACGAACTCATCGAATGGGCGGCGGCGCTCGTCTTCGGCGGCGACCTCGGCCAGGCCTACCTCGGCACGCAGGGCGACGTGTGGGATTCGCACAAGGACACAGGCCTCGCGGTGCTGGGTGCGACTGTCGTGCTGGGTGCGCAGGCGCTCGGCAGGCTCTACCGACGGCCGACCGTGTAGCTCAGCTGCACCAACCCGTCGCTGAAAGCCTGCGAGGATCTGAGCCGCAGGGGGATCGTCTTCTCCTGCCGCAGGAACAGCGGCATGCCCTCGCCGAGGATCACGGGCACAAGCGTCAGGATGATGTCGTCGATCAACCCGCCGGCGAAGCCGGCCTGCACCAATTCGCCCCCGCCCACGAACCAGATGTCCTTCTGCGATTGATTCCGCAACTCCTCCACCACCTCGCCGACGCCCCGCCGAGTGAATTCCACCCCGGCCATGGGCGCGGATGGAGTCGTGCGGCTGAACACCACCGTGCGCCGCCCGGCATAGGGCCATGCGCCGAAGGAGCGTGTGATCTCGTAGGTCTTCCGCCCCATCACGAGCACATCGATGCCGGCGATGAACTTTCCATAACCGTAATCCTCCGCCGCGCCCGGCACCGGCAGCCAGTCCAGCCCGCCATCCCGCCGGGCGATGTAGCCGTCGAGCGAGGCGGCGATGTAGAGGACGACCCGTGCCATGCTCAGACCGCCAGTCGGCAGCAAGGACGCTCGGCCCCGTCAAGGCGACCCACGCTCTCCAAGGCGGAGGTGAGCGCCGCAACCTCCCGCTCGAAGGCGAGGTCGTCCATTCCCGGCCCCCGGTAACACACCGCGGAGATCAGATTCGCCCCACCCGGGAGCGTCACGAGGCGCAGCGCCAGCAGCCGGACGCCTTCCCGCTCGCCGCCCCAGCGCAGGTCGATCGTGCCGCTGCGCTCGTCCGCCTCGATCTCCACGAAGCAGTCGCCGCCCATCGTGTAGGCGAGCCAGCGGCCGCACGACAGCTCCAGCTCCGGGCAGAAATCCGGAGCCCAGCGCGGCAGGTTTTCAATGTCGGCAAGAAACCGGAACAGCGCGTGCCGTGAAACGGGCACGAGGCGGGTCAGGGTGCGCACGGCGGCGGATTGCGGCCGGCTCATGGCTTGTGGCGCAGATGGATCCCCAGCGCGTTGCCGTCGGGGTCGGCGACGATCGCCATGTGGCAGACCCCGCTGTCCATCGGTTCCAGATAAAACCTCGCGCCGGCCGAGCGCAGCTTCGCAACGGCCGCGGGAAAGTCGGCCACCTCGAGCACGGCGCACGGGCCGTCGGAGGCGGGCCTCCACTTGTCCGGCCACATGTTGCTGATCGCCAGCGTCCCCGGGCCGATATCGTATTCGATCCAATGCCGGCCCTCGTGCTCGAAGACGGTGGAGGACTTCAGGCCGAGCACCTGCTCGTAGAAGGCGCGGGCGCGCGCGATGCCGGTGACGGGATAACCGGTGAAGGCGATGGCGGTGGCGGTGATCATGGGATTCCTCGGGTCAGGGGGCAGCCTTGCGGCGGTGAAAATAGAGGTCGTTGCCGTCCGGGTCCTTGACCGCGAAGCAGCGGCAGGCCGGAAACTCGTTCGGCCCCCACGTGATCGCGACGCCGCGCTCCTTCAGGCGCGCGAACAATCCGTCGTAGTCTTCGACCTCGATGGCGATGCCGGCGGTCGGCGTGGTGTTCACGCCGGGCATCTTGTAATTGGTGATCGCCAACGCGCTCGGCCCGCCGGCATCGAACTCCATCCACCACCGGCCGGGGGCGAATTCCATCTCCATGCAGGCGGCGAGGCCGATGGTCTCGGCATAGAAGCGGCGGGCGCGCGCAATGTCGCTCACCGGATACAGGGCGAAGGCGATTCCAGAGGGTCTGATCATGGGGAGGAGGGCTGGTGATTGGCGTCGCGAGAGCGCCACCCGGAGGGCGGGGCGATCTGCTCCCCCGAGTCTACCACAGCCGCTGACAACCCTATGTCAGGAGTCTTTCGCCCGACCCGGCTCCGCGTGGCGCGCGGCGACTTTCTCCGCCTCCGCGCGGACCAGCGCACGCAGGCGCGGCGGCGCGACCGCCTCGGCGTTCGCGCCGAACGACAGCAGCCAGCGCGCCGTCCATTCGAGCGACATCGTGTAGAGCGAGAATTCATGCCCGCCGGCGCGCTCCTTCTCCGGCACGAGCGTGGCGTAGCTCTCGCGCCGCGCCTTGTCCTGCGCCACGCGCGCGAACCACACGCGCGCCGGCGCCACGTTGCGCGGCTCGTCGTTGCGCTTCATGTGCTCCGCGAGGCTGAAGTCCGGCCGGGCCGCGAAGCGCTCGCTGCGCAACTCGAGCCGCCGGATGCGGTCGATGCGGAAGTGCCGCAAATCCTGCCGCAGCCGGCACCACGCCACCAGATACCACGCGCCGCCGTAGAAGACCACGCCCAGCGGCTCCACATCGCGCTGCGTCTCCTCGGCGCGCGCCTGGCCGCGATAGGTCATGCGCAGCACGCGCCGCTGCACCACGCCCTGCTGCACGGGCAGCAGCATCGGCTGCGCGGCCGGGTCCTGGTTCGGACCGAGACCGCGGCCGAGCACCAGCGTGCCGCGCACGAGCCGGTCGATATGGTCCTGCGACTCGCGCGGGAGCACCGCGCGAAGCTTGTCGAGCGCGGTGGTCATCGGCGCGTGCAGCGACGGGTCCGTGAACCCCTTCACCAGCTCTCCGCCGACGAAGAGCGACGAGGCCTCCTCGGCCGTGAACATCACCGGCGGCAGGTGATAACCCTTCATCAGGGTGTAGCCGACGCCCGCTTCGCCGGCGATCGGCACCCCCGCCTCG
Organism: Opitutus sp.; assembly: GCA_013822585.1. GTDB lineage: Bacteria > Verrucomicrobiota > Verrucomicrobiia > Opitutales > Opitutaceae > Didemnitutus. The sequence continues at coordinate 2,064 of PNKG01000085.1, read as the reverse complement.
CTCAACGCCGCGACATCGCGATACACCGTGCGCTCCGTCACCTCGAAGCGCTCCGCCAGCTCGGAGGCGCGCACGACGCGCCGGCCCTGCAGGTAGAGCACCATGGCGACGAGGCGGTCGGTCCGGTTCATAATCCCCCACCGTGCCGCCCCACCCGTCCGCCCGCGAGAAATTTCCTCCCCAGCGCCGGCACACCCCGGAGCCCCGCGGTCTGTTTGGGGCTAATAAGCAACATTGGCCGGGAAACGGGGCCCAAGTTTGTTGCTTATTAGCCCCAAACGACTCCGGCAGCGGATGGGCGTTCGCCCGAAGACCAAGGCTGCGAGGCCGGGGCCCGCAGACTGGGACGGGGCGGCTGATACCAACGCCCCTTGGCTCTTGGTGGACTTCTGAGCGCGATCTCGCGGGCAGGGCGCGCCCCAGCGGTCGCGCCGCAAAGACGTTCGCGGCCGACCCGGCGGCGACGAGTGCGAAGCCCCGGCGGCGACGAGTGCGAAGCCTCGGCGGCCCGGCCCCGCCGGCGCTGCCGCGCCAAAGTCAAAAAGCGTGGGGGCGATTGGCAGGAGCCATGGCTTTTCCACAGTTGCGGCAGCGGAAACCGCGTCCTTGGCTCAGGGCCGCATGGCGAAAGTCTATTTCTACTACTCGGCGATGAACGCCGGCAAATCCACCGTGCTCCTCCAGTCGAGCCACAACTACCGCGAGCGCGGCATGCACACGCTGCTCTTCGTCCCAGCCATCGACACCCGAGCGGGCGTGGGCCGCATCCGGTCGCGCCTCGGCCTGCAGGCCGAGGCCATGCCGCTGCCGGCCGACGAGAATGTCTTCGAGCACGTCAAAGCCGCGCACGCCGCGCATCCCGTCGCGTGCGTGCTGGTCGACGAGGCGCAGTTTCTCACCCGCGCCCAGGTCGAGCAGCTCACCGACGTCGCCGACCGCCTCGGCATCCCCGTGCTCTGCTACGGCCTGCGCACGGATTTCCAGGGCCAGCTCTTCACCGGCAGCGCCGCGCTGCTCGGCCTGGCCGACAATCTCATCGAGCTGAAGACGATCTGCCACTGCGGCCGCAAGGCCACGATGAACCTCCGCGTCGGTCCCGACGGCCGCTCGGTGAAGGAGGGCGCGCAAGTCGAAATCGGCGGCAACGAGCGCTACGTCGCCATGTGCCGGCGCCACTACAAGGATGCGCTCTCAGGGGCGTCCTGATCTGATCGCCGCGCCGGACGGCGGATGCGGCGGATCGCTTTGCCGGTGGCCGCCGACGTCCCCGGCGGCGACGCTCTCGCGGCATCAGCCCCCGCGTTCCCTCGCCTTTCGCCGCCAACGCCTTGGCAATCGCTCAATGTGTCATTCCGGCCGTGCTCCCCCCGGCCAAAATCCGCACACTCTTCCCCACGATTCGCCCAAGGACTTCCGTTGCGGGACAGGCGGGCGGGGAGTTGAATGACCCCTGCCATGAACCACGCGTTTTCTGACTACGCCCAACGCGCGATGTCCGCGGAGGACGTCGTGAAGCTGATCCCGAACGCCTCCCGTGTCTTCCTGCACGGCGGCGCCGCCACGCCCACCGCGCTGGTCGACGCCCTCGCCGCCCGCACCGATGTCGAGGACGTGCGCGTCTACCACGTGCACACCGAGGGCCGCCTCGCCATCGTCGACCCCGCCTGCGCCGGCCGCATCCGCTCCGTCTCCCTCTTCAGCGGCGCCTCCACCCGCGGCCCCATCGCCGAAGGCCGCGCCGACTTCATGCCGGTGTTCCTCTCCGACATCCCCTACTTCTTCCGCACCCGCCGCCTCCCGCTCGACGTGGCCATCCTCCAGCTCTCCCCGCCCGACGCGCACGGCTGGTGCACCCTCGGCTCCTCCGTCGACTGCGCCCTCGCCGCGTTCGAGAGCGCCCGGATCATCATCGCGGAGATCAACGAGCAGATGCCGCGCACGCGCGGCGAGTCGTTCGTGCCCTTCTCGCGGGTCAACGCCTTCATCGCCACCAACCGCCCGATGCACCAGCACCCGCCCGAGCCCGAGGGCCCGGTCGAGGGCCGCATCGGCGACATCATCGCC
>PNKG01000084.1 GCA_013822585.1 Opitutus sp. | reverse complement strand
GAGCCGCGGCTCGGCGAGACGCCTCGCCCTGCCGTTAGTCCAATGCGCGAGACTCAATAGGACGCCGTGCAGGGCAGTCCCGCGCCAGCGGGGCTGGGCAAGCCGCGCGTGGTTCCGAGCGCCAGCGAGAATCCGCCATCCCCGGGGTTTGCTCCGGGGAGTGGCGCTGGGGGAAAGGCGGCGTTCAATGCGATCGGAGTCCCCGACGGCCGCCGGGATCACTGTCCCCGGCATGGGAACATGCGAAAGGATCATGACGGGTGGGATTTATTGGGTTTTCTCTTCCCGGTCAGCATAGCGCGGGCGGGGTCATCCATCGTCGCCGGATAGAGGGCGCGTGATGGCGATTTTGATGGCATGCCCCGACCCAAGGGAGGAGAGGGAGTTCTCCGGGGCCGCATGAGCTGCTCCAACCGCAAGGGGCAGGCGGCCTATTCTATTGCAAGCGTGTCCCCGGCGGAGTTTACTGAGTCTGCCCCGGGGGCGGCCGGACATGGTGACTCGCCAACAGGTGATCGAAGATAATCTTCGGCGTGCGGAAAGATTCCCCCTTCCGCTTGTCCGGGATTTTCTCAAAAAGGAAGTGCAGCAGCGCGGCCTTGATTACCATTGGGGCGGTCCGCAGCAATTCGTGATTTCACAGATACGATGTGGGATCGGCGAGGGGAAAATCCCGGCCGAAGCGCTGGTCGATTTCATCGACAGCCTCAGGGAAAACGCAAACCAGCACGTCTTCCTCTATCGCCTCACGCCCGAGCACAAAGGCTATCTGGAGGCCTTGCGGGCGCCCGAGTTCATGGCGGCCCTTGCGGGGGGAAAACATGCGGATGCATGCCGCGCCCAGCCCCCTGTCCTATGGGAGGCCGATGAACCGGCGCTCGCCGCGGCGGTGTGCCGGGAGCAGCCGCGGCGAGCCCTGCTTTTCAAGTGGGTGGAAACCCGGCGATGGCACGAAATGGCCCAACAGGGGACAAACGAAGCCGGACTTCCTGTGTTCATCAAGGAGCCGCGTTCCGAACGTTCGGTGAGCTTCTTCAGAATCCATCTTGATAATGGGGACTGCGAGATGCGCATCGAGCGGATGCACCCCAATGCCACGAAGACTCTGCGCGAGGCGTTCGGCATGTTCGTCGCCCGCCTCGGTGAATTGATCGAATACGGCTATTTCGAGCGCGTGCTCCTCGAGCCGGTTATCTCAAGACTCATGATCAAGCAGGTTGCGGAGGTTCAAGATTGGACCATCGAATTGTCGGGCGGCGGCGATCTGCGCGGCAACAGCAGCCCGACCCTTCTGCAAAGGTTCGGTCTCCTCTGGCGCTCCTTTGCCGGAGTGGAATTGAACGCCTACTGGCCCATCGCGGGAAAAAAGACGAGGGTTCACATCGTCCTTGATGGACGGAAGGACTATTTGACGCTCTACAAGCACGCGGCCCCGTCCGACTTGGACGGCGTGATCGCGCGCGTCAGGGCGTTGGGTGCGGCGAGCATCGAGAGCGAGGAGTTGCGAGGGCTTGTGAAGAAAGGGATGAAGGCCGGTTCCGCGCTCAGGAAGCTCGACCGCCATTTCTCGCGCTTGGGCAAGGCAGCCCTCGATTCCCGCCTTCTGCTTGATGACGAATGGCTGGGGCAGAGCGAGGTCGAAGCGCTGGCGCGCGACTTGGCGACGCACGGATCGGATTCGTTCAAGGTCGCCTGGCATGTTGTTTGCCCCGTGACTCGCCAGCTGGTTTGTGGGCCGGATGGCCCGCTGTCCTTTGCCGATTACTCGGCGATTCCTGACACGGTGGCGTGCCTGCATCCCCTTCCCTTGGGTTCCGTGCCACATCCGACGAGGGGTAATTTGCGGGCGAGCATCAGCATGCAGGACGGGAAGGCCAAAGTCTCCCTCACCCGTGATGGGATGGCGCGCGTGATCAACCGCCATGTCGGGCTCAGCGGCTGGTTGCGGCGGCATCTTGGCAAAGCCGTCGGCGCCGGATTTGTCCGCTGGGCGGTCGAATGCATCAAATGGACAGTCCTCCTCCTCGTTTGTGCTGCTTATGCCGGCTTCGTCTGGAAAGTCACCGGGGCGTTCCTCGAGTTGGCCAAGACCTACGATCGGCATGAGGCAGCGGTGCTCTTGTCGTATTTGATCGTGCTTCTGGCCTCCGTGGGGCTTCTGATCCTGATTTTCGGATGGAAGACGGTTCGGCGTGCACTGAAGGTGATCAAGGAGGGGATTGGACTTGTGGGGGAACAAATTAAGAGCCTCGAGGGTGGCTGACGGGCAATGCCTCTCGCGGTTCTTCGGATATGAGCCTTGTCCCGATGGCCGAGCGGCAAGCGCTCCGGGGCCTCCTGCCCTCCGCCGCCGCACGGCTGCCCCCTATTGCGCCTCCCAGAACTTATCCCTGATTCCGGGATTCAACATGCAGCGCGTGACTGTGGGAGCGGCTTTTTGCCGCGACTTTCGCGTGCGCGTGATGAATGCCGGAGCCGGGGCGCGAAGCCCCTCCTGCACTTCAGACAATCGCGGAATCCGGGCGTATCGAGGCTCGCCCCGCGGAGGGGGGGTTGTAGAAGACTCGCAACCTCCTGGGCGGTTCGGGCCAACGCTCACTCAATCACATGCCAGACCCATTGACCGACCGTCAGGCGCTCATGATCCTGAACGACCTGCCCAACATCGGCCCGATCGTCCTCAACCGCCTGCTCGCGGAGTTCGGCGGCGATCCGGTCGCCATCCTCCGCGCCGACCGCCGGAGCCTCGAGCGCGTGCGGGGCGTCGGCCCCGAGACGAGCGCCGCGCTCGTCGGCTGGACGGCGCACTTCGATCTCGCGCGCGAGGAGGAGCGCTTGGCGCAGGCCGGCGCGACTTTCATCACCGCGCGCGACGAAGGCTATCCGACGTTGCTCAAGGAGATCCACGATCCCCCGATCGGGCTCTATCGCAAGGGCGGCTACGCCTTCGGCGATCCGTGCATCGCCATCGTCGGCAGCCGGCGCACGACGCTTTACGGGCAATCCGTCGCGAAGAAGCTCGGCGCCGATCTCGCGCGCCTGGGCTTCTGTGTCGTGAGCGGCTTGGCCCGCGGCATCGACACGGCGGCGCACGAGGGCGCGCTTTCCGTCGGGGGCGGCCGCACGGCGGCGGTGTTCGGCACGGGCATCGACATCATTTACCCCTCGGAAAACCTCGGCCTCTACCGCCGCATCGCCGAGACGGGCGCGGTGCTCACGGAATTCCCCTTCGGCCGCAAGGCCGACCGCCAGTCCTTCGCCATGCGCAACCGCATCGTCTCAGGCATGTGTCGTGCGGTCGTGGTGGTCGAAAGCGACGTGGACGGCGGAGCGATGATCACGGCCCGGTTCGCCGGCGAGCAGGGCCGCCTGCTTTTCGCCGTGCCCGGGCGCATCGACCAACCCAGCAGCGCCGGCTGCCACCAGCTCATCCGCGACGGCGCGACGCTGCTCACGAGCGTCGACGATCTGCTCGGTGAGCTGAATTACCTGAAGGGCTTCGAGCCGGGCAGAATCCCGGGCGAGGCCGGCGCCCCGAGCGTCTTGGAGCAAGTCACCGCGGAAATGGGCGACGACGAGAAGCGCGTCGCGGCGTGCTTCCGCGGCGGGGCGCTGCCCGGCATCGACGAGATCACCGCCCAGTCGGGGCTGGCCGCGCCGCAGGTCTCGGCGGCGCTGATGATGCTCGAGTTGAAGAGGCTGGTCGTGAAGCGCGCGGACGGGACCTTCGAGTTCCGCCCGCGCTGAACGGCGCTCAGTTGCGCGGCGGCGTGACTCCGCGCAGGCGGTCGATCTCGGCCTTGGCGGCGGCCTCGCGTTCGCGGTAGGCGGCGAGTTCCTGCGCCTTGCGGATGGCTTCGGCCTCCTCCTTCTGCAGGCGGCGCAGTTCGGCTTCGGCGGCTTCGGCGCGCTGGCGGGCGGCGAGCAGCTCGGGGTCCTCGATGCTCTTGCCCTGCGCGACCTGGCGCTGGCGGAGCGCATCGGCTTCGGCCTGTTCGCGGGCGTATTGCTCCGCCGCGAGTTCGCGCTGGTGGCGGAGTTCGGCGACACGCTGGTCCTCCGCGGATCCGCTCACCCCGCCAAGGATGGCGCCGGCGGCCGCGCCCAGGGCGGCGCCCTCGCCGGTCTCGCCCGACTGGTGGCCGATGATGCCGCCGAGGACGGCGCCGAGGACGGCGCCGGTGGCGGCCCGTTGCTCGGCATGGGTCGGTTCACCGGTGGTGGAGCAGCCGGCGTTGAACAAGGTGGCGGCCAGCAGCATCGCGGTCGCGCCCCGGGTTATGTGGGGGAGTGATTTCATGGGAGTGCAGTCAGATAAGAACACTGATAGCCAAAATTGTTTCCTCAGCCACTGTGGGGACGGGCGAAAGGGGTGAAAAATTCATCTGCGGCATAATTTTGTGGGCGGCCGGGGCGTTTTCCCCCGAGGATGGGGGCATGAGAAAGCCCCTGCTACTCCTGTTTGCAGCGTTGTTTGCCACCTTGGCCACCGCGGCCACGCGGCCCATCACCCACGAGGATGTGTGGCTCATGAAGCGCATCGGCGCGCCCGTGCCGAGCCCCGACGGCCGGTGGACGGTCTTCCCCGTCACGGAGCCCGCCTACGACCCCAAGGACGTCGCGACGGATCTCTGGGTCAAGTCGCTGGTCGACGACACGCCCGCGCGCCGTCTCACCTTCACCAAGGCCGGCGAAGCCGGAGTCGCCTGGTCGCCCGACTCCAGAATCATCGCCTTCACCACGCGCCGCGAGGGCGACGAGGCGACGCAGATCTACTTCCTCAATTTCGCCGAGGGCGGCGAGGCGCAGCGCATCACCAACCTGACGCTCGGCGCGCGCTTGCCGAAGTTCAGCCCTGACGGCAAGCGGCTGCTCTTCGTCAGCGAGGTCTATCCCGGCGCGACCGACGAGGACGCGATCAAGAAGGCCGCCAAGGAGCGCAAGGACCGCAAATACAACGCGCGCGCCTACGAGCAGTTCCCGCCCCGCTTCTGGATGCAGTGGCTCGACGACAGGAAGGCGCACCTCTTCGTGATGGAGGCGCAGGCCGGCGCGAAGGCGCGCAGCCTGTTCGCCGGCTCGCAGCTCGCCGAGCTGCCCGGTTTCGGCGGGGGCCAGGGCGATGACGGCCCGACGCTCGAGGCCGAATGGGCGCCGGACGGTGACGGTGTGGTCTTCAGCGCGTCGACCAATCGCGACCGCAACACGAGCGAACCCGTCCGCACGCAGCTCTATTTCGTCGCCACGGGCGGCGGCGAGCCGCAGCGCCTGACCAACGACCAGCACAGCTACGGCAATCTCCAGTTTTCGCCCGACGGCCGGACGCTCTTCTGCACCACCGATCCCAACACCGTCGACAAGGTCTACGATCTCAGCCGCCTCGCCAGTTTCCCCTGGCCCTTCGATGCGGCGAAGAAGAAGGTGCTCACGGCCAACCTCGACCGCGCCATCGGCCGCTATGCGCTCCCCGAGGGCAGCGACCGCGTCTACTTCACCTTCGAGCACGCCGGCCTCGAACAGCTCCACTCGGTGAGCCACGCCGGCGGGGACGTGCGCGCCGAGCCGTCGATGGCCCACGGCACCACCGGCGGCCTCGCGGCGGGCGGCCCGGCCCTCGTCGGCACCTGGGACAGCGTGGCCAACCCGGCCGAGCTCTACTCGTTCAACGGCGCGCCGAAGCGGCTCACGGCCTTCAACGTCGACAAGGCTGCCGCCCTCGACCTCCCCGCGGTCGAGCACTTCGATTTCAAGGCCTCCGACGGCATGATGGTGCACAACATGATCGTGCGTCCGGCGAAGTTCGACCCGGCGAAGAAGTATCCGCTCTTCGCCGTCATCCACGGCGGCGCGGCCAGCATGTGGCACGACACCTTCGTGCTGCGCTGGAACTACCACCTGCTCGCCGGCACGGAATACGTCATCCTGCTGACCGACTACAAGGGCTCGACCGGCTACGGCGAGGAGTTCGCCCGCTCGATCCAGTTCGATCCGCTGCGCGGCCCCGCCAACCATGTGAACGAGGCGGTCGACGAGGCCGTGAAGCGGTTCGCCTTCGTCGACGGCACGCGCCTGGCGGCGGGCGGCGCCAGCTACGGCGGCCACCTCGCCAACTGGCTGCAGGCGACCACCACGCGCTACAAGGCCATCGTCTCCCACGCCGGGGAAGCCGACCTCATCATGCAGTGGGGCACGAGCGACAGCATCTGGGGCCGCGAGGTCAACAGCGGCGGCCCGGTCTGGGGCGACAGCAAGGTCTGGCGCGACCAGAGTCCGCTGCTGCAGGCCGGCAACAAGGAGAAGGGCGCCGGCTTCACCACGCCGATCCTCATCACCGTCGGCGAGTTCGACTACCGCGTGCCGGTGAACAACGCCTACATGTGGTTCGCGCTGAACCAGCGCCTCGGCGTCACGAGCAAGTTCATCGTCTTCCCCGAGACCGGCCACTGGATCCTCCGCGGCGAGGACAGCCGCTACTGGTATGGCGAGGTCCGCGGCTGGCTGGCGAAATACCTGAAGTGAACCGAACTTCGGTGAACTGAAAAACGAAGGCGCGCCGGTCGGCGCGCTTTTTTTTCGTGAACTGCAGAAGCGGCTTTGCGCCGCGACCGGTCGCGAATGTCGCACCACGTTCGTGTCGGGGTGTAAAGCCCCTCCTGCGGCGGGAGAAGACTGCGTCGCCAGATCGAAAATCGAGAATCGAAAATCGCCTCAACCCGGCGGCCAGCCGAGCGGACGGCCGCCGAGCACGTGCACGTGCAGGTGCGGCACCGTCTCGCCGCCGTCGCGGCCGTTGTTGATCACGAGGCGGAAGCCGGATTGCCCGAGCCCGAGTTTCTTCGCCACCGCCGCCGCCGAAAGGAGCAGGTGGCCGAGCACCGGCTGGTCGGAGGCGTCCGCCTCGGTGACGCGGGCGATGGGCTGCTTGGGGATGACGAGCACGTGCACCGGCGCCTGCGGGTTGATGTCGAGGATGGCGATGCAGTGCTCGTCCTCGTGCGCGATCTTGGCGGGAATCTCGCGGTCGATGATCTTCTGGAAAATCGTCTTGTTCATTGGGAGTGGCCCGCGAATTTCCGCGAATAGCCACGAATAGATTCGCGCCAATTCGCGTGATTCGCAGGAGGTTCAGAGAAACAGCAGGTTCACGTTGGCGCCGCGGCGGGTGCGGGCGGCGGTGAGGTGGCGGAGGAGGTCGAGCGTGTCGTCGTAGTCGCGCTGGCGGCGGGGCGACCAGCGGCGCGCGGCCGGGCATTGGGCGGCGCGGAGGTTGGTGACGAGCACGGTGGCCTCGTCGCAGGCGGCGAGCTGCTTGAGGCCGTGCATCAGGCCGGCGCGGGCGAAGAGCGGCGTGCCGCCGGCGGCTTCGGCGGCGGCGTCGAAGTGGTAGAAGCCGTGCGAGGACTGCTGCCGGCAGAGCTTGGCGAAAAGATCCGCGGCGGCGCGCACGAATTCCGGATCGCTCGGCGTGCGCTCGCGCGCGTCGTCGAGGGTCGATGCGATGGCGGCGTCGAGCTGTTGCGCGAGGTAGAGGTCGTGGCCGGTGAGCGGCGCGAAGAGGGCGTTCAGGAAGTGCAGCCGGCGCAGTTGGGCGGAGCGTGTCATTTCTTCGGCTTCGGTGTAGCGCCGGCGGCGCCGGGCGCAAGGCTGGTGATTTCGTCGACGAATTCGCCGACGTCGCGGAATTCCTTGTAGACGCTGGCGAAGCGCACGTAGGCGACCTGGTCGAGCTTGCGCAGGCGCAGCATGACCTGCTCGCCGATGGCCTTGGTCGGCGCCTGGCTTTCGTAGCCGGCCTCGACGGCGTCGATCACATCCTCGACCAGCATGTAGATCTGCTCGCCGTCGATCGGGCGCTTGTGGCAGGCGGCGCGGACGGCACCGACGAGCTTGTCGCGCATGAACGGCTCGGTGCGGCCGTCGCGCTTGACCACGATCAGGCTGTCGCGGACGAGCGACTCGTTGGTGGTGAAGCGGTGGCCGCACTCGAGGCATTCGCGGCGGCGGCGGATGGTGTTGCCGTCGCGGGCGATGCGGGAGTCGATCACCTTGTCCTCAATGGAGGTGCACTTCGGGCAGCGCATGAGATGGGAATTGTTTGCCCACGGAACACACGGAAGACACGGAAAAAATACGGACGATGCCGCCTTCCGTGTGTTCCGTGTATTCTGTGGGCGACGCTTTCAGGTTGTAGGGGCGCAGTCTTGCTGCGCCCGTTTGCACGCGGATCTCGGAAGGACGCAGCAGGACTGCGCCCCTACACCCCAAGGAGCCGGCTCAGTTCAGCGCCAGGAAGTTTTGCAGGATGCGCATGCCGTGCTCGGTGGCGACGGACTCCGGGTGGAACTGCACGCCCCAGATCGGGAATTGCCGGTGCCGCAGGCCCATGATTTCGCCCTCGGCCGTCTCGGCGGTGATCTCGAGGCAGTCCGGCAAGGTGGCGCGCTCGACCAGCAGCGAGTGGTAGCGCGCGGCTTGGAAGGGCGAGGGGAGCATCGCGAACACATCGGTGCCGCGGTGCAGGATGGGCGAACGCTTGCCGTGCATGAGGCGGCCGGCGCGGACGACCTTGCCGCCGAAATGCTGGCCCAGGGCCTGGTGGCCGAGGCAGACGCCGAAGATCGGCTTCTTGCCCGCGAACACGCGGAACATGTCGAGGCTCACGCCGGCCTCGGTCGGCGTGCACGGGCCGGGCGAGATGAGCACGCGGTCGGGATTGAGCGCCTCGGCCTGCGCAGGGGTGATCTCGTCGTTGCGGAAGACGCGCATCGTCGCGCCCAGCTGGCCGAAGTATTGGACCAGGTTGAACGTGAACGAGTCGTAGTTGTCGATGACGAGCAGCACCGGCCCGAACTCACTCGGGATTTGACAGGGGGGTCAAGCGCGCGGGTAGGGTGGCCGTGTCATCGCGGCCCCGCCGCGGCGAAGCCCGATGCCCGACCATTTCACGCTGCTCAAGACCGACACCGCCACGGCCGCCCGCCGCGGCCGCCTGCGCACCCTGCACGGCGTGATCGAGACCCCGATCTTCATGCCGGTCGGCACGCAGGGCACGGTGAAGGCACTGACGCCCGCACAAGTCCGCGAGTGCGGCGCACAGATCATCCTCGGCAACACTTACCACCTCAACCTGCGGCCCGGCTCGGAACTCATCCGCGATCTCGGCGGACTGCATAAGTTCATGGGCTGGGACGGCCCGATCCTGACCGACAGCGGCGGGTTCCAGGCCTTCTCGCTCGCGAAGCTCCGCGACATCCGCGACGACGGCATCGCGTTTGCCTCGCACATCGACGGCGCGAGGGTGTTCCTGGGTCCGCGCGAGGTGATGACGATCCAGGCCAACCTCGGTTCGGACATCGCAATGGTGATCGACGAGTGCCCGCCCTGGCCCTGCACGCGCGACGAATGCCGCCGCGCCGTCGACCGGAGCCACCGCTGGGCGAAGGAGTGCCAGCAGATCGCC
>PNKG01000083.1 GCA_013822585.1 Opitutus sp. | reverse complement strand
GGACCATGCCCTCGAGGACGAGGCCCTGCTCGAGGATTTTCTTCGCGACGGGGTTGTGCTCGTATTCGTTGCGCAGCTCGGCGGACTTGTCGATGGCGGCCTTGAGTTCGATGTTGAGCTCGTCGGGAATCATCTTGGCGAGGCGGTCGGCCTCGGCGAAGGGCAGGTCGTGCACGCGGGCGACGTCGCGCACGACCATCTTGGCGCCGAGGGTGCCGTAGGTGATGATGTTGGCGACGCAGTCGTTGCCGTATTTGCGGCGGACGTAGTCGATGACCTCGCCGCGGCGGCGCATGCAGAAGTCGATGTCGAAGTCCGGCGGCGAGACGCGCTCGGGGTTGAGGAAGCGCTCGAAGAGGAGCTTGAAGCGGATGGGGTCGAGGTTGGTGATGCCGAGCACGTAGGCCACGAGGCAGCCGGCGCCCGAGCCGCGGCCGGGGCCGACGGGGATGCCCTGTTCCTTGGCCCAGTGGATGAAATCCCAGACGACGAGGAAATAGTCGATGAAGCCCGTGACGTTGATGATCGCCAGCTCGTAGGCGAGGCGCACCGTCAATTCCTCCTCGGGCGGCAGGCCGGTGGAGTCGGGCGCGGACGGTTTCTGGCCGGCGGGCAGCCGGGTGAACTTCGCGAGGCGCCCGGCCACGGCGGGTCGCTGGGCGACCTGCGCGTAGTCGAAGCCGTAGCGTTTCTTCAGACCCTCGACGCAAAGCTGCTCGAGATACTGCGCCGGCGAGAGCCTGTCCTTCACCTCGACCGGCAGCGGATACTTCGGGTAGCGCTCGGAGCCCTTGGGGAAGGGGATGGAGAGGTCGCACATCTCGGCGACGAGCTGGGTGTTGGTGACGGACTCCGGCACCTCGCCGAAGAGCGCGTCCATCTCGGCGCGCGACTTGAGGTAGAATTGCGTGCTGTCGAAGCGCATCCGGTCCTCGTCGGCGATCTTGGCGCCGGTCTGGATGCAGAGCAGCGCGTCGTGGGGGCCGGCGTCGTCCTTGTTGACGTAGTGGACGTCGTTCGTCGCGATGACCTTCAGGCCGAACTCCTCGCCGAGCTGGAGGAGGCCGGGGATGATCTTGCGCTGCTCGGGGATGCCGTGGTCCTGGATCTCGACGAAGAAATTTTCGCGGCCGAACATCTCGACGAAGCGCCCGCAGGCGCGGCGCGCCTCCTCGAAGCGGCCGTGGAGGAGGTGCTGCGGGATGACGGCGGCGAGGCAGCCGGTGAAGCCGATGAGCCCGCCGGAGTATCTGGCCAGCGTCTCGTAGTCGGCGCGGGGCTTGTAGTAGAAGCCGCGGAGGTGGGCGTCGGAGACGAGCTTCATCAGGTTCTGGTAGCCCTGCAGGTTCCGCGCGAGCAGGCCCATGTGGTAGTAGCTCTTGCCGTCCTCGGCGCGGCCGTTCTTCTCCAGGCGCGAGTTCTCGACGAGGTAGATCTCGCAGCCGATGAGCGGCTTGATGCCCGCGCCCTTGGCGGCGTTGAAGAATTCGATCGCGCCATACATGTTGCCGTGGTCGGTGAGGGCGAGGGCGGTCATGCCCAGGCCCTTGGCGCGGTCCATCAGGCGGTCGATCCGGCAGGCGCCGTCGAGCAGGCTGTAGTCGGTGTGGACGTGTAGATGGACGAAATTGGTGTCTGGGGCGGCCACGGACAGGCATCGGAAGCCTGTGGGGAGGGGGTCGCAAGTGGAAAGACCCGACAAAATACCGACACGCGAAGTTCGTTCATCCGTGCGGGCTTAACGATGTAGGCGGGGTCGCCGAACCCCGCCTCTGAACTCCGGCGCCTGCGTGCCCGGCGGGGTTCGGCGACCCCGCCCTACACCCGAAAAATTGCAGTTGACGCGCCCGGAGCCGACCGGCTTCTTTCTGGCCTTTCGTCACTTTCCGACCACTCCCTTTCCCATGTCCATCGAGATCAAAATGCGCAAAAACGAGCCGATCGACCGTGCGCTGCGCCGCATGAAGAAGAAGCTCGACCGCGAGAACATCATCAAAGACGTGCGCGCGAAGCGTTACTACGAGAAGCCGTGCGAGAGGCGCCGCCGCAAGGAGAAGGTCGCCGCCTTCACCGCGATGCTCCGCGCCCGCTACGCGAACTGAGGTCCGCGCGCTCCGTTTCCGAACCGGCCGATGCCTGGTGCGCGGCCGGTTTTTTGCTGCCCGCTTGGCGCGGGTCGGCGCAAACTCCGCGGCTTGCGTCTGTTGCAAACAGTTGTCCTAGTGAGGGTCCCCCATGAAGCCCGTCCTCGCCCTGTCCAGCTGCTGGCTGTCGCACCGCCATCAGGACGGGTATGAGATGCTGAAGGAGATGGCCGCGCTGGGCTTCGATTCGGTCGAGCTCAGCCACGGCATCCGCATCACGCTCGTGCCGGGCATCCTCCGCGGGGTGGAGGAGGGCGTGGTCAAGGTGGCCTCCTGCCACAACTTCTGCCCGCTGCCCACCGGCATCAACCACGCTGCCCCGAACCTCTACACCCCCAGCTCGAAGGACGACCGCGAGCGCGACCAATGGCTGCGCCACAGCAAGCGCTCCGTCGACTTCGCCCACCAGGTCCGCGCCAGGAACCTCGTGCTGCACCTCGGCAGCGTGGAGTTCTTCTGGTCCAATCCCGGCCGCAAGCTCGGAGCCTATGCCGAGGCGCATCCCGGCACCGACCTGCCCAAGGACGAAAAATACGCCAAGCTCCTCGCCTCGGCCCTGGGCAAGCTGCGCGACCGCAAGAAGGCCTACTGGGAAAACACCCGCGCCGGCCTCGCCGAGCTGCTGCCCTACGCGCAGGCGAAAGGCGTCATGCTCGGCTTCGAGAACCGCGAGAAGTTCGAGGAGCTCCCGCTCGACGAGGACCACGCGGCGCTGCTCGATTCGCTGCCGACCGGCGCCCCCGGCGGCTACTGGCACGACACCGGCCATGCGCATCTCAAGGAGCGGGCCGGCCTGCTCAACCACCGCGAACATCTGGCCAAGCTCGCGCCCCGGGTCATCGGCTTCCACCTGCACGACGTCTCGGCCGACGGGCACGACCACCAGGCCATCGGCTCCGGCAAGATCGACTTCGAGATGGTCGGCGAATTTTGGCGCCCCGAACACGAGCTCGTGTTGGAGTTCAGCCCGCGCCTCAGCGTCGAGGACGTGCTCAGCTCGAAGCAGCGCGTCGAGGCCCTGATCGCCGCCCGGTTCGGAGCTTAGCCGGGATCGCGATTGCACTGGCCGAAGCCGGCAACGAAGCCGTGTGCAGCGTTCCTGATTGCTGGAGTGCCCGTTGCTGCCGGGTCCTCCACAGCAATTAGCGGGCGGCGCTCTACAGATCCGTCAGCAGCTCCGCGATCCACCTGCGGTGCGGGCCGGAGAGCGTGATGGCTCCCAAGTTCGCCAGCGCCACCCACTCGAGCGTCGCGTTCTTCGCGATGCGCGCGCGGAGCTTGGCGTCGGGCTTCACGGCGTGGATCGATTCCGTGATTTGGCAGCGCGTGATCGCGCGGCGCTTGGTGGCGAGCAGCGCCAGCCCGTCCGGTTGCAGACCGAGGTCGGACAGCTCGGGCAACTCGTGCAGGCCGGCGAGCCGCCTGGCGCCGGCCCCGCCGCGACGCAGGAGGAGCCGGCCGCGGTCCAAGCAGAAACTCCGTAATACGGACTTTTGCTCGGTCTGCTTCGGCGCGAAGCGCGGGATGGACTCGGCGATGCCTTCGCGGCGGGCGGCGCAGAACTTTGCGACCGGGCACGTGAGGCAGAGCGGTTTTGGGCGGAAGCAGACGGTCGCGCCGAGTTCCATCATCGCCTGGTTGTGCTCGCCGGGGTCCGAGCCGGCGATGAGCGCGTCGGCGAGCGGCGTGAAGTGTTTCGCGGCCTCGACGCTGTCGCGGAATTTTTTCGTTTCGCCCGTCAGCCGCGCGAGGAGGCGCACGACGTTGCCGTCGACGCACGCGGCGGGTTCGCCGAAGGCGATGCTCGTGATCGCCGCCGCCGTGTAGGGACCGACGCCGGGCAGTTCGCGCCACTCCGCCGGCGTGCGCGGCGGCGCGGGCCGCGCCACGACCGCTTGCGCAAGTCCGCGGAGGTTGCGGGCGCGCGAGTAGTAGCCGAGGCCCTCCCAGAGTTTCAGCACCTGCGCCTCGGGCGCCGCGGCGAGGGCGGCGAAGTCGGGCAGCGCGCGCCGCCAGCGCGCGAAGTAGGGCAGCACCGTCGCGACCTGCGTCTGCTGGAGCATGAACTCCGAGACGACCGTCTTGTAGAGCGACGGCGCCTCGCGCCACGGCAGGCGGCGCCGGTGGATGCGATACCAGCCGTGCAGCGCGGCGTGGAAGGCGGCGCGGCGGGAGGGGAGTTGCGCGGAGGAGTCGGCCACGAAAATCACGAGAAGGCACAAAAAAGGCGGAGAGGGAAGGAGGCTTTTCCGAGTAGCTCCGGCGTCGGAGCCGGCTGGAAGCCGGCGCAACGAAACGCATCCGCGGCATTTTCCCTTTGCGCTTTTTGCGCCTTTTGTGGCCCCCTGTCGCCATGCCCAAACGGTCCGACGACGCCGCGGAGGAAAAGCCCAAAGCGCTCACCACCTACACCATCAAGCTCGACGACGCGCAAATGGCCAAGCTGCGCGCCGCCGTGGCGAAGAAGCAGTGGGAGGAGGCCGAGGTGCCGTATGCGCGGTTCGCGTTCAAGGGCCCGAAGGTCAACGTCACCGCCTACGAGAGCGGCAAGGTCGTCGTGGCGGGCAAGGAGACGGAGGATTTCGTGCAGAACGTCATCGAGGCCGAGGTCACCGGCCTCGCCCAGCTCGGCTACGACGACGTGCACCACCCCGAGTGGTTCGAGCCGCACGCGGGCCTCGACGAGTCGGGCAAGGGCGACCTGTTCGGGCCGGTCGTGGCGGCGACGGTCATCGCCGAGCGCGCGCAGATCGAGGCCTGGCGCGCGGCCGGCGTGCGCGACTCGAAGAGCATCGAGGACTCGCAGATTCTGAAGCTCGACGAGTTCATCCGCGGCACACCCGGGGCGGTCGTCGAGGTCGTCTCTTGCGGCATGGCGAAATACAACGAGCTGATGCTCAAGCCGCACGCCAACCTCAACCGCCTGCTCGCCTGGCAGCACGCGCGGGCGCTGGAGGCGGCGTTGCAGAAGAAGTGGGTCGCGCGCGGCCTGCTCGACCAGTTTTCCCAGGAGCCGCTCGTGCAGCGCGAGCTGAAGAAGCGCGGCCTCGGGCGCTTCCACCTCGAGATGCGCACGAAGGCGGAAGAGGACCCGGTGGTCGCCGCGGCGTCCGTCGTGGCGCGCGCGGAGTTCGTGCGGACCATGCGCGCGCTGGCGCGCGCATCCGGTGAGCGGCTGCAGTTCGGCGCCGGGGCCGCGGCCAAGGCGCAGGCGGCGCGGATCGTGGAGCGGTTCGGCGCGCTCTCTCTCGGGCGTTTCGCCAAGCTCCACTTCCGCACGAGCTACGAGGTCGTGGCGGCGGCGGGCAAGCTGAACGAGCTGCCCTTGCCCGTGCCGAAGGAAAAGACCGAGTGGCGGCGTTCGTGACGGCATGGGCGCGCACCGCAGCATTCCGAGCGTAGGGGCGAAAGGGTTTTTCTCATGCCGGTGAAACGCCGCCAGCTCCGCGGATTCGACCTGAAGCAAATCTACGGCTTCGACGGCTTGCTCGGCGTCGACGAAGCCGGGCGCGGCGCGCTGGCCGGACCGGTGGTGGCGGGGGCGGTGCTGGTGTCGCGCGAATTCCTCGAGGGGCGCTGGGCGGTGTCGCGCTCCGGCCGTGTGAACGACTCGAAGCAGCTCAGCGCCGCGGAGCGCGCGGAGCTGTGGGCGGAGTTCGACGGGTTGGCGCGCGCCGGGCAGATCCACGCGACCTTTGGCGTCGCCAGCGTGGCCGAGGTCGAGGCGCTGAACATCCTCGGGGCGACCAAGCTCGCGATGCGCCGCGCCCTCGAGACGATCTACCCGCCCGATGCCTTCGAGCGCAAGCAGGAGCCCGACCTGTTTTCCAGCGACACGGAGCGCGCGGCGTTCCGCCCCACGGTGTCCTGCCGCATCCTGATCGACGGCCTGCCCCTGCGGCACTTCCCCTATCCGCACGAGGGGCTGGTCAACGGCGACGCCCGGTCGCTCTGCATCGCCATGGCGTCCATCGTGGCCAAGGTCACGCGCGACCGCCTGATGGACGAGCTCGACAGGGTTCACCCCGGCTACGGCTTCGCCCAGCACAAGGGCTATGGCACGGAAGATCATCGCGGGGCGGTGCTGAAGCACGGTCGCTGCGCCGCCCACCGCGACAGCTTCCTGCGCAAGCTTTTCGCCCAGCCGCGGGACCTCGAGGGGCAGCTGACGTTCTTCGGGGCGGACGCGGCTCCCCCCGAGTCGGAGTAGGCCGCCCGCCTGCCGGGTGCGCGACGCCGTGGAGGGCGCGGCACCGCCGCGCCGCGAGCGTCACATCGCACCGCGCATCAACGGCGCGGCGGTAGCCGCGCCCTCCATTGCAACCGTCATCCGAGAGGCTGGGCTGCCTGGCCTGCCGAGCCGCGCCATTGACGCCCTGAGCCGCGTCGTGCTGATTAGCCCCGGCATTCCGCATGGCAGGCAAGAAGCACAGCTCCCTCGACAAGGTCCTCGGGCGGCTCGACCAGCTCGACCAGACGAACCTACAGAACCTCGTGCAGCGGCTTGCGCGCGAGCGCGCGCTGCTCGAGGCGGTGTTCAACACCCTGCAGGAAGGCGTGCTTGTCATCGATGCCGACGGGAACATCGAATACGCCAACGACGCGGCCGGCCGCCTGATCGGCCTGAAGGAGGGCGGGGCGGGCGCCTCGCTGTGGCGCGTCGTGCCCGGCCTGCGCTCCTCGCTCGACGCCGGCGACGATTCCGCCGGCGCGCCGCTCGTCACGCGGGAGTTCGAGCTGCATTATCCGCAGCCACGCGTCGTGCGGCTTTACCGCGTGCCGTTCCACGACGGGCCCGGCGGCGGCGCGCGCTTCGCCATCATCCTCACCGACATCACGAGCGAGAAGCAGAGCACGGAGGAGATGATCGAGAACGAGCGCGTCTCCTCGATCCTGCTGCTCGCCGCCGGCGTGGCGCACGAGCTGGGCAACCCGCTCAATTCCCTCACCATCCACCTCCAGCTGGCCGAGCGCCGTCTGAAGAAGCTGCGCCACTCGAAGGAAGGTGAAATCCTGGCCGAGTCGCTCAAGGTCTGCCAGGACGAGGTCGCGCGGCTCGATGGCATCATCCGGAATTTTCTCGAGGCGATCCGTCCGCGGCCGCCCGACCTGGCGGAGATCAACCTCGTCGAGGTCATCGAGGACGTCCTGCGCTTCCAGGCGCGCGAACTCGAGGATCGCGGCATCAAGATCGAGGGCGAGTTGCCCGCCAGCCTGCCCGTGGTGATGGCCGACCGGAACCAGCTGAAACAGGTCTTCTTCAATCTGATCAAGAACGCCATGGAGGCGATGGGCCCCGACGGCCGCCTCAGCCTGAAGGTCCGGGCCGACGACGACTCGGTCTATGTCGCCGTGGCCGACACCGGCATGGGCATCAAGGCCGAGGACATGCCCAAACTCTTCTCGCCCTACCACACGACCAAGGCCAGCGGCCACGGCCTCGGGCTCATGATCGTGCAGCGGATCATGCGCGACCATGGCGGGCACGTCGGAATCGAAAGCAAGCAAGGTGTCGGCACGGTGGTGACCTTGCAATTCCCCCAAAAACACCGCCGCGTGCGGATGTTACAGTGATCCCGACACAAGCCGTGCGCAGGGTTGGCCAAAAGGCGGGAGGCTGCGGGCCCGGAGTCCGGGCAATATGGCATCGCCGGTATTCCACGCATGTCCCCCCCGCTCCACCCCCCGAACGACAAATACGCCTGGTTCAAGATCAACCGGGCCTCGCCGCCCAAACGGGCGGCGGGCGAGCGTGTTTGTGACTTTCACGAGATTTACACCGACTATGACGAGGCGACGGTGAAGGCGCAGGCGCTGCGCTGCATCCAGTGCCCGACGCCCGGCTGCGTCCAAGCCTGCCCGTTGAACAACCGCATCCCCGAGTGGCTGGCGCTGGCCGCGCAGGGCGATTTCCTCGGCGCCGCCGCGCTGTCGCGCACCACGAGCAACATGCCGGAAATCTGCTCGCGCGTCTGCCCGCAGGAGAAACTGTGCGAAGGTTCGTGCATCCTCAACGCCCGCACCGAGGCCGTGGCCATCGGTGCGGTGGAGCGCTTCATCAACGAATACGCCTTCCGCCACGAGAAATGGGAGCTGGCCCAGGCGCCGTCCAACGGCCGCGGTGTGGCGGTGATCGGCTCCGGGCCGGGCGGCCTCGCCTGCGCCGACGAGCTGGCGAAGCTCGGCTACGCCGTGACGGTGTTCGAGTCGCAGCTCATCCCCGGCGGCCTGCTGGTCAACGGCATCCCGGCCTTCAAGCTCGAGAAGCGCATCGTCGAGCGCCGCATCGAGCTGCTTGTGCGGCGCGGCGTGGAATTCCGGCTCGGCGTGAAGGTCGGCTGGGACGTCACGCTCGAACAGCTGCGCGCGGAGTTCGGCGCGGTGTTCCTCGGCGTCGGCGCCCAGCGGCCCAAGCCGCTCGACCTCCCCGGCGCGAATTTCCGGGGCATCGTCGACGCCCTGCCGTTCCTCATCCAGAAGAACGTCGATTCGCCGCTGGTGGACGGCGAGCCGATCGAGGTGCGCGGCAAGCGCGTGGTGGTGCTCGGCGGCGGCGACACCGCGATGGATTGCCTGCGCACGGCGCTGCGCAGCGGCGCGGCCGAGGTCACCTGCGTCTACCGCCGCGACCTCGCCAACATGCCCGGGAGCCGCAAGGAATACGCCAACGCCACGGAGGAGGGCGCGCGCTTCCTCTTCCTCACCAACCCGACCGAGATCGTCGGCAACGGCAACGGCGATGTCATCGAGGTGAAGTGCACGCGCATGGAGCTCGGCGCGCCCGACGCCTCCGGCCGCCGCAAGCCGCGCGCCGTGCCGAACTCGGAGTTTTCCATCGCGGCCGACCTCATCCTCGTCGCCTACGGTTTCGACCCGCTCGTCTTCCCCGCGGGCAGCGCGCTGGCGCAGATCGAGCGCGACGACTGGGACGGCTTCAAGGTCGACGCCAACCAGATGACCAGCCTGCCCGGCGTCTTCGCCGGCGGAGACTCCGTGCGCGGCCCCAGCCTGGTGGTGCACGCGGTGCGCGATGGCCGCAAGGCCGCCGCGGGCATCCACCGCCACTTCACCGCGCCGGTGGTGGCGAGGGTGTGATCCGGACTGGGCATCGCTTCAGCCGTTGACGGATTTCCTGGCCGGATAGCCGGCGGGTTCATGGACCGGAATCGTGCCCGGGGATTATCGCCACCCGGGGTGCAAGCATCGGTGTGTGCCATCTCGTCCCGTTTCCCGTTGACCGGGCCGGAGCCGGGCGGCTTCATCGGGGCATGGTGCCGAGCGTTCTGATCGTCGACGACGAGAAGCACACCCGCGAGGGGCTCCAGCAGGCCTTGCAGGAGAACTACGACGTTTCCGTGGCCGCCAGCGCGGACGAGGGCTTCAACCTCATGGACGCGCAGGAGTTCGACGTGATCGTCACCGACCTGCGCATGCCCGGCAAGAGCGGCCTGAAGGTCATCGACAAGGCCCTGACCC
>PNKG01000082.1 GCA_013822585.1 Opitutus sp. | reverse complement strand
GGTCGAGGGCGCGGAGGCCGGTGAGGTATTCGTCGGCGGCGCGGCCGGGGAGGAGCGCCTCCATGCGCGCGTAGAGGGTGCGCCAGACGTCCTGTTCTTCGGCGGAGTAGTTCGGGTATTGGCACTCGGCGCCGATGGGGAGCGGGCCGGTCATCTTGTGCGGGATGCAGCGCGGGTCGCTGCCGTCCTGCGTGGGGGTTTCCGGGTGGGCCGGAGTGGCGGTGGGGGTCATGGGGCGTGGTTTTGTCCACTGCTGTAGCCGAAAACGCTCATGACACCACCGGAAAGCGGTAGCCCGAAAGGACGAAACCACGGCTTGCGCAGATGGCACGCCGACCGGGGGGATCAGGCGCCGCCGACGGGCGGCGCCGTGCCGCCCGGGCCGGGAGCGGGGCCGCGGTTTTTGCGGCGTTCGACGCCGTCCCACGGCTTCGGCTTGAAGAGCAGATCCTCGGCGAGGCGCAGCGGGGCCTTGGCGGCGAGGTAGAGCAGGGGGGCGCCGCCGAGCACGGCGAGCGCGGAGGTGTTGACCGTGAACGCGCCGAAGAGCGCGGCGGAGACGGACATCAGGCCGATCGCCACCCACACCAGCGCGCTGGCGAGAAAGGGCACGAGCAGGAGCTTGAGCACCCGGCGGGCCGGGCGGCGCGACTGCCAGAGCGCGACCGCGGCCAGCGCCAGCACCCCGCTGAAGAGCAGGATGCCCGCGACGCCGCCGCCCACGAGCGTGCGCACGACGTGCAGCGCGGCGTCGGGCAGGCCGAGCGCCTTCGTGACGATGCGGGCGAGGCGGTTGGTGGGGTCGGGCAGGTCGAGCGGGTTTTCCGTCGGGTAGAGGCGGGCGAAGCGCCGCGCCTCGAGCTGGCGGTGGCGTTCGAGGAACTGCGCCGCGCGGGCGTCGTGGTCGGGGGCGCGCTTGCGCAGCGGGCTGCGCACGGCGATGGGCGCGCCGTGGCGGTCGAGGCCGAGAAACTCCGGGAAGTCCGCGCGCAGCCGCCCGCGGGCGGCGGTGACGTTGCAGGGCTCGGTCCAGGAGAACAGGCCCCAGCCGTATTCGGTGTGCGCGAGGCGGGTGGCGAAGGTGTCGAGCAGCGCGACGGGGTGCTGTTCGAGCGCGACGTAGGTCAGCTGGCGGTTGAGGCGCGTCCAGGCCGCATCGAACCGCTCCGAGAGCCGGCTGGCGGCGAAGACGACCCCGAGGCCGGCGGCGAGGAACAGCGCCCCGAGCTTCAGCTCGCGGACCAGCTCGACGCGCAGCCAGTGGCGGAAGGTCGGGGCGGGGGGCGGATTCGCCGCGGAGCTCATCCGCGCCAACAAGGCAGAATCGTCCGGCGATGTCACGCCGCCGCTTGCCGGACGGTGATCGGGAGATTCCGGCGGCGGGGCGCTAGAGTTTGCCGCCGAAGGGCGGGCGGGCGTCGCGGGCGAGGGCGGCGCCGCCGCCGGCGGGAGCGAGGAGTTCGATCCAGCTCACGGGTTTGAAATAGTCCTCGCTGGAGAGGCCGCCGAGCCGGGTGTCGTAGTGGAAGTTGTAGTTGCCGTTGAAGGTGACGCTGCGGCCGATGATGGCGCCGTTGAAGGTGCCGGTGGAGCCGCCGCCGCGGAGCTGGATGTCGGCGTTGGGGGCGTAGACGAGGCCGACGTAGCTGGCGTTGCCGCGGAGGTCGAACTGCTGCGCGCCGAGGGTGGCCGCCTCGGCCTGGGTGCGCGTGCCGTAGAAGGTCATGCGCGGGGGCGCGCTGGTGCCGTTCAGGGCGCCGCTGCCGGAGATGCTGAGGTTGCCGGCGGTGTAGAGCGCGAGTTCGGGGGCGGCGCCGGAGTTGACGACGAGGGCGCCGCTGCCGCCGCCGATGGAGACATCGCCGGAGACGATGAGGTCGACCGGACCGGCGATGGTGAGGGTGGTGTTGTTGAGGGCGATCTCGGTGGCGCGGTAGAGGTAGCGGCCGTCGGCGCCGGGCGTGTCGCCCGGGCGGGGGAGGGTGAGCGCCGTGGCGACGGCGCCGAGGGCGGTGGCGGTGCCGGCGGGTGCGACGGCGTCGGGGATGTTGGAGGAGAAATCCGTGCGGACGCGGGAGGGATCGATGTTGTCGGGGAGGCCGGAGGCCGAGGTGGCGCCGAGGATGGAGCCGGAGGGGCCGACAACGGGCTGGCCGCCGCCGGTGGCGACGGCGCCGTAGATGTCGGCGTTGTTGACGCTGAGGCCGCCGTTGCTGGTGGCGGTGGTGGCGACGGTGGCGCGGTCGAGGCGGTTGGTGGTGGCGTTCCAGGGGCCGACGGCGGAGTCGTAGGCGTCGATGCTGACGTTGCTGCCGTTGAAGGTGACGGTGCCCTTGGCGACGATGGCGTTGGCCCAGGTGGTGCGGCGTTCGAGGGCGACGCGGAGCTGCTTGAACACGGCGGCCTGGCCGGGAAGGAGCACGCGGCCGAGCGCGACGACGACGGGCGTGTTGGAGGCGGGGGCATCGATGCGGAGGTGGATCTCGCCGCTGCCCTGCGCGAGGGCGAGGCCGGCGGTGACGCTGCGCACCATCGCGCCGGTGCCG
This sequence comes from Opitutus sp., assembly GCA_013822585.1. GTDB lineage: Bacteria > Verrucomicrobiota > Verrucomicrobiia > Opitutales > Opitutaceae > Didemnitutus. The sequence goes on along the minus strand of PNKG01000082.1, from coordinate 7,240 downwards.
TCGCCCGCGGCGGCCCAGCCCCGGGTGGCGTCGACCCAGCCGTTGTTGAGCGCCCACATGGCCTCCTCGATGCCGGCCTCGGCGAGGTTGAGGGCGGCGCTCTGGCAATACGAGCGCGTGGCGAGGCGCTGCTCCTGCAGGCCGCGCAGGAAGAGGTGCGAGGCGATGACCGCGACGACGGCGGCGAGGAGCAGCACGGTGATGAGCGCGGAGCCGCGCTCAGTGCGCCGTGGGCTTGGCGCGGAGCGTGTATTGCGCGGAGAGGACATGCTGGGAGGTGGAGGTGAACGAGGCGCGGCGGACGATGCGCAGCGAGAGCTGCACCTGCTTGAGCTCGGTGAGCGAGGCGGTGACGGCGTTGTTGCCGTTGAGGTAGCGGAAGCTGAAGGCGGTGACGTTGCGCACGAGCGTGCGCTCGGCGCCGGCGGCTTCGCGCACGCAGCTGTCGGTGGCGGGGTCGAATTCGTAGGTCACCTGCTGCGTGCCGCCGGCGGTGTCGACCGGCACGGTGAGGGTGAGGCTGGTGGAGGTGAAGTTGGTGACGGCGGTGGCGCTTTTCGCGTCGCGGCTGAGCAGCTCGAGCAGCTCGCGCGCGTCGGCGTTCATGGAGTTGTAGTTCGACAGCGATTGCTCGCCCTGCACGAGGAAGACGAACGAGCTGAGCACGGCCGTCATCAGCAGCCCGAGCAGCGAGGTCGAGACGAGGACCTCGACGATCGTGAGGCCGCGCGCGGCGCGGCGGGGAGGGCGGGGATCAGAAGCCGACATAGATGTAGTCCGACAGCCCCTTCTCGCTGAAATACGTCCGCGCCGAGCGTGTGAACGGCACGCCGGCCTCGTGCCAGGCGAGGGTGATTTCCATGGCCGTGAGCCCGAGTTCGGTGGGGCTCGACGGGTGGAGGGTGGTGAAGCGCGCCTGCAGCGTCATCGTGCGCGTGAACTCGCTGCCCAGCAGCTCGGTGTTGATGGTGGCGGTGAAATCGACGGGTTGCGTCGCGGCGGCGTAGCCGCTGATGACGGTGTAGTTCTTCAGCCGCAGATCTTCGACGGCGGATTGGAGCACCTGGCTGGCCAGGGTGATCATGCGCGCGTGGTGCGTCTGGTTCATCCCGCGCGAGATCGAGGCGATGGCGCCGAGCACGACGAAGGACAGCAGCGTGGCCGCGATGAGCACCTCGGTGAGGGTGACGCCGCGGCGGGCGCGGTGCCCGGTCCCGGGCCGGCGTCCGCGCGAACGTGCGGAGGAAGGGGAAAAGGCCGGCATGTCTGCCCCCAACACAACGCGTGGTGTCCTCCAGGTCAAAGCGAGCCGCTCGCCCGCGGCGCGCCGGCGAGGATATTCTCCTTTTTTTCATGGGACATGGCCGTTCGGTCCTAGTGGCGGGCGGTGGTGTCACCCCGTGGCTTCGGGCTCGCCAGCGGCGCGGAACGGCAATCCCTTTTCCCCGACATCTCCCATCGTGAGCGAGCCCGAACCCAACCACCCGTGGAACCGGTGCCCCGCCGCCGCCGGCTCGTCTCCGCCGGTGGGTCGGGTCTTGCCCAGCGGCCGGCCGCCCCCGGGAGTGGATTCCGACGGCCTGCCCGAGGCGCAGGTTGCGCCCGGGCCGCGCCCCGCCGCAGTTGCGCCCGCCGCGCCGCAGAAGGGCATCGACTGGTCCGCCCTGCCCGAGGTGCAGCTCATCACGGCGGCATCGGCGGAGCAGGCGCGCGCCGAGGTCGAGGCTCGGCGCTGGGGGGAAGCGCTGAAGATTCTCCGCGCGCTCGGCTTCGTGCTGGCCGGCGGGGTCGCGCTCGTGTCGGGCTTCGAGCTGGCGCAGCGCGTCTTCAACGCGCGGCCGTCGGACGCGCAGCTCGCCGCGCTCGGCGCCACGGTGGCGGCGGACTTCCAGCGCGAATTCGACACGCCCGCGCGTCCGCTGCGGATCGACGGCGCCGCGGCGCGCCTGGTGGCCGAGACCGACGCGCGGCGCGCCGACTACCGGCTGACGGTCACGCTGCGCCTCCGCGAGGCGCTCTATGCGCCGGCCGAGTCGAACGGCGCGCAGGGTTACCTCGGCCTGCAGCGCGCCGTGGCCGAGGCGCACGGCCGCGTGATCCGCGAGCGCCTGTATCTCGACCTTCGCGCCCTTGCCATGCCGCCGGTGCTGCCGCCGCTGCTGGCGCAGACGCACCGCGCGGGCGAGCGCCTCGTGATCGAGCTGCCCGTGGCGGCGACGCGCGCGGCGTGGGGCTGGCGGCTGGAGCCGCAGCCGGAGCGGCGGCGGATCGTCACGCCCGCGTTTTCCGGCGAGGTGCGCGCGAGGCAGCCGGCGGCGCATCTCGTGTTCGGCACGGACGCCGCGCGCGAGCCGTTGCGCACGCTCATGCGCGAAGCCCGCGACTACGTTCTCGCCGTGCAGCGCGCCGTGGCCCGGCGCGGTCAGCCGGTGCGGCCCGAGGCGCCGGAGTAAGGCGCGGTGGCTCAGCGGTTGAGCAGGGCGGCGACGCGGGTGCGGCCGCGCGCGCCGAGCTTGGCGAAGATGGCGGCGAGCTGCGTCTTGATCGTCAGCGGGCTGCGGCGCAGCTCGGCGGCGATCTCGGCCGTGCGCAGGCCTTCGCGCACGCGCATCGCCACCTCGCGCTCGCGCTCCGAGAGGCGGGCGAGCAGCGCCACCGCGCCGGGCGAGAGCGGCCGGTGCCGGTCGCCGCGCGGGCGGCGGTAGTCGAGCTGGATGTGGAAGGCGTGGCCGGCGTCCGCGGCGCGGGCCTGCTGGAGCTTGATGCGCGCGTGCAGGCCGCGGGCGTTGTCGGAGACGACCTTCACCGGCTCGGCCGTCGGATCGGCGAGGAGCCGGGCGCAGGCCTCGGCGAGGACGGGCGGCACCTTGAACGCCGAGCGCGCGCGGAGCGCCGCGGCGTGGCGCTCGCCGTGGTTCCACACGGCGCAGGCGCGGGCCGCCTCCTCGTTGAACCAGAGGGGACGGCTGTCGGCGTCGAGCAGCAGGAGACCGACGGGGACGTCCTCGAGCATCGTGAGCACGTGGTCGAGCAGGGCGGGGGCGGGGGAGGGCATGGGGCTGTTTCCTCTTTCTCTTCAATCCTCAGGTTCAGCGATGGGAAATGCGTCCGAGAGAAAGAGGAAAGGGAAAGATTAAGAGGAAAGTGAGGGAGCGAGCGACGGAGGACAGAGGATGGGGGGCGAACGGTTCCGTCCTCTGATTTCCGTCCTCCGTCTTCTGTCTTCGGTCCGCGGTGCGCGCAAGGGATTACTCCGTTCGGGTTATGGACCGCCGCGGGCTTCGCGGCTATGGTCTGCGCGCTCCCCACGCATCCACGTCAGCCCCGTCCCGCTGTTTTCCCCATGAGCAGAACCTTCTTCGACGCGCCCGTTGAGCGCAAAACCGCCGCGAATCCGCTCGGCCTGAAGCAATTCGACCATGTCGAGTTCTGGGTCGATGACGCCGACCAGTGGCGCGACTTCTTCGTGAAGAAATACGGCATGGTGCCGCGCGCCTATGGCGACGCGACCACCGGCCTTGCCGGCCGCCGCGCCCATCTGGTGGGCCAGGGCCGCGTGAACTTCGTCGTCACCGAACCGCAGGGCGCCGGCCCGGAGGCCGAGGCCGTCCGCGCCCACCTCGAAAAGCACGGCTGCGGCGTGCGCGACGTGGCGTTCCGCGTGCAGGACGCCAGGCACGCCTTCGCCGAGGCGCAGCGCCGCGGCGCGACCGCCGTGCGCGGCGTGTTCGGGAACGAACGCCTCGCCACCGCCTCCATTGCCGCCTACGGCGACACGATCCACACCTTCGTCGAGCGCAAGCAGCCGGGCGAGTTCCTCCCCGGTTTCCAGAACGTCGCCGGCGGCATCGACGACCGCGACATCAACTTCGCGATGATCGACCACATCGTCGCCAACGTGGAGCGCATGGACGAGTGGGTGACGTTCTACGAGCAGGTCTTCGGCCTCGATCTCTACATGCATTTCGACATCAACACCGGCCGCTCCGCCCTGATGTCCAAGGTCGTCAGCTCCACCGACGGCTGGATCAAGATGCCGATCAACGAGCCCAGCTCCGCCAATTCGCAGATCCAGGAGTTCCTCGACCAATACCAGGGCCCCGGCGTCCAGCACATCGCCCTGCTCACGCCGAACATCATCCTCACGATCGACGAGATGCGCCGCATGGGCCAGGACTTCCTCGAGGTGCCGGACTCCTACTACGACGAGAATTTCGAGGAGCGCGTCGGCCGGATCGACGAGAACAAGGAGACCCTCCGCCAGCTCCGCATCCTCGTGGACCGCGACGACAAGGACGGCTACCTGCTCCAGCTCTTTACCCAGTGCGTCTTCACGCGCCCGACGCTCTTCTTCGAGGTCATCCAGCGCAAGGGCCGCTCGATGGGCTTCGGCGAGGGCAATTTCCGCGCCCTCTTCGAGGCCATCGAACGCGAACAGCAGCGCCGCGGCACCCTCTGACAATTTTCCGATACTTGATTCCCGATTTTCGATTGGTCGGGAATCGCAGAACGAAGCAGCTTTCGAAGTCGTTCGCCGCGCCCACGGTCGGCCCGGGGTCCAATCGAAAATCCAAAATCCAAATTCGAAAATCCCGCCATGCCCTTCTACCGCACCCTCGGGGCCATGCCCCGCAAGCACCACATCAGGTTCCCCCGCGACCCGGCCACGAGCTACAAGGGCGAGGGGCTCCACTACGAGCACATCGTCACCACCGAGGGCTTCGACCGCGCCTACAGCATCCTCTACCACCTGCGCCCGCCCACGCTGGTGAAGCAGGTCGAGCTCTACCGCGAGCAGCCGCTCAAGGTCGCGGCGCACGCCCCGCTCCGCCACCACCACCTCAAGTCCGCGGCGATGCCCCGCGCCGGCGACCCCTACACCGGCCGCGTGCCGCTGATGTTCAACGCCGACATCACCGCCTTCCGCTGCCGCCCCGCCACCGCGATGGAGAGCGGCTACGACTTCTACCGCAACGGCCAGAGCGACGACGTCATCTTCGTCTGGTCCGGCGGCGGCTGGCTCGAGTCCAACTTCGGCCGCCTCCGCTACAAGCAGGACGACTACATCGTCATCCCGCGCGGCACCATCTACCGCCTCGTCCCCGACGACATCGCCAGGGAGGACTACCTCATCCTCGAGTCCACCTGGCCCGTGCGCATTCCCGCCCGCTACCGCCACCCCGAGGGCCAGTTCCGCCTCGGCGCGCCCTACAGCGAGCGCGATTTCCGCGGCCCCACCGAGGTCATCGCGCATGACCAGGACGGCGACTTCGCCGTGCTCGTGAAGGATCGCGGCACGCGCTACACCCGCAACATCATGGCCGGGCACCCGTTCGACGTCGTCGGCTGGGACGGCGCACTGTATCCATTCACCTTCAACGCAAACGATTTCGAGCCCATCGTCGGCACCGTCCACCTGCCGCCGCCCATCCACCAGACCTTCGAGATCAAGGGCTACGTCATCTGCACCTTCGCGCCGCGCTACCTCGACCTGCACCCCGAGGCCGTCAAGGTCCCGTGGGCGCACGACAACCTCGAGGCCGACGAAGTGCTCTTCTACGTCCGCGGCCAGTTCGGCTCGCGCAAGGGCGTGGAGCCCGGCTCGTTTACCCTCCACCCGCAGGGCATCCCGCACGGCCCGCACCCCGGCACGACGCTCAAGAGCTTCGACGCCACGCGCACCGAGGAACTCGCCGTCATGTTCGACACCGCGCTGCCGCTCGAACTCACCGAGCAGGCCCTCGCGATGGACGACCCGAACTACCCGCTCAGCTGGCTGGGCTGATCGCCCCAAAGAATCCAGAATCCGAGGAATTCAGAATCCAGAAGGAAAAGCGCGCTGGCCTGATTCTGGATACTGGATTCTGAATTCTGAATCCCATGTTTCTGGATTTCACCCAACTCTCCCCGCGCGACGGCTACGCCTGGCTCACCCAGGCCGTCATCCCGCGCCCCATCGCGTGGGTCTCCACGGTTTCCGCCGACGGCCGGCCCAACCTCGCGCCGTTCTCCTTCTTCCAGGCGATCTGCTCGAACCCGCCCACGCTCATGTTCGTCCCCACGAACAACCGCGACGGCGGCAAGAAGGACACGCTGCGCAACATCGAGGCCGTGCCCGAGTTCGTGGTGAACCTCGTGCCCTACGCGCTCGCCGCGCCGATGAACGCCACCGCCGCGCCGCTCCCCTACGGCGAGAACGAGTTCGCGCACGCCGACGTCGAGCCGGCCGCGTCCACTAGGGTCCGCCCGCCGCGCGTGGCCGCCTCGCCCGTCGCCTTCGAGTGCACGCTCGACCGCGTCGTCACCATCGGCAACGGCGTCGGCGCCGGCAACGTCGTCTTCGGCCGCATCGTCGCGATGCACGTCGCCGACTCCGTGCTCGCCGCCGACGGCAAGGCCATCGACCCGGCCAAGCTCGACCTGATCGCGCGCCTTTCGGGCGATTACTACATGCGCACAGGCGAGCTCTTCACCATCACCCGCCCCGCCGGCGGCTCCGTGCAGCGCTGAGCCAGTAGCGCCGGCTTCCAGCCGGCTTCGGCTCCTTCGCGCAGTCATTCGTGTTGCTCCTTGTGCAGTCCGGATTCCGCGATTGTCTGAAGTGTGGGAGGGGCTTTACGCCCCGACCTCGGCGGTTGCTTCCGCGCACGAAAAAGTCGGGGCATAAAGCCCCTCCCACATTCACGTCTCCCCGGCGCGAATCGCGGAATCCGGGTTCAAACCTGCAGGCTCGAAGCCTGCGCCACTCCGCCGCGTCTCGCGTTCAGTCCGCCGAAACGCGTCATTAACCCGCGAAATACACGGATCGCGCGCAAGCCCGCCGCTTTCCTTTCGTGTGATTCGTGTGTTTCGTGGTGAGCAATCGAACCCCGTCCCGCCATGACCGACATCGTCATCCTTTCCGCCACCCGCACGCCGATCGCCTCCTTCCAGGGCGGCCTCGCCGCCGTTCCCGCGGCCAAGCTCGGCGCCGCCGCCATCAAGGGCGCGCTCGCCTCGGCCGGCGTCGCGCCCGCCGACGTCACCGACGTGCTCATGGGCAACGTCCTCCAAGCCGGCCAGGGCCAGGCCCCCGCCCGCCAGGCCGCGATTCACGCCGGTGTGCCGGCCTCCGCTCGCGTCGTCACCATCCACAAGGTCTGCGGCTCCGGCCTGCAGGCCGTCATGCAGGCCGCGCACTCGCTCCGCGCCGGCATGGGCTCGGTCATCGTCGCCGGCGGCATGGAGAACATGTCGCAGG
>PNKG01000081.1 GCA_013822585.1 Opitutus sp. | reverse complement strand
ACCGGCCTCTCCATCGACGCCATCGGCCTCAAGGCCACGACCAACGAAGGCAGCGACGACATCGGCCGCGGCCTCGCCATCGCCGCGCACGCCGTCGCGCTCATCGAGCGCATCTGAAACCCTTCATGTCCACGCCACCCGCGCCGGCTGCAACCGCCTGCTTGGCATCCTGGAGGGCGCGGCTACTGCCGCGCCGCGAACCTGTCGCCGCCCGCCCGCCCGCCCGGCTCGGCGGTAGCCGAGCCCTCCCATTGATGCGATATTCCGCCGCGCTTCACCTCCCCGCCGCGATCCTCCGCGTCCTTTCTTGCGCCTTCTTGTGCCTCTTTGCGGCCATCCTAACGTCCTGCTCGAAGCGCGACGCCGCCCCGGCCGCCGGCGCCGCCGCGAAACCCGACGGCTTCGTCCACGTGAGCGTCGGCTCCGAACCGACCGACCTCGACCCGCACGTCGTCACCAGCCTCTCCGAGGCGCGCATCCTGCCCGCGCTGTTCGAGGCGCTGGTGAACTTCGATCCCGACACCCTCGCTCCCACCCCCGGACTGGCCGAGCGCTGGGAGGTTGCCGACGACGGCCTCACCTACACCTTCCACCTCCGCGCGGCGCAGTGGTCCAACGGCGAGCCCATCACCGCGCAGGACATCGTCGATTCCTGGCGGCGCATCCTCACGCCCTCGCTCGGCGCGGACTACGCCTACTTCTTCTACCTCATCCGCGGGGCGGAGGATTTTCACAAGGGCCGCACCAAAGACTTCTCCCAGGTCGGCCTCGCCACGCCCGACGCCCGCACGCTCGTCGTCGCGCTCACGCACCCCGCGCCCTACTTCCTCCAGATCCTCCTCAACTCGCCCTGGCGCCCCGTCAACGTCCGCGCCATCGCCAAGGTCGGCGACGCCTACGCCCGCGGCACGCGCTGGACCCGGCCGGAAAACATCGTGACGAGCGGACCGTTCCGCCTCCGCGAGTGGACGCCCCACCAGCACATCCGCGTCGAAAAATCCCCCACCTACTGGGACGCCGCCAACGTGAAGCTCGCCGGCGTCGCCTTCTACCCGACCGACAGCGTCGACGCCGAGGAGCGCGCCTTCCGCGCCGGCCAGCTCCACGCCACCTACAGCGTCTCGCTCTCGAAGCTCGCCACCTACCGCCGCGACCAGCCCGCCAGCCTGCGGATGGACGACTACGTCAACACCTTCCTCTTCCGCCTCAACACCCGCAAGGCCCCGCTCGACAACCCCGCCCTCCGCCGCGCGCTCTCCCTCGCCATCGACCGCGGGATCATCACGGAGAAGATCCTCAAGGGCGGCCAGAAGCCCGCGGCATCCTTCACCCCGCCCAACATCCCCGGCTACACGCCGCCCGCGCGCCCGCTGCGCGACTTGGAAGCCGCCCGCCGCCTGCTGGCCGAGGCCGGCTACCCCGAGAGCAAGGGCCTGCCGCCGCTCGAAATCCTCTACAACAACTCCGAGATCAACCGCATCGTCGCCGAGGCCATCCAGGAAATGTGGCGCCGCGACCTCGGCGTCACCGCCACCCTGGTGAACCAGGAATACAAGGTCGTCTTCGCCAACCGCCGCACCGGCAACTACCAGATCCTCCTCGGCGACTGGGTGGCCGATTACCTCGACCCCACGACCTTCCTCGACCTCTGGCGCAGCGACTCCGGTAACAATCACACCGGCTGGGGCAGCGCGGATTACGACGCGCTGATGGACCGCGCCAACCGCACCGCCGATCCCGCCCGACGCACCGAACTGCTCCGGCAGGCCGAGGCGCTGATGCTCGACGCCGCGCCCATCATCCCGATCTATTTCAACACGCACGTCTACCTGCTCAGCCCGTCCGTGCGCGGCTGGAAACCCAGCCCGATGGACCACATCGACTACCGTCATGTCTCGCTCGCGCCGTGAATCTGAGGTAGGGCGCGGACTCCGCTCCGCGCCGAGCGCCCCGGCGGCGAAGGGACTCGCCGCCCTGCCCCTCCGCCGTCCGCCCTCCGTCCTCCGCCTCCTGCCCGTCCTCTGGCTTCTGCCCTCCGTCCTCTGGCTGCTCCCCGCCTGCTCGAAGCAGGACACCGCCATCCCCGCGTCCGCCGAGAAACTCCTCCGCCTCAGCCAGCGCAACGAACCCGCCACGCTCGATCCGCACCTCGCCACGCTCCCCGACGAGTTCTTCGTCGCCCGCGCCCTGCTCGAGGGGCTGACCGCGCCCAATCCCGCCGAGGGCCCGCCGCTGCCCGGCGTCGCCTCGCGCTGGGAAGCCTCGCCCGACGGCCTGCGCTGGACCTTCCATCTCCGCCCCGATGCGAAGTGGAGCAACGGCGACGCCGTCACGGCGCGCGATTTCCTCTTCTCCTTCCAGCGCGCGCTCACGCCCGCTCTCGCCGCTCCCAAGGCCCAGCTCTTCCTCCCCGTCAAGAACGCCGCCGCCTTCTACCGCGGCACGCTGGCCGACTTCGCCCAGGTCGGCTTCTCCGCGCCCGACGACCACACCCTCGTCGTCGCGCTGGAAAAACCCTGCGCCTATCTGCCCGCGCTGGCCGCCAGCGGCGCGTGGCTGCCCGTGCACCGCGCGACGTTGGAGAAATCCGGCGGCGCCGCCGCGCGCGACGGCGCCTGGACCCGCCCCGGCCGCTTCGTCGGCAACGGCCCCTTTGTCCTCACCGAGTGGCGCAAGGACCAGCACCTCGCCGCGATTCCCAACCCCCATTACCACTCCGCCGCGCGTGTCCGCGTCCGCGGCCTGCGCTTCCAAGTCTACGACAGCGGCGACACCGAGGAGCGCGCCTTCCGCGCCGGCCAGGTCGACGTCACGCTCGCCGTGCCCTTCACGAAACTCGGCGCCTACGCGCCTCCGATCCTGCGCCGCCAGCCCCTGCACGAGACGCGCTACTTCGCGCTCAACACCACGCGCCCGCCGCTCGACGACACTCGCGTCCGGCAGGCGCTCTCGCTCGCCCTCGACCGTTCGGCGCTGGTCGCCAGCGTGCTGCGCGGCGGCCAGCAGGCCGCGCTGAACTTCGTGCCGCCCGGCCTCGGCGGCTATTCCGGCGAACCACGCCTGCACGAGGACTCCGCCGCCGCGCGCCGCCTGCTCGCCGCGGCGGGCTTCCCCGAGGGCCGCGGGTTCCCGCGCTTGGAACTGTCCGCCTGGGGCGTGAATCCGGCGACGCTCGAGGCCGTGCAGCAGATGTGGCGGCGCGGACTCGGCATCGAGACCGCCATTGTCCAGCGCGAAGGCAAGGTCCACATGGCCTCCGTGCTCGCCGGCGACTTCGCCATCGCCCTCATGCCGGCCATCCCGGACTACGACGACCCCTCCGCCCTCTTCAACGAGTGGCTCGGCGACGCGCCCGGCAATTTCTCCCGCTGGGCCAACGGCCGCTTTGACCGGCTCGTGCGCGAGGCTGGCCGCACCCCGGACACCGCACGCCGCAACACGCTTTACCGCGAGGCGGAGGCCATTCTCCTCGCGGAGCTGCCCATGCTGCCGCTCTATTTCAACGCCCAGGACTACCTGCTCACCCCGCGCGTGCGCGGCTGGCGGCAGGACGCGCTCTGGAACCGCTTCTACCTCGACGTCACCCTCTCCAACGAACGCCCCGCGCCCACCCGCCGGCTCCGCGCCCAGAACTGATTGTCGTAGGAGGGGCTTCACGCCCCGACATTGCACGCCCAATGCGTCGGGGCATAAAGCCCCTCCCACAAGACTGATTCCTGTGCCAGTTTCTTATCGCCCCCTTTAATCCCATGCCCCTGCTCCGCACCACCACCCGACTGCTCGGCCTGGCCCTCACGCTCGCCTCGGCGAACGCCCTCGCCCAGCCCGCTCCCCTCCACCCGACCTCCGCCGCCCGCATCCTCGAGCGCGTGAGAGTCCTCGCCTCCGACGAATTCGAGGGCCGCGCCCCCGGCACGCCCGGCGAGGACAAGACCATCGCCTATCTCGTCGGCGAGTTCCAGAAACTCGGACTCCAGCCCGGCAACCCCGAGGGCGGCTTCCTCCAGAACGCCACCCTCGTCGGCATCACCACGGCGCCCACGCTCCAGTTCGAGCGCGACGGCGTCACGCTGAAGATGGACAACCTCACCGAGTTCGTCGGCCCGTCCTCGCGCCAGGTGCCGCGCGCCGAGGCCAAGGACACCGACGTGGTCTTCGTCGGCTACGGCATCGTCGCGCCGGAGTTCGGCTGGGACGACTACAAGGGCGTCGACGTCCGCGGCAAGACGGTCGTCATGCTCATCAACGACCCGCCGGTCACCGACCCCGCCACCGGCCAGCCCGACCCGCAGATGTTCGGCGGGCGGGCCATGACCTACTACGGCCGCTGGACCTACAAATACGAGATTGCCGCCGCCAAGGGCGCCGCCGCCTGCCTCATCGTCCACGAAACCGGCCCCGCCGCCTACCCCTTCGCCGTCGTCACCGCCAGCCGCGCCCGCGAGAACTTCGAGATCAGCCGGCTCGACAAGAACGCGGGCAACGTCGCGATGGAGGGCTGGCTCACGCTCGACGCCGCGCGCCGGCTCTTCTCCTCCTGCGGCAAGGACTACGATCTCGCCAAGCAGGCCGCGCTCTCCCGCGACTTCCGCCCGATCGAGCTCGGCGCCAAGGCCTCCTTCGTCGTCGAGAACCGGCTCCGCAACGTCGCCTCGCGCAACGTCGTCGCCCTGATCCCCGGCTCCGATCCGCGGCTGCGCGACGAGTTCGTCATCTACACCGCGCACTGGGACCACCTCGGCCGCGAGCCCAAGCTGCCGGGCGACCAGATCTACAACGGCGCGGCCGACAACGCCGCCGGTGTCGCCGTGATGCTCGAGATCGCACAGGGCATGATGGCGCTCCCGCCGGAAAAGCGGCCGAAGCGCAGCGTGCTCTTCCTCTCCGTCACCGCCGAGGAGAAGGGCCTGCTCGGCGCCAAATACTACGCCGAGAACCCGCTCTACCCGCTCAACCGGACGCTCGCGAACATCAACATGGACGGCGCCAACCAATACGGCCCCACGAGCGACCTCGTCGTCGTCGGCTACGGCGCCACCACGATCGACGATCTCGCCGCCGCCATCGCCGCGCAGCAGGGCCGCACGGTCAACGGCGACCCGCGTCCGGAGCTGGGCAGCTACTACCGCAGCGACCACTTCGAATTCGCCAAGGTCGGCGTCCCCGCCTTCTACGGCCGCTCCGGCCGCCACTTCATCGGCCTGCCCGAGGACTACGCCGACCAGCTGATCAACGACTACATCGCCCACCGCTACCACAAGGTGACCGACGAGGTGCAGCCCGACTGGACCTTCGAGGGCGCCGCGCAGGACGCCGCCTTCCTCCTCGAGCTCGGCCTCCGCATCGCCAACGGCGACACCTGGCCCCAATGGCGCGAGGGCAACGAGTTCAAACCCAAACGCGACGCGATGATGAGAACTGCCGCCGAATCGGAGCTTCAAGAAGGCACTTACGCTCTCAAAGCCGGCGATAGTCTTCTGAAGGTCGCCCTTCTGTTCGATGTGCCACCAGACAAGTTATCCGCCCTGAATCCGGGACTAGACCCCAAAGAACTCCGAGTCGGGCAACGCGTGAAAATCAGATAGCAAATTCCGAGGTGGTCGCCGCTGTCCCCAGCGGCGACAGGCGCGGGCCACGCCACACCTCATCCGCCGCGAACGTCGCGGCGACCGCACTCATGGCCACCGATTCCGCCCGCCGCCTGCACCATGCGATCCCGCCGTGGGTCGCAGGCGGCTCCGTTTTCCACATTCGCCTCCGCGCCGAACGAGCGTGGGCGTCGCTCACTCGTTCGTTGATCACAGCTCCGGCCCGCGGAAACGCATTGCTCGACTCCGTGGCGCATTACCATCGGCAGCGCTGCTGGTATTGCCACCTGTTCCTGCTCATGCCCGACCACACCCATGCGCTGCTCGCGTTTCCCTACGACAAGGAAACGAGTCGCGTAATCGGTGGCTGGAAATCGTGGCGCGCGCGCCATTCGGCCATCGAATGGCAGGACAACTTCTTTGATCACCGTATCCGCAACCGAAGCGAACTCGAACGGAAGGCCATCTATATCCGCAACAATCCCGTCGTGAAGGGACTTTGTCCACGCGCGGAGGACTGGCCGTGGGTCATCGACTCCGCCGCGCTCGAAGCGCCGTCAGGGACGCCGGCGCCCACCCCACGCTAACCACCTCACAACTCTCGTCGCGAGGTGGTCGCCGACGTCCCCGGCGGCGACACGCGCAATTCATGCCTCACCTCCCAGTTCACGAACGTGATCGAGCCACCGCGACGACGCACCCCGCACGCGACTTCCTCTCGCGAAATTCCCCCCGCGCCTCACCACGCGGGTTTTCTTTTGCCAGCTTCGCCCGCCCGCGCTTCGCTCCCCTCGTGCTTACCCCTCGCGCGTCACTCCTGGCCGCTGCCTTGGCCATTTCGCTTTTCGGCGCGGCGGGCTGCGACCGACGCGAGTCGCTCGTCGAGATCGGCGCGCGCGACCAGACTCTCCATCAGGGCATCGCGACCGAGCCGCAGGATCTCGATCCGCACATGCTCCAGTTTCAGTCGCACTTCAGCGTCTTCATGGCGCTGAGCGAAGGGCTCGTCGGCTACGATCCGCAGGACTTGCATCCCGTGCCCGGCGTGGCGGAACGCTGGGAGATTTCACCCGACGGGCTGACCTACACCTTCCACCTGCGCGCCGCCGCCAAATGGTCCAACGGCGATCCGCTCACCGCCCACGACTTCGTCTTCAGCGCCCGCCGCATCCTGTCGCCCAAGCTCGGCTCGCCTTTCCGCTACTACTACGACGACGTGCGCGGCGCGAAGGACTACTCGGCGTCGAGCGCGCCCGATTTTTCCCAAGTGGGCATTCGCGCCCTCGACGATCGCACGCTCGTCATCGAACTGCTCCACCCGAGTCCGTTGTTCCTCTTCTTGCTGGGCAACTGGGCGTGGTATCCGATGCATCGCGCGACGCTGGAAAAATACGGCGGCGTCGACCGCCCCTACGCGGATTGGTCGCGGCCGGGGCGGCTCGTGGGCAACGGCCCTTTCGTCCTCTCCGAGTGGAAACAGGGCCAGGTCATCGTGGTGAAACGCAACCCGCACTACTGGGACGCCGCGCGCGGGCGTCTGAACGAGATTCACTTCTACCCCATCGACAACGCCGACTCCGAGGAACGCGCCTTCCGCGCCGGCCAGTTGCACGTCACGGAAAATGTCCCGGGCAGCAAGCTGCGCGACTACGCGAAACAGTCGCCCTCGCCGCTCGTCGTCGCGCCGATCTTCGCCACCTACGCCTACGTCTTCAACGTCACGCGTCCGCCGTTCGCGAATCCCGCGGTGCGTCACGCGTTCTCGCTCGCCTTGGATCGGCAGAGCATCGTGACCAGCCAGACCGCGAGCGGCGTCGTGCCCGCCAAGTCCTTCGTGCCGGCGGTCGGCGCCTACGCGGGCGTCGATGCACCGACGCTGCGCTTCGATCCGGTGGAGGCGCGACGACTGTTGGCCCAAGCCGGCTATCCCGACGGTCGCGGCTTTCCGCCGATCGAACTCGTCACCAACACCAGCCAACTCCACCGCGAGGTCGCCGAAATTCTCCAGCAGCAGTGGAGCAAGAATCTCGGCGTGCAGATCAGCGTCAGCCTGCGCGAGGGCAAAGTCTTCTTCCAGGAACGCATCCGCAAACAATACGACCTCGCCCGCTCCAGTTGGTTTGGCGACTACCCGGATCCGTTCGCCTTCCTCACGCTCTACCTCAGCGACAACGGGCAAAATACCACCGGCTACGCCAGCACCGAATATGACCGCCTCGCGTTGTCCGCCCTGGAAACCCTCGACGCCGACGCACGACTCGCCGCCTACCGCGAGGCCGAGACGCTGCTGCTGCGCGACCTGCCCGTGATCCCCTTGTTTCACGAAACCAGCCGCCACCTCGTGCACCCGACCGTGCGAGGACGTTTCTCCAACCTCTTCGACATCCACCCGTATCAAGGCATGTCGCTTGAAGCGCCCTGAGCGGCCCAAGCGCGCGGGCGGCGCCGGTTTTTCCTTCTGGCCACGCCGCACCGTCCTCTGTCCTCTGTCCTCCGTCTTCGGTCCTCTCATCCGTCCTCGGTCCTCGGTCCTCGGTCTTCCGTCCTCCGCCATGCTCCGCTTCGCCCTCCGCCGCCTGCTCCAGACGATCCCGGTGATGTTCTGCATCGTCACCGCGACGTTCTTCATGGTGCGCTTCGTCCCGGGCGGGCCGTTCACCGCGGAGAAGGCGATCCCCCCGGAAATCCTGCGCAACCTCGAGGCGCACTACGGCCTCGATCAGCCGCTCTGGAAGCAATACGCGAACTACCTCGGCCACCTCGCGCGCGGCGACCTCGGGCCGTCTTTTAAATACACCAACCGCTCGGTCAACGAGATCATCGGCGAAAAGCTCCCCGTCTCGCTCGAACTCGGCGGCTGGGCCCTGCTCATCGCCCTCTTGCTCGGCCTGCCGCTCGGCGTGCTCGCCGCCGTGAAGCGCAACTCGATCGTCGATTACGTCTGCAGCGCCGTCGGCATGATCGGCATCTGCGTGCCGACCTTCGTGCTCGGGCCGCTCCTCGCGCTGGCCTTCGGCATCCACCTCCGCTGGTTCAACGTCTCGGGCTGGTATGAGGCGGGCGACCGCATCCTCCCGGCCGTGACCCTCGGCTTCGTCTACGCCGCCTACATCATGCGTCTCACCCGCGGCGGCATGCTCGAGGTGCTGCACCAGGACTTCATCCGCACCGCCCGCGCCAAGGGCGCCTCGGAGACCCGCATCGTCCTCAAGCACGCGCTGCGCGGCGGCCTGCTGCCGGTCGTGTCCTTCCTCGGCCCCGCCATCGCGGGCATCCTCACCGGCTCGTTCGTCATCGAAACGATTTTTCAGATTCCCGGACTCGGCCGCGAGTTCGTGAACAGCGCCTTCAATCGCGACTACACCCTCGTGCTCGGCACGGTCATTCTCTACGCGGGCCTCATCGTCGTCATGAACCTCCTCGTCGACGTCGTGCAGGTCTGGCTCAACCCGAAGCTGAAATTCGAATGAGCGCGAGCATCGCAACGGTCTTTGGGAGGGCTCGGCTGCTGTCGAGCCGCGGCGCGGCGGTAGCCGCGCCCTCCAACCCGCAACGGAGGGTCGCGTGACCGCAGACGCCATTACGTCCCCCCGACCAGCGGAGATCGACACCGGCCACTCGCTCGGCGCGGACGCCTGGCACCGGCTGAAGAAGAACAAGCTCGCCGTCTTCGGCGGCGCCACGCTGCTCGTGCTGACCGCGCTCTGCGTCTTCGGGCCGTTCCTGCTCAACGTCTCCTACCAGGACCAGAACCTCGACCTCGGGGCCACGCCGCCCTCCGCCGCGCACTGGCTCGGCACCGACACCCTCGGCCGCGACCTGCTCGTGCGCATGCTCTACGGCGGCCGCATCTCGCTCGGCGTCGGCCTCAGCGCGACGCTCGTCGCCCTCACCATCGGCGTGCTCTACGGCGCCGCGGCCGGCTATGCCGGCGGCAAGGTCGACGCCGTGATGATGCGCCTGGTCGACATCCTCTACGCGCTGCCGTTCACGATCTTTGTCATCCTGCTCATGGTGATTTTCGGCCGGAACATCATCCTGCTTTTCGTCGCCATCGGCGCCGTCGAATGGCTCACCATGGCGCGCATCGTCCGCGGGCAGGTCATGGCGCTGAATAAGATGGAGTTCATCGAGGCCGCCCGTTCGCTCGGCTACGGCAGCCGCCGCATCGTGTTCCGTCATATGATCCCCAACATCCTCGGACCGATCATTGTC
>PNKG01000080.1 GCA_013822585.1 Opitutus sp. | reverse complement strand
GCCGGCACGGCGGCCAAGTCCTTCCGCCATCTCCTCGTCGTCGCGCAAGTCGCGCTGTCGCTCACGCTCCTCATCTGCGCGGGCCTGCTCGTGCTCAGCTTCTACCGCCTGCAGCACTCCGATCCGGGCTTCCGCACCGAGGCGCGCGCCTTCGGCTTCGTCAACCTGCCGGCCACGCAATACAACACGCCCGAACTCGTCCGCGAATTCTACCGCCGCCTCCAGGATCAGCTGCGTCTGGCCCCCGGGTTGGAGCAGGGCGGCTTCTCCGCCAACCTGCCGCTGGCCGGCGGCGGTTTCTTCTCCCCCTACATCGTCAGGGGCCAGCCCGTGGTGCCCGTCAGCGAACGCCCGCTCGCCATGATCTGCAACGTGAGCGTCGACTACTTCGCCACCGTCGCCCAAGCCGTGCAGCTCGGCCGGGGCTTTGCCGACACCGACACCGCCAGCGCCGAGCAAGTCTGCCTCATCAACGAGACGCTGGCGAAGAAACTCTTCCCCCACACCAACCCGCTCGACCAGTCGTTCCTCATCGGCCCCAAGACCGATGTCACCGTCCGCATCATCGGCGTCGTGCGCGACGTGAAGACCGCCGGCCTCAACGTCCCGCCCAACGACGAGATCTACTACCCCTTCAACCAGCGCGGCCCGATTTTCGCGGCCATCGTCGGTCAGGCCAAACCCGGCCTCGTCGCCGCCGCCGTCATCCCCGTGCTGCGGCGCGCCCTGTTGGCGGTCGACCCCCAGCTCGCCCTCTCGGCCCCGCAGACCATGCCCGACCTGCTCCGGCAATCGCTCGGCGTGCAGCGCATCACGATGGCACTGCTGCTCGTCTTCGCCGGCCTCGCCGCGCTCCTCGCCGCGGTCGGCGTCTACTCCGTCATGGCCTACGCCGTCGCGCAACGCACCGGCGAGATCGGCGTGCGCATGGCGCTCGGCGCCACGCCGGAGAACATCCTCGCGCTCGTGCTGCGCTCCGGCGCGTGGCAGGTCGGCCTCGGCCTGCTGCTCGGTTTTGGCGGCGCGCTCGCCGCCAGCCGCCTGCTCACGCAGGCGCTCTTCGAAGTGAAGCCCTTCGATCCGGTCGTCTTCGCCACCGTCGCCCTCTTCTTCGCGCTGGTCGCCACGCTCGCCTGCCTCGTCCCCTCGCTCCGCGCCACCCGGGTCGACCCCATGATCGCCCTCCGCGCGGAATAGCCGCGCTCCCTTCCCACCCGCGCCACCCATGCCCCACCTCCGCTCGGCGTTGCGCAACCTCGTCCATGCACCCTACCTGAGCGCGGTGGTCATCCTGTCGCTCGCCATCGGCATCGGCGCCAACACCCTCGTGTCGAGCTGGCTGCGGCAAGCGCTCTTCGAGCCGCTGCCGGGCGTCACCCAGCCCGTCCTGCTTCTCGAGGTGCGCGACGACATGGGCAACTACTCGGGCACCAACTGGCCGGAGTATCGCGACCTTCCCGGGCTGCTGCCCTCGGTCTCGGGCATCGCCGCGCACCGCCTGCGGGCGCTCTACCTCGGGGACTCCGAGCGCGACAGCCGGATTTTCGCCGAATACGTCTCGGGCAACTTTTTCCCGCTGCTCGGGGTCCGGCCGGCACTCGGCCGGTTCTTCGTGCCGGAGGAAGTCGCCCAACCCGGTTCGGCCGCGGTCGTCGTCATCTCCCATGCCTTTTGGCAGCATCATTTCCAGGGCGCCCCCGACGTCCTCGGCCGGCCCCTCAAGCTCAACGGCGTCGCCTTCACCATCGTCGGCGTGACGCCCCCGGAGTTCCGCGGCGCCTACAACACCCTCGGCTTCGACGTCTGGGTGCCACTCACCATGGCCGAGGCGCTCCAGCCCGCCACCCTCGAACTCAGGAGCCGGCTCCACCGCTCCTACCATCTCCTCGTCCAGCTCCGGCCCGGCGTCCCACCGGCGCAGGTGCAAGCCGAACTTGCGCACGCCGCACGGAAGTTCTCCGACATCAACCGCTCCGCCGAGACCAACCGCGACATCACCTTCGAGCTCCTCCCGCTCTGGCGCTCGCCCCGCAGCGGCACGATCCTCGCCGGCTCCCTCGCCACCCTGCAGATCTTCGCGCTGCTCATCCTCATCGTCGTGGGCGTCAACACCGCCAACCTCCTGCTCGCCCGCGCCACCACCCGCCGCCGCGAGATCGGCGTCCGGCTCGCCCTCGGCGCCGGTGCCCGCCAGATCCTCGCCCAGCTCCTGACTGAGAGCGTCGGGCTCGCTCTGCTCGGCGCCGGTCTCGGTCTGCTCTTTGCCGTGTGGGGCGTCGATCTGCTTCAACAGATGCCCGTGCCCAGCTCGCTGCCCGTCCGGATCTCCCCGCCGCTCGACTGGTTCAGTCTCCTCTTCGCCACCGGGCTGGGGACGGCCTGTGGCATCCTCTTTGGCCTCGCCCCGGCGCTGCAGCTTGCGCGCGGCGACGTGCTCGAATCCCTCCGTGGCGGTCGCGGCCTGGCCGGCGGCCGCAGCCGGTTGCGCGACCTGCTCGTCGGAGCCGAGATGGCCGTGGCTCTCCTTGTCCTCGTCCTGGCGGGGCTCTTCCTGAAAAGCTTTCGCAACGCCCAAAAGTTCGACACCGGCTACGACGCCGAGCGTGTGCTGCTGGCCAACCTGGATCTTGCCGGCCGCGGTTACGACCAGCAGTCCGGCATGACCCTTCTCAATAACCTGCTGCCACGTCTGGCCGCCTTGCCCGGCATCGAGGCCGTCTCCGCCGCCGGTGCCGTCCCGCTCGACATCCGCGGCCTGCCTACGGGCAATATCTACGTGGAAGGCAGACCCTACGACCCCAAGAACCCCGAGTGGATCATCTGGTTCAATACCGCTCCCGGCTACTTCACCACGCTGGGCCTGCCCCTCGTGGATGGCCGCGACCTCTCCCCGCTGGAGCGCGCCGATCTGCCGCTCGACGCCGTCATCAATGAGGAAATGGCCCGCCGCTGCTGGCCCGGAGTCTCGCCCATCGGTCGGCGCTTCGAGATCGGCGGCACTTTCTACACGGTGGCCGGTGTCGTCCGGAACGCAAAATACGTCGCGCTCAACGAAGCCCCCCGCCCGGTTGCCTGGCTGACGCTCCGCGCGCAGTTCATCTTCAGCCCCACGCTGCATCTCCGCGCGGCATCCGGTTCTCCCGCCGCGCTCCTGCCCGCCGTGCGCGCGGCCGTCCGCGGACTCGACGCCGGTCTCACCCTCGCCGACACCCGCACGCTGGCCCGGCACATCGATAACAACCTCATCCTCCAGCGCGCCCCCGCGCGCATGCTCGCCGTGCTCGGCCCGCTCGCGCTGGCGCTCGCCGCCATCGGGCTTTACGCCGTCATCGCCTACTCCCTCGGCCAGCGCGTGCAGGAAATCGGGGTCCGGCTCGCCCTCGGCGCGACGCCCCGGACCGTCGTCCGCATGATGCTCTGGCAAGGGCTGCGCGTCGTGCTCGTCGGCGCCGCCGTCGGCTTCGCGCTTTCCCTCGTCGCCAGCTACCTCCTCCAAAAGGTGCTCGTGGGCGTCCCGTTCGGAGACCCCGTGATCTTTGCCGGCATCCCCGCCCTGCTCCTCGGCGTCGCCCTGCTTGCCAGCTGGCTGCCCGCCCGCCGCGCCGCCCGCGTGGATCCGCTCATCGCGCTGCGCGCCGAATAACGCGCTCCAATCTTTCTCTTTCCTCTTTCCCCTGGTCTTTCTCCCCCAAAAACGCGAAGCGCCGCCACCGCTCCAACCCGAGAGAAAGAGCAGAGCGAAGATTCAAGAGAAAATCCCCGCCATTTCTTCTCCGTCCTCCGCCCTTCCGTCCTCCGCCCTTCCGTCCTCCGCCTCATGCTCAACGACCTCCGCTTCGCCTTTCGCTCGCTCGCGAAAACACCCGGCTTCACTGCCGTCGCGTTGCTCACGCTCGCCCTCGGCCTCGGCGGCGGCACCGCGATGTTCTCCATCGTCAACGCCGTCCTGCTGCGCCCGCTCGCGTTGCCCGAGCCTGGGCGGCTCGTGTTCCTTCAGGAAAGCATTCCGGCCTACAGCGCCGCCCCGCTGCCGGTCAACGCGGCTCACTTCCAAGCCTGGTGCGAACGCTCGCGCTCCTTCTCCGCTCTCGGCGTCGCCGTCCCCACCACCCTCGGCCTGAGCGAGTCGGGCGAAACCGCTCCAGTCGCCGTCACCTACGCCACGCCGGGCCTCCTGCCTGCGCTCGGTCTCACTCCCGTGCAGGGTCGCGGTTTCACTGCCTCCGACGAATCATCCGGCGCCGGCCAAGTCGTGCTGCTCTCCGACCGGCTCTGGCGCTCCCGCTACCAAGCCGACCCCGGCATCGTCGGACGCACCGTGTTCCTCGACCGCACCGCAAACACCGTCATCGGCGTGCTGCCTCCGGCTCCCGCCTTGCGCTCCCTCGATCTCGCGCCGGCGGGCTTCGCCGGGCCGGACTTCGTGAAACTCCACACCTTCGCGTCCGAGGAACTCGCCGAAAGATGGGGCCGCCACAACTACGCCGCTTACGCCCGTCTGCGGACGGGCGTAAGCGCCGCCGACGCCCGCCGCGAACTCGACGCCCTCGCCGTCCAGCTCGCGCGTGAGGCCGACCAGAAACTCGAGCTGCGCGCCGTGGTCACGCCGCTGCAGGAGCGCATCGTCGCGCACAGCCGGCGCGGCCTGCTGTTGCTCGCCGGCTCGGTCGCGTCCGTGTTGCTCATTGGCTGCATCAATCTCGCCGCCCTGCTCCTCGCTCGCGCCGAGCAGCGGCGCGCCGAGACCGCATTGCGCGCCGCCCTCGGCGCCACGCGGAGCCGGATCCTCCGGCTCGCCCTGCTCGAACCGTTGCTGATCGCCCTGCTCGGCGGCGCCCTCGGGCTCTTCCTGGCCGACGCGCTCGTGCAACTCCTGCCCTTGTTTGCCCCGGCCGATCTGCCGCGCCTCGGTGAAGCCGCGCTCGACGCGCCGCTCGTGCTCTTCGGCCTCGGCCTCGCGCTCGCCTGCGGTCTGCTCACCGGCCTGGCCCCGGCCTGGCAGCTGGCGCGCCGCTCCCTCGTCGACGAGATCGGCGGCGGAGGCCGTTCGGTCGCCGGTTCGCATCGCGCGGAGCGGAGTCAACGCGCCTTCGTCGTCGTCCAGATCGCGCTCAGCGTGGTGCTGCTCACTGGCGCCGCCCTGCTCGGGCGCAGCCTGCACCGCCTCGTCACCGCCGAGCAGGGCTACCACGCGCCCGGCGCGCTCGCCGCTCAGGTGCTGCTTCCCTCCGGCCGATACGACACCGATGCGCGCAAGCGGGAGTTCTATGCGCGCGTGCTCGAACGACTCGCCGCCATGCCCGACATCGAGGCCGCTGCGCTCGCCAATCGACTGCCGCTCCAAGGCGAAACTTGGGTCGACAAGATCTGGCTCCTCGGCGACGGCCGCACCGAGGCGCAACGTCCCAGCGTCAACACCCGCATGGTGAGTCCGGACTATTTCCGCACCATCGGCCTGCCTGTTGTATCCGGCCGCACCTTCCTCGCGGATGACAACCCTCAGGAGACTGTCATCGTCTCCCGCCAGCTCGCCCGCCTGCTCTGGCCGGATCAGGATCCCGTCGGCCGCCGTCTCACCCGCAACGGAAAGACCGAGTCCGTCGTCATCGGCGTCGCGGCCGATGTCCGCACCAACGCCGACCGCGCGCCAGTCCCCACGCTCTACCGGCCCTTCGACTATTGGCCGCTCCGCCGCACCAATCTCATCGCGCGCCCGCGCGCGCCGGGCGTCGATCTCGCCACCCGGTTGCGCGATGCCGTCCGCACGGTCGACCCCGAGGTGCCGTTGGCCTCGTTCCAGACCCTCACCGCCATCGCCGCGGGCTCGGTTGCGCCGCAGCGTTTTCAAGCCAGTCTGGCCAGCGCCTTCGCGGTCATCGCCACGCTCCTCACGGCGCTGGGACTCTACGGCACCGTCGCC
The DNA here is from genome assembly GCA_013822585.1 of Opitutus sp. Lineage (GTDB taxonomy): Bacteria > Verrucomicrobiota > Verrucomicrobiia > Opitutales > Opitutaceae > Didemnitutus. Next base: position 3,956 of record PNKG01000080.1, on the reverse strand, counting down.
TACGCGGTGGCGTGCCGCTCGCGGGAATTCGGCGTTCGTCTCGCACTCGGGGCGACGCCGGAGGGATTGCCCCGCGAAGTGGTTCGCCGTCATTTGCGCCCAGTGGCCTGCGGTCTCGCTGTCGGCGCGCTGTTCTGCCTGTCGTTCGGCCATCTGCTCGAGGAAATGCTCTTTGAGACGGCCGGGCGCGACCCGTTCCTGCTCGCCGGTGTGGCTCTGCTTGTCGTGCTCATCGCCGCCCTCGCCTCCTGGCTGCCCGCCCGCCGCGCCGCCCGCGTGGATCCGCTCATCGCTTTGCGCGCCGAGTGATTGACCCCCGTGCTCCCATGCTCAACGACCTGCAAAACTCCCTGCGCACGTTTGTCCGCAATCCAATCCTCAGCCTGGTCATCGTGGTGTCCCTGGGCATCGGCATCGGGGCCAACGCCACCATCCAAGCCTGGATCCGGGGCGCATTGTTGAACCCCTTGCCTGCGGTCCGGGCCGAGGTGGTGGCCCTTGAGGCACGCACCAGCACCGGCATCTATGCCGGTTCCTCCTGGCTGGAATACCAGGATCTGGCCGAGCGGCTGCCCTCGCTCCCCGGAGTGTTCGCCCAGCGCTTCGCCGAAGTGAATCTCGGCGAGGCGCCGCGGGGCGAGCGGGTGTGGGTGCAGTTGGTCTCGGGAAATTTCTTCACCGCCCTCGAACCCCGGCCCGCCGCAGCGGGCCGCTACTTCCAACCCGATGAGGCCAGCCGCCCGGGCGGTGCCGCCGTCGCCGTCATCTCGCACCGCCTGTGGCGGACGAGCTACGCGGGAGCCGACGACGCCATCGGACGCACCCTGCTGCTGAACAACCGGTCGTTCACCATCATCGGCGTGGCGGCGCCGGAGTTCATCGGCGGACAACCCAGCTTTGCCTTCGATGTGTGGGTCCCGGCCGTCATGGCCGGGGAACTCTTCCCGACGAGCAAGGAGCTGACCGACCGGGGCGCGCGCAACTACGTGATCCAAGCCGTCGTTCCTCCGGCTGCCTCGGCGGCCCGTATTCGGACCGAACTCGCCGCGGCCACCGCCGCGCTGGCCGCCGCCCATCCGGAAGCCGGCGCCGATTTCAGCTACAAGCTCGTCCCGCTGTGGCAATCGTCCTGGGGCGGATCGCTGCTGACCGGAGCCCTCGGCACTTTGCAGGTTCTGACCCTGCTTGTCTTGATCGTGGTCTGCGTGAATTCTGCCAGCCTGCTGGTTTCGCGCGCCAGCACCCGTCGGAGGGAAATCGGCGTGCGTCTCGCCCTCGGCGCCGGCCCCGGGGCCATTCTTCGGCTTCTGCTGGCCGAAAGCCTGCTCCTGGCATTGGCCGGCTCCGCCCTGGGCCTGCTCCTGGCCCAATGGGGCGTGCACGCCCTGCGCCATCTGCCCATCCCCACCGGGCTGCCGGTCCAGCTGTCGTTCCGATCCGACGCCACGGGCTTGCTGACCGTCCTCGGCATCGGCGCGGTCTGCGGCATCCTTTCCGGCCTGACTCCGGCCTGGCAACTCGCCCGGGCCGACGTGCAGGATTCGCTCCGCGGCGGCCGTGGCTCGGTGTCGGGCCAGGGCCGCATCCAACAATTGCTCGTCGGCGGCGAAGTCGCCGCAGCCACGCTGGTTCTGGTGCTCGCCGGACTCTTTCTCAAAAGCCACCGGCACGTCTACACCTTCGATCCAGGGTATGCCGCGAACCAGGTCATGCTCGCCTCGATCAATCTCGCGAACAGCGACTACAGCGACACCGCCCGGCAGGACTTCCTGCGCGACCTGCTCGTCCGCCTGCAGCAGCATCCCAATGTCGCGACGGCGACCGCCGCCGGCTCCGTCCCCTTCAGCCTCGACGGATTTTTCCGCCTGCCCGTGCAGATCGAGGGCGAAGCAGCCGATCCGGGCCGCCAAACACAGGCCTACTTCAACTACTCCGCCCCGGGCTATTTCGCAACCATGGGCGTCCAGCTGCTCAGCGGCGCCGATCTCGCCCCTCTCGACCGGGACAACCTTCCGCCCGACGCGGTCGTCAACGAGGAAATGGCCCGCCGCTGCTGGCCCGGCGTCTCGCCGCTGGGCCGGCGCTTCACCCTCAATCGCGTCACCTACGTGGTCGCGGGAGTCGCCCGCAACTCCAAATACGAGACGATGGCCGAGACGCCCAAACCGCTCGCGTGGCTCACCTGCCGCGGTCGCTCGCTCGGCCGGATCACGCTGCACCTGCGCGTGAAATCGGGGGATCCCGAAGCCATCCTGGGCGATCTGCGCCGGATAGTCTGGGAATTGGACCCGGATGTCCCGCTGCTCAATCCCCGCGCCTTCACCCGGCATTTCGACCAGAACATGCTGCTGAGCCGCATTCCGGCGCGGCTGCTCGCCGTGCTCGGCCCGCTCGCGCTGGCACTCGCCGCCATCGGACTCTACGCCGTCATCGCCTGCTCGCTCGCGCAACGCACACAGGAGATCGGCGTTCGCATGGCGCTCGGATCTTCGCCAGCGCAAGCCGTGCGCCTGTTCCTCTGGCAGGGCATGCGTGTCGTGCTCGTCGGCGCCGCGGTCGGTTGCGTGCTGGCGCTTTTCGCCGGCCATCTGCTGCGCGGCGTGTTGGTCGGCGTCCCGCTCGGCGACCCGCTCGTTTACGGAGGCGTGCCGCTGCTCCTGCTCGCAGTCGCCGCCCTTGCCTGCTGGCTGCCCGCCCGCCGCGCCGCCACGGTCGATCCCCTCGTGGCTCTGCGCGCCGAATGAGATCTGATGGACAAGAATTTCATCCGCCCGAATCCAACGGGCGGATTGGCGACACCCACTGGAACCCTCTTCACGCCATGTCGCCCGCCTCGCTTCTGCGTCCGCGCGCTGGTTCCCGCGCTTTGCCGCGCTCACGATCCTCCTCTCGCCCGCGCTGCTGGTTCCCGCCGCTCCATCCTGGCTCGGCTTTCCCAGCGGGTCGATCCGCTCCTAACGCCGACCGGGCGGCGAAGACTCAAGCTGTCGGTGCCGGCCGGACAGCGCCACACTGTGCGGTTGCGCTGGTGAGAATTTCCGAATGAAAACCTGAAACCGTTCGTCCCAGACCGAGTAACCTCAAACCTATGCGCCCCCTCCTTCCCGTCCTCCTCCTTGCTCTCGTTGCCGTCGCGCACGCCGCGCTGCCGCCGGCCGATGCCGACGCCGTCCGCCAACTCCTGCGCGAACGCAAATTCGCCGAGGCCGAGGCTGCCGCCACCAAACTGACCCTCGCACACCCGAACGAAGCCGACGCCTTCGTCCTCCTCGGCACGGTGCGCATGAACAAGGACGATGCCGAAGGCGCGGTGAAAGCCTTGGAAAAAGCCGCCGAACTTGCCCCGGGGGACAGCGAGGTGCAGCGCCGCCTCGGCGACGCCTACGGTCGCTCGGCCCAGAAGGCCGGCGTGCTCTCAAAGTTCGGTTGGGCGAAAAAATGCCTCGCCGCCTACGAAAAGGCCGTCGCCCTCGACCCGAAAAGCATCGCCGCCCGCCTAAGTCTGCTCGGCTATTACCAGAACGCGCCCGGCATGGCCGGCGGCGGCATGGACAAGGCCTACGCCCAGGCCGCCGAGATCAAGAAGCTCGACGCCGACCGCGGCCGCCTCGCCTTCGCCCAACTCTACGCTGCCGACAAGAAATGGACCGAAGCGTTCTCCGAACTCGAGGAAGTGCTCAAGGCCGACCCGGACAACTACCCTGCCCTCTTCCAGATCGGCCGCCTCGCCGCTATCAGCGGCGAACGCATCGACCGCGGCATGGAAACCCTGCAGAAGGCGCTGACTCTTTCGCCCGCGGCCGGCGCCGCCGGTCACGACGCCGCCCATTGGCGCCTCGGCATGCTGCTCGAAAAAATGGGCAACAAGCCCGCCGCCAAGGCCGCCTACGAAGCCGCGCTGCAGTTGAACCCGAAGTTCCAGCAGGCGATCGAAGCGTTGAAGAAACTCGGCTGAG
>PNKG01000079.1 GCA_013822585.1 Opitutus sp. | reverse complement strand
TGGCGTGCTGTCAGTCGTCCTCACCTTCGTGCCCTTCCTCATCGACTACGCCGCGGACAGCGCGGAGTTCGTCCAACGCGAGCGCGAGCGCATGAACGAGCAGTCCGCCCGCCTGCACGCCAGCATCGAGAGCCTCGCCCGCGCCGCCGCGCAGATCAAGGCGGTGGAGGAGGCCGTGCACAAGTCCGCCCGCGAGGCCGAGACCCTGCCCTACCGCATGCAGGAGAAACTGGCCGAGTTCAACGAGACGCTCGCCGCCAAGGAGGAGTCCGACCGCGAGGCGCTCGAGACCGAGCTCGAGGAGCTCCGCTCCGCTAACAGCGACCAACTCAAGGCCGTGGCCGAGAAGATCGCCCAGGCCGCAGCCGACTGGACCGCCCTCGAAGTCGCCACCCGCAAGCAGCTCGCCGCCGCCGAGGCCGCGCTGGCCAAGCTGCAGTCCGGCTCCGCCGAGACCGCCGCGAAATTCGACACCCAGATCGCCGCCGCCCTGAAGGAGTTCGATGCCCGCATCGCCGTTTTGAAGTCCGCCGCCGCCGCCAAGCCAGCCGCCACACCTGCGATCGTTCCAGCCCTGGAGCCCACGCCGGCTCCAACGGCCGAAATCGCGCCGGCAGGCCCTGAAGCCACGGCCCATCCCCCGGCGGCCGACGCGGCGGTCGATCTCTCCGCGATGGTCGCGGACATCCCGAAGCCCAAAAAAACCCGCGCGCCGCGCAAGCCGAGGCCCGAAGAGACGCTGCAAGCGATGTCCGAGCCGGCCGCGAACAGCGCTGCGCCTGAAACGCCGATACCCGCCGAGGCTCCGGCGGAATCGGCACCCCCGCTCGCGCCGTCGGCTGAAGAGCCTTTATCCGAAGTTTCCGCCGCCGGCCCAGCCGAATCCTCCACTTCCTCCGACGGCGCCACGCGCCTGCTGGCCACGGCTTACATCGGCATCGGCAACAAGCTCTTCATCCGCGGCGACGGCCCCGGCCTCTCTTGGGATCAGGGCGTGCCCATGCAGTTCGTCTCCATCGGCAAATGGGGCTGGTTCACGCACGACGCCGCCGGCCCCATCCGCTGCAAGCTCTACAAGAACGACGAAACCGCCGCCCTCACCGGCGAAATCACGCTCGAAGCCGGCCGCCACACCGAGATCACGGCGCTGTTCTGATGAAAATCCCCCACCCGATTCCCTATCAAGGCAGCAAGCGGAATCTCGCGCCGTGCATCCTGCCATTTTTTCCGCACAACATCCGCCGACTCATCGAGCCCTTCGCCGGCTCAGCCGCCATCACGCTCGCTGCAGCCGAGAAGCAACTTGCCGATTCCTACGTCATCAACGACGCCCTTCCGCCAGCGCTACCCCTCGGAGCAAGCTTCGGGGATGGGCGGGTTCTCGCTGGCGCTTGGAACTACGCGCAGCTTGCACCGCCCCGCTGGCGCGGGACTGGCCGGGCGGCGTCCTACTGAGGCTCGCGCAACAGACTGACGCGATTCTGGGCCCCGGGAGGGGCGCCGGCGTCCTGCAGGCTGTCCTCGGCGGCCCGTTGAGGTTTCCGGAGGCGCCGGCGAGTCAACGGCTCCCGCACACGGGACGCGTGCGCTCCCCGGAAGCGGAGCCCGGTCCAAGTCAGCCTGATAGGCAAGCCTCGATGATAGGTGACAGTTGCCGGGGCTCGCGAGAGCGCGGGGGGGGCGGCATTTTGCCTTCGCGTCGCGGCGGCAAACGGCTTCCGTTCGGGGCATGTCGACGCATTCGATCGCCTTCATCGGCACCGGAGTGATGGGCCGCAGCATGGCCGGCCACCTGCAGGCCGCCGGCCACACGCTGCACGTGCACAACCGCACCAAGGCCAAGGCGCAAGCTCTGCTCGATGCCGGCGCAACCTGGCACGACACGCCCGGCGCGGCGGCGGCGCAGGCGGACTTCGTCATCACTATCGTCGGCTACCCGCACGATGTCGAGGAGACCTACTTTTCCCCCCAAGGCGTGCTGGCCCGGGCGCGACCCGGTGCCGTGCTGATCGACATGACGACCTCCAGCCCCGCGCTTGCGCGGCGGATCGCCGCGGCGGCGCGGACGGAGGGTTTGTCTGCGCTTGATGCGCCGGTGACCGGCGGCGACGTGGGCGCGCGCGAGGCGCGGCTGTCGATCATGGCCGGCGGCGACGAGGCGGCGTTCCAGCGCGCCCGGCCGCTCTTCGAGCGCATGGGCCGGACCGTCGTCTTCCACGGCGGGCCCGGCTCGGGTCAGCTCTGCAAACTGGCCAACCAGATCGCCATCGCCTCGGTCATGATGTCGTGGTGCGAGGCGCTCGCCTTCGCGCGCGGCGCCGGGCTCGATGCGCAGCGCGTGCTGGAGAGCATCGGCGGCGGCGCGGCCGGCAGCGCGGCGATGAGCGTGCTCGCGCCGCGGGCGCTGCGCGGCGACTTCGCGCCCGGTTTCTACGTGAAGCACTTCATCAAGGACATGAAGCTTGCGCTCGAGTGCGCGGCGGAGATGCAGCTCGGCCTGCCCGGCCTGGCCGCGGCGAAGCATCTTTACGACCAGGTGAGCGCGCACGGCTGGGACGACTGCGGCACGCAGGCACTCTGGCGGCTCTACGCCGAGCGGGGGTGAGCGAGTCGCGGCAAGTGTAACCTAATAGGTTACACTTGCCTTTGGCGCGACGGGAGGGGGCTTTACGCCCCGACGGGGAACTCGCGAGGCGGTTAAGCCCGGCTACCGTGATGCGAAAGGGGGCGGCGAATGCGGGAGCGGCTTTCGCCTCAAAGCCTCCGGCAAAACCCATGGCGCCATCCTCGGTGCCGTCTCCCACAAGCTCTTGCGCATCCTCATCGGCCTGCTCCGCTCCCAAACCGACTTCGATCCAGACTGGGCTCCCAGAAAGTCCCAACCAAGATTGGATCTCCCACACTGCGGACAATCGCGGAATCCGGATTCAACGCCGCCCTTCCGCCAGCGCTACTCCCCGGAGCAAGCTCCGGGGATGACGGATTCCCGCTGGCGCTCGGAACTATGCGCGGCTGGCACAGTCCCGCTGGCGCGGGACTGGCCGGGCGGCGTCTTCATTCACTTGGGAAACTCTGCAGCAACCCGCGGGGAATGGGGCCGCATTCAACCCTGATGACCTGCACCGGGCAGGCGCGCAACGAGGGAGAAGCCTCGCGCCTCAGCGTTTCTCACCCATCAACGCGAAGAGGTTGCCGTCGGGGTCGCGGAAGAACGAGGTCCACAGTTCGTGGTCGGGCATCCTGGCGGTCAGGCCGGGCGGGCGTTCCTCCTTTGCGCCGCGGGCCTTGAGCGCGGCGTGGGCCGCATCGATGTCGGCCACGAGGTAGTAGAGGAGGGAAGGCGGGTGGTCGACCTCGGGGGCTGACGGCTGGCTGATCATCAGGCGCACGCCGCCGACATCGAGGAAAGAAAGGTTCGGTCCCGCATCGAACAGGTGCGTGAAGCCCACGACATCGCGATAAAACGCGGTGAGCGCGGCCACATTTTTCGTGGTGATGGCGATCTGGCGGAGGCGGGAAATCCCGGCGGGCATGGGGTGGGATGTTAGCAGGTGTCCTCTGCCGGGGGCCTCCGTTTTCTTGCGAATCCCGCCGGAGGGGCGCCGAAGCGGCGGGTGAAAGCGTGGTGAAAGGCGCTGTAGCTGCCGTAGCCGACCGCGAGGGCAACGTCGGCCACCGGGCGGCGCGCCGCGAGCAGATGCCGGGCGTGTTCGAGGCGGCAACGGATGGCGAAGGCGTGGGGCGACTCGCCGAAGACGGCGGTGAAGCTCCGTTGGAAGTGATAGGGCGACAGCGCGGCGACCCGTGCGGCGTCGGTGAGCGAGGGCGCGTCGCAGGCGGTGGCGCCGAGGAAGTCCCGCCCGCGGCACACCCGGCGGAACAGCTCCTCGCGTGTCGCGGCGCGACTGGCGGGCAGCCGGCCGGCGCGAGCCCGGTGGTCGCGCTGACTGAGGATCATCGCGGCAAGGAGATCGCGCAGCTTTTCCTCGAGCCACGGCCCGCTCGCCCTCCGGCGGCGGCAGGCCGCATCGAGCTCCCGCAGGCAGGGAATGACGCGTTCGTCGCGCGACATCACCGTCTCGAGGAATTCCACGGGGGAGCCGGGCACCCCCGGAGAATCGAGCAGGCGTTGCTCGCGCTCGCGGAAGACGCGGGCGACGGCGGCGGCCCAGCCGGCCGGGAAGAACACGACGGTGGAGCGGACGGGGGTGTCGGATTCGAAATCGAGCGCGTAGCGTTCCCCGTCGTTGATGACGAGCCAGTCGCCCTCGTGCACGGCATAGCAGCCGCGCGCAGTGCGGTAATGGGCGACGCCGCCGCGGAAGGTTTTCACCGAGAGCGGCATCGCGCCCTCGTAATGATGGCGGCGGGCGCCACCGCAGAGGACCGTGCGCTGTTGCAAGGACTCGACGGACATGCGGGCCGGGACCGGACTCAGCCGGAGCCTTTCGGGAGCAGCCTGAGAGCGAGGCAGCCGCCGATGCCGATCGCGGCGAAGTTGGCGATCCAAAACCAGGCCGGATGCGGGAAGGACAGGAGGTTCATCAGGCTGGCAAAGGCGAAGAGCACGGCGACCATCACGGCCTGCCGGCGGCCGTGGCTGAGCGAGAGCTTGCCCGCCGCGAGCGCGCCGCCGAAACCGCCGACGAGATAGCTGAGCAGCACGAGCAGGAAGGCCCCGGCGGGCAGCGTGCGCATGAACCCGCCCATGGCGACCGCATTGGTGCGGTCGAGTCCCTCGGGCACGGGGTAGAGCCGGGCGCTGAGGAGCTGGATGAGGCTGATGAGCACGATGCCGGTGACGGCGCCGGCCATCGCGGCGAGGGTGTTGCGGACGATATCCTTCATGGGGCGGCGGGGGTGGCAGGAGTGTGTGTGCGCGCGGCCACCGGAGTAAAGCGGCTCTTTGGGGCAAAAAAGAACCGGGCCTGCAGGCCCGGTTCGGATACACACACACACTGACTGACTGACAATCCTTACCAATCGCGGCTCAGGCGGAGGTAGACGAAGCGGCCTTCCGCATTGTGCGTGAGGTTGTCGTAACCTTCCGAGGCGGCGTAGGAGCGCGGGGGCGGCGTGTCGAACACGTTGTTCGCACCGACCGTGACGACGAACTTGTTGAAGCCGCGGTAGGAGACCTGCGGATTGTAGATCGTCCAGTCCTGGATGCGGTTCAGCCGGCCGTTGCCGCCGAGCGCGGTGCTGGCGGTGGCCGAGTCGTCGTAGCTGGCGATGTGGTTGGCGTAGACCGAGGCCGCCCAGTCGCCCTTGGACCAGGTGAAGCGGGCGTTGGTGCGGAAGCGCGGATAGGTGAACGTGTCGATGAACTCGACGCCGCCGAAGTCGACCGACTTCGTGTAGGTGAGGTCGGCGCTGACGGAGAAGCGGCCGAGGTTGGTCGTGCGCCGCTCGTAGCGGGCGCCGAAGTCGAAGCCCTCGTAGTTCTGTGTCGAGACGTTCTGGAAGCTGTCGTTGACGAAGAGCAGCGCTCCGGGGCGGCCGTTGGCGATATCGTCCGCCGTGGGCTGGGCGCGGATGACGCGTGAGCCGAAGACGGGGCTGGCGAGCTCGTTGTTGAGGATCGTCTGGCCGCCGAAGTTGGCGATCACGTTCGCGCCGTCGAACTTGAAGTAGTCGGCGGAGAAGGTGAGGCCGTTGAGCAGGCCGCTGAAGAGTTTTTTGCCGGGTTCGAAGACGAAGCCGACGTAGTAGGTGTCGGTCTCCTCGGGCAGGAGGGCCGGGTTGCCGATCGTGACGATCTTGAGCTGGCGCGCGGGATCCGCGGGCCGGCGCGGGTCGGGGATGTTGCCCGAGGTGAAGGACACGGTGCCGCCGTTGTAGAGCTGGGCGAGGTCCGGAGCCTTGAACGACTGCGAGAAGGAGCCGCGGAAAAGCAGCCAGTCGGTCGGGCGGATGCTGAAGGCGATCTTGGGCTTGGTGGTGTTGCCGAAGTCGCTGTAATCCTCGAAGCGGCCGGCGAGCTGCACCTCGGCGCCATTGACGACCGGAACGACGAGTTCGGCGTAGGCCGAGTTGACGCGGCGGTCGCCGAAGGTGTTCAGGCCCTCGCTGCCGCCGATGACCTGCCCCTGCTGTTCGTCGAGCGAGCGCCAGGACTCGAGGTCCTCGGTGCGCGCCTCGGCGCCGGCCGCGAGGCCGACCTTGCCGGCGGGCAGGTCGAGGAGTTCGCCGCTCACGTTCACGTCGGCGATGCGGGTGGTGAAGGAGCTGATGCGGTTGAAGTTCGAGCGGAGGTAGCCGATCAGCTCGGGGTCGTTCGGGCCGAAGGGATTGAGCCAGAGCTGGCGGCCGGTCCGCGGGCCGCTGATGCCGTTGAGGGCGTTCTGCACGAGACGGTCGAAGGCCTGGTTGTAGTTGGCCTGCGAGGTCTTGTTTTCGGCGTGCATGATGGAGGTCTCCCAGGTCCAGCTCGACGCGAAGTTGCCGCCGAAGCCGGCGAGCAAACGGCTGGCGTCGCTCTGGATCGCGGTGGAGCGCGGGCCGAGTTCGACGAGGCGGAAGGCGAGCGCGGAGCCCGCGATGTTCACGCCGAACGGATTGAAGGGATTCGTCGACGGGAACAGCATCTGGCCGGCGGTGGAGGAGCCCTGTTCATTCTGGCCGAAGACCGGCGAGGCCGCGACCTCGATGGTGGTCTTGTTGGTGCGGGACATGACCTCGGCGAAACCGTAGAGGTTTTCGGTCATCTGGTGTTTGGTCCAGATGTAGGCGCCCAGGGCGTCGCGCGTGGGGATGTTGTCCGTGATCGGGCTGAAGTTGTAGCCGTGGGTGAAGCCGCTGTAGGGCACGGCGCCGGCGACGGTCGGCGTGGTGGTCGGCGCGTTGTAGGTGACGGTGCCGAGGCCGGGGACCGTGACGCGGCCGGGGAAGCCCGCGGAGGACTTGTTGTCGCGGCCGCCGTAGCGGCGCAGGTCGGCGTTGGCGGCGACATCCCGGTCCGCCTGCTTGAGGGCGTTGCGCGTCGAGTAGTCGGCAACGACGACGAGTTCGGTCTTCTCGGTGGAGGCGCCGAAGGTCAGGCCGTAGCGCTGGAAGAGGGAGTCGGTGTCGGTGGTGTTGCCGAAGTAGACCTCGGTGTTGAGGCCCGAGTAGTTCTTCCGTGTCTTGATGTTGATGACACCGGCGACGGCGTCGGAGCCGTAGATGGCCGAGGCGCCGTCCTTGAGCAGTTCGATGCTGTCGATGGCGGCCGAGGGGATGGCGCTCAGGTCGAACACCGTGCTGAAGCCGTTGCCGCCCGGGAGGCCGTAGCCGGCGATGCGGCGACCGTTGATCAGCACGAGGGTGTTGCGGGACCCGAGGCCGCGGAGGTTGGCCGTGGTGGCGCCAGTGGCAAAGGTGCTGGTGCGCTGCGGGTCGATGTTGCCGCCGGCGTTGAAGGGCAGGTCGCGGAGGAAGTCCGCGGCGGTGGTGTAGCCCGTGCCGTCGAATTCGCTGCGGGAGAGCTGCACGATCGGCAGGGGGCCTTCCGCGTCGACGCGGCGGATGCGGGAGCCGGTGACCTCGAAGGACTGCAGCTTGACAGTCTCGGTCTCGGCCGAGGGTTGGTTCTGCTGGGCGAAGCCCGGCGTCGCAGCAAGGACGGCGAGGAGCGCCAAGGCCGGCGCTGCCGCTGTCCGCGAGGGAAGCGAGTTGTAGTTATTCATTGTGTTGGTGTCGCCCACGCACAAGTCACGGGCGGTTCTGGCAGCCAACGCCGCTCCCGGTGCCGCTTCAAACGATCGTCGACCCTGCCCGCACATCGTAAGGTGAACGCGGTGAAACGTGCGCCCAATCCGCGCGACAATCGCGTGCCGCCGATCCCGCGACGGGGGATGCGCCGAGGAACGTCGGTCTTCCCGGCGCGCCCCGCCCCCGCCCCGCCCTTATTTCAGGCGGTCGAGCACGCCGCGGTAGCTCGGGCCGATGGGGAGCGCGGTGCCGTCGTCGAGCTCCATGCCGTGGCTGCGCGCGAGCATCGGCAGGATGCGGCGCACGCGGTTGAGGTTCACGATGGTGCTCTTGTGGATGCGCACGAAGGTCTCGGGGTCGAGCATCTCCTCGATCTTGGTCAGGGTCATGCGCACCATCAGGCCGCGCTCCTTGAGGTGGATCTTCACGAAGTCGCCCTGGCCCTCGACCCAGCGGATGTCGGCCTGGTTGAGGAAATGGAGCTGGCCGTCGGCCTTGACGACGAGGCGCGTGAAATCGACGCCGGAGGCGGGCTTGCCCTGCGGGCGCGCGACGTTCGGCTTCTGCAGGTGCTCGAGCAGGGCGCGGAGGGCCTTCTCCGTGGAAGTGAGCGAGCCGCTGCGCACGCGGCGGCGGGCGCGGTCGAGCGCGGAGCGGAAGCGCTCGTCGCTGAAGGGCTTCATGAGGTAGTCGACCGCCTGCAGGTCGAAGGCGCGGAGCGCGAACTCGTCGTAGGCGGTGATGAAGATGATCTCGGGCCGGCGCGCCGGCGGGAGCTTGTGCAGCATCTCGAGGCCGGTGAGGAGCGGCATCTGGATGTCGAGAAAGACGATCTGCGGATGCAGCGACCGGATCTTCCCGAGAGCCTCCTCGCCATCGGCGGCCTCGCCGACAACCTCGACGTCGGGCTCCTTGTCGAGCAGCGAGCGGATGGCGCGGCGGGCGGGACGCTCGTCGTCGATGATGAGGATGCGCAGTTTGTCCATGGTCAGGCGGTGGCTGCGGCGGGCACGCGGCCGAGGTGCAGGGGCAGTTCGATGGTCACGCGGCAGCCGGCGGGCGAGGCCAGATCGCATTCGAGCCGGTGGGCCGGGCCGAAGGCGCGCTGGAGCCGGGCCCGCGTGGCCTGGAGGCCGATGCCGTGGTTGTCCTGGGAATCGGCGCGGCGGCCGCCTTCGGCGGGATCGTTGAAGACCTCGAGCCGCAGCCGGTCGCCGTGGCGGCGCGCGCTCACCTGGACGCGGCCGGGGCTGCGGCGCTGGGCGATGCCATGCTTCACGGCGTTCTCGACGAGGGGCTGGAGGATGAGCGTGGGCACGAGGGCGGAGAGGCAGTCCTCGTCGGCGTCGAAACCCACCTGCATCCGCTCCTCGAAGCGCACCTTCTCGACGGAAAGGTAGCATTGGGCGTAGTCGAGCTCGCGCCAGAGCTCGATCTCCTGCTTGCCGGCGTTGGCCATGAGCTGGCGGAGCAGCGTGGAGAGGAGGGTGAGGGCCTCGACGGCCTTGTCCGCCTGCTTCTCGCGCATGAGGGAGGAGATGGCGTTGAGGGAGTTGAAGAGGAAATGCGGCTGCACCTGCTGTTTGAGGGCGGCGAGCTCCGCCTGCGCGAGCTGGGTCTGGAGCTGCCCCTCGCGGAGTTCGGTCTCGCGCTTCTGGTGGGCGAGGTCGTGCATGTAGCCCATCGCGAAGACGATCCAGTAGAGGTAGAAGTCGATCAGCGAGCGCGGGCCGAGCATCGAGAGGATGGCGTCGAAGCCGTAGAGCTGCAGGTCGTAGCCGCCGAAGGTCAGGTTGAGGGCCCACAAACGCACGATGTTGCACCAGGCGAGCAGCGTGACGGAGGCGAGCAGGTGCAGGCCGAAGAGCAGGGCGCGGCTGCGGTGCCGTTTCAGCAGCTCGTGCCGCAGGTGGAAGACGAAGGGTGTGAGCAGGGCCCAGATCCACGCGCGATACATCTGCGCCACCCAGAGGATCAGGTTGTCGTGCAGGTTGTCCGGCAGCTTCGCGATGCTGATGTAGGTCTGGATGGACAGCAGCACGCCCACGGCGGTCCACACGCCGAAGATCAGAAACCAGTTGAGCCGCCGGGGTTCGGGCATCGTCCCGGTAAAGACCGGGTGCCGGGCGAACGCAAGCCCCGGGGCGGACGGAGAGGGCGGCACAAGCCGGCCGCCCGCAGGGGGCGCCGCGGGCGGCGTTGGCCGACCACCCTGTCGCT
>PNKG01000078.1 GCA_013822585.1 Opitutus sp. | reverse complement strand
CCACCGCTTCGTCGATCGACTGGTTCATCGACGCGAAGATGCTCATCTCCATGAGCTCGGAGATGAGCTTGAAGGGCTTGAGGCCGAGCGCCACGGCGAAGTCGCGGACGATGATCGGCGGCTTGAGGTGGATGATCTTGATGCCGCCTTCCTCGGTGACGGTGACGGAGGACGCGGCCGGGGCGGCCGGGGGCGCGGGCGGGGCCTTGAAGGCCGAGGCGGCGGGCGCGGCCGGAGCCGGGCGGGCTCCGGGGGCGGGCGGCGGCGGCGGCACGCCCGGGATCTTGGCCGCGGGTGGAGGCGGCGGGGCGACCGGCGCGGCCTTGGCGATCGGCGCGGGGGCCGGAGCGGGCTTGGGCGCGGAGATCGGGGCCGGGGCCGGAGGAGCCTTGAAAGCCGGCACGGCGGGCGGCGGAGGCGCGGCCTTGAAACCGGGAGCCGCCGGGACGGCCGGTGGCGGCTTCGGCGCGGAAACGGGGGCGGGGGGCGGGGCGACCGGCGCGGGCGCAGCAGCGGAGACGGCGGCGGTTTTCGCGGCGGCGGCGGCCTTGGCGGCCTCCTCCTTCTCGCGCGCGACATCCTGCGCCGTCTTCACGAAGACGCCGGCGGGCAGTTTGACCTGCGGCGCGGCAGCCTCGGCCGGCGCGGCAGCGGGAGCAGCCTCGGGCGCGGCCGGTTGGCCGCCCCACTTCTTCTCGATCTCGTCGTAGTAGATTTTGCTGACGGTGCTGGAGACCGATCTGGTGTCCGCCGAGACGAAGCCCTGCTCCTTGAGCCAGGAGAGCATCTCCTTGGGCTCAACGTCGTATTTCTTGGCGATCTCGTGAATGCGGGCGCTCATTAAGGCGGTGTGTCGGTGCGTGGATGGCGGGGGTGGCGGAAGTGAAATCAGGCGGAGGCGCCGGAGACCTTGGCGATGACGCCCTGGGCCTCCTCTTCGGAGAAGCCCATGCCGACGAGGTCGCTCGCCTCGACGCCTTCGAAGGCGGCGGGGGAGTTGATGCCGTTGGCGACGAGGCGCCCGGCGATGCCGGCATCGAAGCCGAAGGCGGAGACGAGCGCGCCGATGGCCTGGGCGCGCGGGTCGGAGGCGGTGACCTTCCACTCCTCGATGTCGAGGCGCCAGCCGACGAGGCGCGAGGTGAGGCGCGCGTTCTGGCCCTTGCGGCCGATGGCGACGGCGAGATCCTCGTTGGCGACCTTCACGAGCATGCGCTTGTTCTTCTCGTCGAGCGCGATTTCGCGCGGCAGGGCCGGCTTGAGCGCCTCGACGAGCATCTCCTTCGGGTCGGCGTGGTAAGGGATGATGTCGATCTTTTCGCCGCCGAGCTCGCGAACGATGCTCTTCACGCGGGCGCCGCGGGCGCCGACGCAGGCGCCGACCGGGTCGACCTTCGGGTCGGTGCTGGTGACGGCGATCTTGGTGCGGTAGCCGGGTTCGCGGGCGAAGGCCTCGATCTTGACCGTGCCGTCGGCAATCTCGGTGACTTCGAGCTCGAAGAGGCGGCGGACGAACTTCGGGCTGGCGCGGCTGAGGATGACCTCGGGGCCGCGGCTGGAATTCTCGATCTCGAGGAGCAGGCAGCGGATGCGCTCGCCCGGGGCGTATTCCTCGCCCGGGACCTGCTCCTTGCCGGGCATGACGGCCTCGGCCTTGCCGAGGTCGATGAAGAGGTCGTTGCGCTCGCGGCGGCGGACGGTGCCGCTGACGATGTCGCCCACGGAGTCCTTGAAATCGTCGTAGATGCGTTCCTTTTCAAACTGTCGGAGGCGCTGCATGATCGCCTGGCGGGCGGTCTGCGCGGCGATGCGGCCGAGGTAGGCCGGATCGATTTCCTTCTCGATCGAGTCGCCGACCAACGCACCGTTCTTGAACACCTGCGCCTTCTCCACATGGATTTGGGTCTTCGGGTCGGCGACGGAGTCCACTACCTTCATGACGGCCCAGGCCTTCAGCTTGCCGTCCTTGGGGTTGATCTCGATCTTGAGGTCCTGGCCGGAGTTCACGCCCTTCAACGCCGCTGTTTTGATGGCGTTGACGATGGCGGAGATCATATCGGCACGGGGGATGCCCTTCTCCTTCTCCATGTATTCGAGGACGGACAGGATTTCGCTGCTCATGTGTGGATGTGTAGGTGGGAAAAAAAAGGCGGGACCCGGAGGCCCGCCCACTTGTGGAAAGTGAACTCGTTGGACGGGAGAAAGTAGGCCCCGGGCTCAGGGGTTGTCAAGCGCGCCGCCCGACGCGGGCAATCAGCCACTTACGCGCAAATCTCGCGCTCGATCAGCCACGCGAGCAAGCCTTGGGCAAACCCATGGCAAAGCGGCTGGTCGCGGGCGCCGGTCACACCGAGCTTGGGCAAAGCTTGTCGGATCTGCTCGGGCATGTCGCCCGGAAACCAGTGGAACCACACCGCACCGAAATCGGGACGGGCGGCTTCGGCAGCCCCAAGGGGCAGGAGTCCGTCGCACACCAGCGTGTTGAGACGCGGTCCGCCAACGACCCGGCCGGTCAGTTTCCACAACTGGTCGCGCATCGTTGCCAAACCGGCAGCACGCCGGAACGGATTGCTGCCGCTGTCGACCGAAGTCTCCAAGGCGGCCATTCCCCCCGCCCACGCCGCAAGTCGCTCCGGCCAGTCCGGCACGGCCGCGACCCAATCCCGGTATTGAAAGAGCCGCGTCACCGGGCGGTTGGCCGGGCGCAGCCCCTGCCGCTGCCAGCCATTCACACTGCGGAGCACCTCGATCGGAACCAGACCGCCACGCCAAGCCGGCAATGGCCAGCGTTCTGCGGCCGCGAGCATCGGCACGCGGTTCTGGCGGTAGCCGAGGATCTCCAAAGCGGTCTGGTGCGCCGCCGCTTCCCGGCCGAGCCGAGCGATGCGCAGACGGGCATAGGCGACCTTGCGCTCCCAGCGCGACTGCGCGCGGCGCCGGAGCTGCTCCCGCACCTCGTCAAACGGCAGGTTGGCGAGTTCCTCGATGCGGCGCCAATCGTCGCGCGCGGTGATGGCCTCGAGCGCATCGTCCGCCGCGTATTCCTCGAGGTCGCGGTGCAGCAAGGGCAGCAGCACGAACGAGGGTATCTCCGCGCCGTCGGCGCGGCGCTGGAAACGGGCTCTGACATCGGGTGGGAACATCAGGACATGCAGCACGACGTTCGCGTAGGCCGGATTCGCCGCATGGTTGTGCGCCTTCCAGTCTCCGGCATGGAAATGCACCTCGATGTCGCCCTCGACCTCGCGGCCGTCGATCCGCAGCCGGGCGCGCCGGAAATCCGGCCCGCCGAGCAGATTCCAACGCCCGGGCGAGAGCACCTCCAGGCGGCGGCCGTCGGTCAGCTGCGCCCGCACCGAGACGAAGTCCTGTTGCAGCCAGATTTTCTGCACCACGCGCTCCGCGACCGTGAACGGGCCGTAGAGGCCCTGCATTTCCGCTGCCGTGTGTTTCTGTTCCGATTTGGCCATGGCGACATGCGCGCCCGGCCCAAGGTGCGACTTGCGGGCTGGACACTGCGGAATTTCCGCCAACGCTGCCAGCCGAATCACGCGCTCGGAAGGGTGGCAGAGTGGTCTATTGCGGCGGTCTTGAAAACCGCTGAGCCGCAAGGCTCCGGGGGTTCGAATCCCTCCCCTTCCGCCATCAAGCCCCTGATAGTGCCGATCACACTGCGATCGGGCTCTCGGGAAGCGGCAGGTCAAC
The DNA here is from genome assembly GCA_013822585.1 of Opitutus sp. GTDB lineage: Bacteria > Verrucomicrobiota > Verrucomicrobiia > Opitutales > Opitutaceae > Didemnitutus. Next base: position 6,228 of record PNKG01000078.1, on the reverse strand, counting down.
AAGGAACGCGGCGAGGGGGATGCTTATGGCCGTCAAGGAAGGCGGGCCTGGCTTGCACGAAACTTGAACACGGTGGCAGTGCGGTGGACCTGACCCGGGCGAAGGATGGTGGAGGGGAAGTCCCTTTGATTGGGCGAGTCGGGGTAGTGCTGCGTCTCAAGGCAGAATCCGCTGCGGAAACCGTATGGCCTGCCGCGTTTGCCCGTATAGGAGCCGTCCAGGAAATTGCCGCTATAGAACTGCACGCCGGGTTCCTCGGTCCACACTTCCAAAGTGCGGCCGGTTCCGGGTTCGTGAACGGAGGCGGCGAGAGCGAGGTCGGCGTTGGCATTGTCCAACACCCAATTGTGGTCGTAGCCGCCGCTGAATTTCATCTGCGGGTGATCGCTGAGCTCCTGGAGACGGACGCAAATCGTGAAGCTGTTGGACTCAAGAAGTCCACGCCAGTCCATCTCCAAGGCTCGATTGACGGAATCCGAACCCCGGCTTGCCGGCTTGGCCACCAAAGGGAAACGCCGGCTCAATGGCCGGCGCTTGGGGTGGGATTTCCAGTCCTTGTTATTCGTCACGGCGGCCGCCGGCGATGAGCATCAGGATGTGCAGCAAGCTGCCGAGCGAAGCCACAAAGGCCGCCACGTAAGTCAGCGCCGCGGCATCGAGCGTCTCGTGCACGCCCTCCATCTCGTCGCGGTCGACGATGCCGAGGGTGACGAGCTGGAGCTTGGCGCGGCGGGTGGCGTCGAATTCGACCGGCAGGGTGACGAGCTGGAACAAGCAAATGACCGCCAGCGCGACAGCGCCAAGCGTGAGGAACATCCCGCCCAGCCCTTGGGCCCCGAGCACGATGCCGATGATGATGAGGAGTTGGGAAGCGCCCGCCGAAATCTGCGTGGCCGGAACGAGCACCTGGCGAAAGTTCATCATGCTGTAGCCGACCTTGTGCTGGATGGCGTGGCCGGCCTCGTGGGCTGCGACACCGAGCGCGGCGAGGCTCGTGCCGTCGTAATTGTGCTCGGAGAGCGCCAAGCGACGGTTGATCGGATCGTAGTGGTCCGTGAGCTGGCCTTCGACACGCACGATCTGCACGTTGTGGATGCCGGCGCTCTCCATCACGGCCGCGGCCGCCTCACGGCCGGTGATGTGGCCGCGGGAGGGGATCCGGACGTTCTTGTTGTAGGCGCTCATGACGCGCATCTGCGCATAGAGGCCGAACAGCATCGGAATGATGATGAGGATGATCCAGATGAGCATGGCGTTGAAGATTTGCCCGGTAAGATTGCCGGGCCAAGTCTGATTTCCAGTGAAATCCGTCCAGCTGGAAACGAGACCGCCGGCTTGTAATCCGGCGCGTTACCAGCGGCGCGATACCCCAAAGGCCCATTGTCGGCGTGCCGCAGGGACTGCCGGCACCTCTTGGAAATCGCTCTGCCAGAGATTGTCCGCCAGCAGGGAAAACTGCCAGCCGGAGAGCCGCGGGGGGGAATAGTAGAGACCGAGAGAGGAGAGAATCGCCGTATTCCCGCCAGCCGTGCGAAGAGGATTAGCCTGCTGCACCCGGTATTCGTTGTCGGAGCGGAGCTCGAATCCACCGCCCAAGCGCCAAGTGACCGCTGCGGTCAGCCGGTGTCGCGGGAAGTTCAGGGCGTAAAAGCTGGCGTCGACGAGCGCACCGCCGTAATCGCCGCGTTTCTCGAGCCAAGTGTAGCCGAGCACGATTTCGCAGCGTGCGGTCCGGCGGGCGGCAAGGAGTTCGAGGCCCGTGTTGCGCATGTCCACCGCGTTGGCCGTGCGGGCGACCACGCCGCGACGGAACGTCCAATCGGCGAGATCGTCATCAAGGCGACGGAAGACCGCCGCCTCGATTTCCCAGCTCGAAACGGCGCCCTTGGCGCCGAACTCCAGATTGCGGGCGGTGGAGCGCCCCAAGTTGGGATTGCCACGGAAGAGCCCGGCTGTGGCATTGGAGTTGAGGGCCGTGAAGGACGGGAGCTGCGTCGCCTCGGAATACTCGGCGTAGAACGCGGAGTCGCCGCGGCGCCATTCGGCCCCGAGCAGGGGTGAAAGGACCGCGCCTGTGCGATCGGAGTCGTCGTAGCTCGCGCCGCCACGGCCGGTGAGGACTCCCCCGCCCCACTCGTGCGTGAACTCGGGCGCCAGTGCGAGTTTGGTCATCGTGCGACCCGAGTAGCGCCCGAAGGTGAGCGCGGTGGACTCGAGTCGCTCGCGGGAGAAATTCGCGGAGTAGTTCAGGGCGTAGCCGCCGCCCGCCCGGCGCCCGCTCAGCGCGAAGCCGCGCTGCCATGTGGTGTGTTGGAATGGATTCGAGGCGCCCGGCACGGCGCGGTTGAATTCATAGTCGTCCTTGTTGCGCCGCCAGAAGGCTGCGGCGGAGAATTCGTTGCCGGCACCGTCGGCCCAGCGGTGGTTGAGCATGGCCAGCGCGGTCTGGAGATTTTCCGATTCGTTGAAGCCGAACGGCGTGTAGAGATTCGGCCAGCCGAAGAATTTGGCCTGGTAGCCGGCGAAGAGATCCGTCTGCGTCATCGCGCCGCGCCACTGCACGCGCGCGGCCAGCCGGTCGAAGTCGTGATCGCCCGCGGGCCGGCTGCCGTCGCCCTCGGAACGCGCCCACTCGAGGTCGGCGGCCGCCTCGCCATTGCCGAGCCGGCGCACGGCAGCGGCATAGAGCCCCTGCCGATTGTAGCCGAAATTGCCGGCCGCGGCGTTCACTTCGACTGTCGGCAGAATCCGGCGCCAAGCGTAGCTCACTGTGCCGGCGGTGGCGTTGAAGCCGTGCACTGCATTGCCCAGCCCCGTCTCAACCCGGGGCGCCTCCAGCATTGCCGGAGACACGGGCAGTTCGGCGTAATAGTGACCTGTCTGCGCGTCGCCGAGGGCCGCGGCGCCGATCCTGAATCCTGTGCTCTCAAATAGGCCGCCGCGGATTGCGATGTCAGCCTGCGCCTCGGCAAGGTTGCGGCTCTGCACGTCGACCCGTGGTTGGAAACGCAGTCCCGAAACGAGCGTGTCCATCGTGCCGACGGATGTCTGGTTCGCAACCCGCGAGGAGACCACGGCAAAATCCGGCAGCGCGGTCTGCGCCTGGACTGAGGGCGCAGGGCAGACGAGGACACCGGCGATGGCTGCGAGGAACCAAGGGCGGAGGTTATTGTTAATAGTGTCTTTATTCATACTTAACCATGCAGGCAAAAGAGAACCGCCGGGTGGGCGGTTCTGACCTTGCGGAGGTTGGGATTACTCGTCGCCGTCGTTGCCGATGGCCTCAACGGGGCAACCTTCGAGGGCTTCCATGCAGAGAGCGGCCTCTTCGTCGGTCGTGGGCTGCTTGTGCACGAAGGAGTAGCCGCCCTCATCGTGGCGGGTGAAGAATCCCGGGGCGGTTTCGCGGCAGAGATCGCAATCGATGCATTGCTGGTCGACGTAGAATTTGCCCGTCGCGTTTTCCTTCCACTTTTCAGCTTTGTTGGCCATTTGCAGCGCATTCAACGGCATTCACTTGGCCTGTCAAGCGGGCGAGGCGTCACAGGATCACGGGGCGCTTGGCCACGGGAAAGCCCGAGAGCCGGAGCTTGTATTTGAGGGGTCGCGACGTAAGTTGACGCGCGATGTTGGCCGACCGCTCCTACCTGCGTGACGACTACCCCCGCCAGACCACCTCGGCGCTGACGTGGGTCCTGTGCGCGACGGTTGCGGGTGCGGTGATGCAGTTCACGTTCGACCGGTTTGGTGCGGATTCCTTCTCGCGGTTGATGGGTCTGTCGGCGTCGGGCCTGGTGCACGGGCGTGTCTGGACGCCGGTCTCCTATGTGCTGCTGCATGACGGGCTGCTGCACCTGCTCTTCAACTGCCTCGGCATCTATTTCATCGGCCGCGAGGTCGCGCCCCTGCTGGGTTTCTCGCGATTCCTGCAATTCTACGCGGCCTCCGCCGCGCTGGGTGCCGGCTTCTGGCTGGCGGTCAATGTCTGGGGTGGCGGCGCGGTTCTGGTCGGCGCATCGGCCTGTGTTGCAGCGATGTTCATCTTCTTCGCCTGCGTCTATCCGGAACGCGAGATCACCTTCCTTCTTTTCCTGGTCCTGCCCGTGACCCTTCGGCCCAAGGTCCTCGCCTGGATTCTTTTCGGTTTCGACCTGCTCGGCTTGCTCTTCAGCGAACTGCCTGGCAGCAAATTCGAGACGAACATCGCCCACTCCTCCCACTTGGGCGGCATGCTGACCGGTTGGCTCTTTTACCGGTTCGTCTATGCCCGGCACGGGTCGGATCGGGGTTCCAGTTCGCCCCTGATCGAACTCCCCTCGTGGTTGAAGCGCCGCAAGGCCGCCAGCGATGCGGCAAAGCACCCCGTTTTCAAAGTCGATTTGGGTGGGAAATCCACCCCTGCCGAGCTGCGGGCCGAGGTGGATCGCATTCTCGACAAGATAAATAGCCAGGGCTTCGGCGCTCTTACCGAACAGGAAAAGCGAATCCTCGACGATGCCAAGGACCTGCTCAGCCGCCGTTAGCCTAAACCACGTCGGTTCCACGCCGATAATCAGCCTTTGGCCACCCGTCACCCGTTTCCGGTCGTGTTCGTCGCGCGTCGGGGTGACTGGTCGAACTAGGAAACAATTTCACCCCATAAGCGACTAACTCACCCGCATGCGAATCCGTCACCTCCTCCGTCTCGCCCTGGCGCTCGCGCTCGTCCCGGCCGCGTTCGCCGTCACGGACCGCGACTTCACGACGAACCCCCTCATGCAAAATGAGGTGCGGACGCTCAAACAGCTCCTCGACTACGTCCACTTCAACCGCAACGCAGTCAAATCCGAGGACTACCCCAAGCTCATCACCGACTTCATGGCGCTGCTCGACCCCCAGCGCCTTTACTTCTCGGCCAAAGATGAGCAATCGCTCCGCCGCCTCTACGGTCCCACACTCGAGAACAGCATCGCCTTCACCGGCAACATCGACGCTGCCTTCCGCATCTACGGCCTCTTCGAACAGCGTGTGCAAACCCGCGTCACTTGGGTTCGGGAACAGCTGAAACAAGACCTCGATCTCACCAACGACGATCACTACACACTCGACCGCACCAAGGGCCCCTGGCCCGCCACCCAAGAGGAAGCCGACGATATCTGGCTGCGTCGCCTGAAGGCCGAATACATCAACGAAATCCTCGGCAAGAAGACCCCCGAGGCCGCCAAGCAGACGATGCTCCGGCGCTTCGACCGCTTCCAGAAGAACACTTCCGAGGTGCAACCCTACGAGATCGAGGAGCGCTTCCTCTCTGCCCTTACCCGCCTCTACGATCCGCACTCATCCTATTTTTCCTGGCCGACGCTCGAGGACTTCAACATCGACATCAATCTCGCGCTCGTCGGCATCGGCGCCGTGCTCACCGTCAACGACGAGGGCTTCTGCGAAATCGTCAGCATCGTCCCCGGCGGCCCCGCCGACCTGACCGGCAAAGTGAAGCCGAAGGACAAGATCGTCGCCGTGCAGCAGGATGGCGCGGAGCCGGTCGACGTCGTCGGCATGCGCAACAAGCAAATCGTGCAGATGATCCGCGGCCAGAAAGGCACCAAGGTCACCCTCACGATCGTCCCCCAGAAAACCACCGACACCTCCAAGACCGAGCAGGTCACCATCACGCGCGACGTCATCAAGATCAACCAGGCCCGCGCCTTCGCCAATGTCCACGAGGTCCCCGATGCCGACGGCCGCATCAACAACATCGGCGTCATCACGCTGAATTCCTTCTACGGCGAGACGGGAGACAACGAAGACACCAAGCGCGCCTCCGCCAGCAACGACGTCGTTGAACTCATCGGCAAGCTGAGGAAGGAGAATATCACCGCCTTGGTCATCGACCTGCGCCGCAACGGCGGCGGCCTGCTCTCCGAGGCGATCAGCCTCTCCGGCCTCTTCATCGACCAGGGCCCCGTCGTGCAGGTGCGCGATTCGCTGGGCCGCGTCTCCCTCGGCCGCGACACCAGCGGCGCCATCGCCTACGACGGCCCGCTCGCCATCCTCACCTCCCGCTTCAGCGCCTCGGCCTCGGAGATATTCGCCGGCGCGATGCAGAACTACGGCCGCGCCGTCGTCATCGGCGACAGCTCCACCTACGGCAAGGGCACCGTGCAGGTCATCTTCGAGATGCAGAACTACCTGCCGAAACTCGCCCGCGACTACGGCAAGGCCGGCGCAGCCAAGCTCACCACGCAGAAA
>PNKG01000077.1 GCA_013822585.1 Opitutus sp. | reverse complement strand
AGCGTCGCGAACACCGGCGTGACGCCCGAGAGGATCGCGTCGGCGCTGTAGTTTTCGTAGAACGGCGAGAAGAGGCCGATCGTGTCGCCGACATCGGTGACCGTCATCACCGCCACCATCATCGCCTCGGTGGCGCCGCACGTGACGATGAGGTTCTTCTCCGGATCGCAGGGCAGGCCGGTGAAGCGCGTGAGCTTGACCGCCAGCGCCTCGCGCAGCGGCGGCGCACCCCAAGTGATGGCGTATTGGTGGTGGTCCGTGTCCATCTCCGCCTTGGCCGCCGCCAAGACCTCGGCGGGCGGGTTGAAGTCCGGGAAGCCCTGCGAGAGGTTCACCGCGCCGTGGCGCAGGGCGACGCGCGTCATTTCGCGGATCAGCGACTCCGTGAACACCGAGGTGCGGCGGGAAGTGCGGGGCATGGACGAGAGCTGTAGGCGGTCGGCGTCGCGCTGTAACCACCAAAGTGCGCCATACGAACGAGCGCTGCCCCGACGAGGTAGTCGGGCGGCGTCCCGTCGGCGACACGGGCGTAAGGTGAGCTTCGCAGCGTTTTTGTCGCCGTCGGGACGCCGCCGACCACCTTGGCATTCAGACGTCAGCCGGCCCTGCTCTCCGCTACTGCGGAATCACCAGCTCCATGCCGACCTTCAGGTCGGACTCGCCTTTCATCTGGCTGCGGTTGGCTTGGTAGATGTCGCGCCAGCGCGTGCGGTTGCCGTAGTAGCGCTGCGAGAGGCTCGAGAGCGTGTCGCCCGGGCGCACGGTGTGGCGGCGGGCGCCTGCCGAGGAGGGTTGGGGCGGGGCGGCCGCCGGCGCGGTGCGCTGCGGAGCGGCGGTCGGTGGTTGGCGCGAGGGTTCTGGCCGCACCGGCCGGGTGCGCACGGTCGGCAGGGTGTCGACGTTGAGGGCGAAATTGCCGCTGGCGGTGGAAGCCCCGCGCGTCTCCGCGGGATCGCGTGCCGCAGGACCTCCGCTCGCCCCGGTCTCGTCGCCGCCGGCCGAGACACGACCGGTTTGATGCTCCGCGAGCTGCTGCTTCAGGAGATCGTTCTCGAGCTTCAGCTTGTCCATCGCCGCGATGAGGTCGACGCGCTGCAGCTGGCTTTCGACCGGCTGCGCGGGCAGCGTGCGCGCGAAATCGCGGATCGCGGCGTCGATGCGCTGGCGCACGAGCGGGGCCTGCGCGCTGTTCGGGCGGAGCGCGAGGTATTTCCGGAAATGGTAGATCGCCGCGATCGGATCGCGGATGTGGTGGAGGTAGACCAGGCCGGCCTCGAGGTGCGACTCGGGCGCGTCGTCGCCGCGTTTTTCGATGACCTTGAGGTAGGCCGAGAGCGCCTCCTGCTGGCGGTTGGCGCGCTTCATCTGCTCGGCCTGCCGGTAATACGGCTCGTCGGTCTCCGTCGCGTAGGATTGCCGGGAGTCCTCCGAGCAGCCGCCGAGCGCCAGCGCCAGCACGGCCGCGAGGAGCGGCGGCAGGCGGCGGAGCGGCGAGGCGGAGCGTGGCACGGCGGGAAAGTGGTTGAACGACGGAGCGTGCCCGGTAGGTTTGCGCCCGCTCTCCCCCAATACAAGTTTAGATGCCACTGGACGCCGCCACGATCCTCGCCAAAGCCCGCCACTGCCTCGCCATCGAGCGCGAGGCGCTCGACGCCACCGCCGGGGTGCTGAACGAGGATTTCGTTTCCACGGTGCGTGCGGTCGAGGCGACCCTCGCCGCGGGCCGCAAGCTAGTGTTCAGCGGCGTGGGCAAGTCGGCGCACATCGCGCAGAAGCTCACCGGCACCTTCAACAGCACGGGCGTGCCCTCGTGCTTCCTCGACCCGACCAATGCGCTGCACGGCGACCTCGGCCTGTGCGCCAGCGGCGACCTGGCGATCCTGCTCAGCAACAGCGGATCGACCTCCGAGATGCTGCGCCTGCTGCCGCTTTTCGAGCGCTTCGGGCTCAAGACCGTGGCGCTGACCGGCGTGGCCGACAGCGAGCTGGCCCGCGGCGCCGATCACCGTCTCGTCTACCGCGCGCCGCGCGAGGCCTGCCCGCTGGCACTCGCGCCCACGGCCAGCACGACCGCCGCGCTCGGCCTCGGCGACGCCCTGGCGATGGTGCTGCTCGAGAGCCGCGGCGTGACGCGCGAGGATTTCGCCAGGTATCACCCGGCCGGCACGCTCGGCATGACGCTGCTCCTCCGCGTGAAGGACATCATGCGCACCGGCGAAGGCTGCCCGCTGCTGCCGGAGGCGAAGACGACCGTGCAGGAGGCCATCCTCGCCATGACCGGCGCGAAGGCCGGGGCCGTGGCCCTGACCACGCCCGACGGGAGGCTCGCCGGCATCTTCACGGACGGCGATTTCCGCCGCACGGCCCTGAGCGGCGGCACGGATTTCCTCAACAGACCCGTCAGCCAGTTCATGACCCGCGGCGGCAAGACCATCGGCGCCGACGTGCTGGCGGTGGAGGCGTTGAAGCTCTTCCAGCAGTTCAAGATTTCCGACCTCTTCGCGCTCGACGCCGAGGCCCGCCCCGTCGGCTACATCGACGTGCAGGACCTGCCGAAGCTGAAGATTCTCTGACGCCGCGGAGCGCCCGCGTTATAGGTGCAACCGGGGCAGCGGCGACAGCTTGTGCTCGCCGACATCCTCCCTACCCTGTGCGGCATGGCTACGCCCGCGTTCACCTACTCCGACACCTTCGCCCACGGCCCCGACGACACGCCGTATCGCCTCCTCACCCAGGAGGGCGTCTCCACCGCCACCTTCGAGGGCCGGGAGATTCTCAAGGTCGCGCCCGAAACGCTGGCCTACGTCGCGCGCGAGGCGTTCCACGACGCCAATTTTTTCCTCCGCCCGAAACACGTCGAGCAGGTCGCCGCCATCCTGAAGGACCCCGAGGCCTCCAACAACGACCGCTACGTCGCACTCACGCTGCTGAAGAACGCCGAGATCGCCGCCGGCGGCATCCTGCCCATGTGCCAGGACACCGGCACCGCCATCGTCTTCGGCAAGAAGGGCCAGCAGGTCTGGACCGGCGCGAACGACGCCGAGTGGCTCTCCCGCGGCGTCTACGAGTGCTACACGAAGGAGAACCTCCGCTACTCGCAGACCGCCGCGCTCGACCTGTTCAAGGAGACCAACACCGGCACCAACCTCCCCGCGCAGATCGACCTCTATGCCACCGAGGGCGCGGAATACGAACTGCTCTTCGTCGCCAAGGGCGGCGGCTCGGCCAACAAGACCTACCTCTTCCAGGAGACCAAGGCCCTGCTCAACCCGAAGAGCCTCGAGAAGTTCTTCGCCGAGAAAATGCAGCTCCTCGGCACCGCCGCCTGCCCGCCCTATCACCTCGTCTTCGTCATCGGCGGCACCAGCGCCGAGACCTGCCTGAAGACCGTGAAGCTCGCCTCGACGAAATACTACGACACGCTGCCCACGACCGGCGACGCGCACGGCCGCGCCTTCCGCGACCTCGCGATGGAGGCCCGGGTGCTCGGGCTCGCGCAGGCCAGCGGCGTCGGCGCCCAGTTCGGCGGCAAGTATTTCGCCCTCGACGTGCGCGTCATCCGCCTGCCCCGCCACGGCGCAAGCTGCCCCGTCGGCATGGGCGTGTCGTGCAGCGCCGACCGCAACATCAAGGCCAGGATCACCAGGGACGGCGTCTTCCTTGAACAGATGGAGACCAACCCCGGCCGCTTCATCCCGGCCGAGCTGCGCACGTTCAAGGACGACCAGTCCGTCCGCATCGACCTCCACCGGCCGATGCAGGACATCCTCGCCGAACTCTCGAAATATCCCGTCACCACGCGCGTGCTGCTCAACGGCCCGATGATCGTCGCGCGCGACATCGCCCACGCGAAACTCAAGGAGCGCGTCGACGCCGGCCAGGGCCTGCCGCAATATTTCAAGGATCACCCCGTCTACTACGCCGGCCCGGCCAAGACGCCCGTCGGCTACGCCTCCGGCTCCTTCGGCCCCACCACCGCCGGCCGCATGGACGGCTATGTCGACCTCTTCCAGTCGCACGGCGGCTCGATGGTCATGCTCGCCAAGGGCAACCGCTCGAAGCAGGTCACCGACGCCTGCAAGCAGCACGGCGGCTTCTACCTCGGCAGCATCGGCGGCCCGGCCGCCATCCTCGCCAAGGAGAGCATCAAGAAAGTCGAGGTCCTCGAATACCCCGAGCTCGGCATGGAGGCGGTTTGGAAGATCGAAGTGCAGGACTTCCCGGCCTTCATCCTCGTCGACGACAAGGGCAACGACTTCTTCGTGAACGTCTGCGGCATCTGCGCGCCGCATTGAGCAAGGCACGCCGGCGCTGCTTGTCACCACCCTGGAACGGCGATCCATGACCGCCGGCGACCAACCCCCGACGCGTGAACGCACCCCACCGCGGCAATGTAACCTAATAGGTTACACTCCTCACGTTCTTCCCCTAAGGTGCAGTCGCGGTTGTAACCTAATAGGTTACAACCGGAAGACGGGCGCCGTAACGGAAATTGGACGTTGCGCGGCCCGCGCACTGCTTCCGCTTGCTGTGGCGACCGGCCGGGGCGGTGGACATCCGTCGCTACTCTTCGCCCACGAAGGTCAGCACGACGCGCCGTGCGTGCGGCGTGCGACGGTGTTCCCACAGGAACACGCCCTGCCACGTGCCGAGCAGCAGGCGCCCGTCGGCGAACGGCACCTGCTCGCTCGTGCGCGTGAGCGCCATCTTGATGTGGCTCGGCATGTCGTCGGCGCCCTCGGACGTGTGCGTGAAACCCGCCTCGTCCTCCGGCACGAGTCGGTCGAGCCACGCCTCGAGGTCGCGCCGCGCGGATGGATCGGCGTTCTCCATGAGCACGAGGCTCGCGCTGGTGTGCTGGCAGAAGACCGTGACGATGCCACAACGCAGGCCGCTGCGCGCGAGCTCGCGGGCGATTTGACCGGTGATCTCGAGCAGGTCCGGGCCGGAGGTGGGCAGCGTCAGCGTTGCTTGGTGGATCGGCATCGGGAAAACAGAAAACCCGCGCGAGGCGGGCCGGCCGGCGGGAGCGGCGCGCGCCGCTCAGAATTTCAGCGAGACGCGGTCGGCCTTGACGCCGACACGCGACCAGCCGCCGGTGAGCCCGGTGTCGCCGAGGCGGCGGGCGAGACGCTCGCGCACCACTTCGGGAGCGGTGGGATCCTGCGAGAACTGGCGATCGGAGAAATGCGCGAGCAGACGGCTGCGGCGAGAGGAGCCCGCGCTGAAGGCGGCAATCTCCGCCACCTGCACCGCGGCGGACTGCAGTTGAACGGGCTCGCTCACGCCGGCCGGCAAGAGGGAGTTGGCGAGTTCGGGTTCGGTCTGCTCCAGTTTCGCGAAATTCTTCGCAATCGAGCGGGCCGACGGGCGGTCGCCGGCGGGCACGGTGCTCCAGGGCACGAGTTCCTCGGTCCTGGGCGGCAGCTGCTCGGACAACCGGGCATCGGGCGCCGTGGCGAGCGAGGGCTCGACGGTGGCGAGCAGGGCGGCGGGCGACTGGGCGCCGGTTCCAACACTGGAAACGACGTCGGCGCGGGGTGCGCTCTCAGCAGCGATGCTGTGGGTGGCGGGTGGCAATTCCCGTTCCTGCACAACAGCGGTGGGCGCGTAATAGCGGACGGAAACGAGAGTGAAGGCGAGGGCGGCAGCCGCGCCGATCGGGACGTAGGCGTGACGGGCCAACACCTGCGGGAGCGTTTCCCACCAGCGGCGCCGCTCGACGAGCGCGGCGAGCTGCTTCTGGCGCAGCTCGGCTTCGAATTTGGCCCAGAACTCCGGGTCGGGACGCTCCGCGCGCTTCAGGCGCAACAGGTCTTCGACGGTGACTCGGGAACGTGGTTCGGGGGACGACATGCGTTCAGCGGAGGTATTTGCTCAGTTCGCCTTGGAGGAATTGCTTCGCGTAATGGAGGCGCGAGCGAACCGTGCCCTCGGAGCATTCCATGACTTCGGCAATCTCGGCATGGCTGAGTCCATCGATCTCGAATAAGGTGATGACTGTGCGATGCTTGATAGACAGTTTTTGCATCGCTTCGTTCAATTTTTCCTGAAGCTCACGGAGATACGCATCCCGATCGGCACCGGACTTGTCGGTCAGTTCGCCCAGGATTTTGGCCGAGGGGTCTTCCTCTTGGATCTTCTCCAACGAGAAGAATGTCCGCAACTTGTTCTTCCTCAGATGACTGAGCGTGGTGTTGACCGCTATCCGATAGAGCCAGGTGAAGAAAGTCGATTGGCCGTGGAAGCGATTGATGGCTTGGAACCCCTTGATGAAGGAATCCTGCACCAAATCCGCGCTGTCCTCGCGATTCGAAGTCAGGTTGTAAACGACGCCGAAGAGCCGTTCCCGGTATTTGCGGATGAGTTGATCGAAGGCGGCGACATCGCCCGCCTGCACCCGCTTGACGATGGCCAAATCCGCATCCGCCTCCTGCTGGCGCTCAGGGGAGGTCACGAGGGTCTTGGCGAAGACCTTCGAGAGGTTCATCGGGAGGTGTCAGGTTAGATCCCGCTGTGCCGCGGGCAACGGTGTATTTACGGCTTGGCTGCCTCCGAATAAAGCGCGGCGAGCTGCGATTTCAACAAATCCGTCAGCTGCAGCATGAGCGGCACCGGCTCGAGTGTGGCATAAGGGGCCAGGACTGCGCGGGCCCGGTCCAACTCCTCGTCGACCGCCGCCGCCACGCCGTCGGCGATGCCGAGCGCACGCATGCGCTCGACACTCGCGCTGAGCGGTAGCGGCTTGCGGCCCTGCAGGGCTTCGGCGAGGTCGGTGCGCTCCGGGGCGGAAAGCCTCTCGAGCAACAGCATGAGCGGGAGGGTGAGCTTGCCGCTGGCGAGATCGGTGCCGAGCGTCTTGCCGATGCTCTTTTCCTCGCCGAGGAAATCCACGAGGTCGTCGTAAATCTGGTAGGCGATGCCGAGGCGCCGTCCGAAATCGTTCGCTGCGGCGACAAACTCGGGGGCGAAGCCCGCCAGACGCGCGCCGAGGTAGCACGACACGCGGAAAAGCTCCGCGGTCTTCAGATCGATCACCCGCCAGTAATCGTCGCGCGTGACGCCCAATTCGCGCCGATGGAGCGTCTGCATGATTTCGCCGGAGCAGACCTTGCGCGTGGACTCCGAGACGAGGCGGCACACTTCCGTGCTGGGAAACTGCGAGGCCACGTGCAGCGCCTGCGAAAAGAGGGCGTCGCCGAGCAGCACGGCGGCGTCGGGGCCGAACTCGTGCGCGGCCGTGCCGCGGTTCCGGCGCAGCGCCGCGCGATCCATGATGTCGTCGTGCACGAGTGTGGCGAGGTGGACCATTTCCACGACGCCGGCGGCGCGCACCAGCGTGTCGTCGACCACGCCGTCGCCGCGCCAGCCGGAGATGAACACGAGCGTCGGGCGCAGGCGCTTGCCCGAACTCTCGAGGCAATACACCGCCATGCCGCGGATCTCCGGCTCGAAACTCCGGATCTGGTCCTGCATGAACCGGTCGAGCGCACCCATCTGCGGGGCGAGACGGCGGAACACATCGGGCGGCTGGCCGGCGGACGGAGCGGGTGCGGACGGAGCGGACATCGGTTGAAGGCTAGGCGCGCGGCCCGCAAACGCTAACAAAAACCTGCGGCCAATCTTGCCAATCACGCGCCGCATCCTGTTTCGTCGGGCGATGGCGGACGACAACCCCCTCGTGCTCTTGGCGCTCCTCGCGGGCAGCCTCTACGTCGGCAAACTCTGGCTCGACGACCTGCGCGCGGCGCGCGGCGGCACCCCGGCGCCGAATCCGTTGCCGGGCGCGACGCCCGCGAGCCGCACGGCCGTGCTCGCCGCGGTGGCGGGTGCGCTCGTGCTGCTCGGGATCGAGGTCGCCGGCGAATACGCGCTCGGGATCGTCGCCGCGCAAAGCAAGGTCACAGTGCTCTTCGGCGCCTACACGCTCGCGGCGGCATTCCTGGAGGAACTGATCTTCCGCGGCTTCGTCGTCGTCACGCAGCGCGGGCGCGCGGCGCTGGTGGCGGGCTGCGCCGGCGCTTCGCTGGTCTTTGCCGCGCTGCACCCGTTCCTGTGGGAATGGAAGGATGGCGCGCTGCTCTGGGACCCCAACGCGAAGGCGTGGTTCAGCACGGCGATGATCTTTGCCGGTTCGCTGTGGTTCTACGCGGTGCGGTTCTGGAAATTGAATCCCACGCGCTCGCTGCTGCCGTGCATCGCAGCGCACGCGGCGAAGAATCTCGGTGTGTTCGCGGTGAAGGCGGCGCAGGGGTTCGTGGTCGGGGGGTGGTAGGCGCGGGGCGCGGCGCACGGCGCCGCGCCGGTTGAGGTGGGAGGTTGAGGTTGAAGGGAACGGCAGATGGAGCCGCGGCGCCCTCGCCGCGGTCGGGGCGCGAATGCGCGTGAACGAAAGGCATTCGCCGGGCGGGCTGGTTCGGTGTGGGAGGGGCTTAATGCCCCGACGTTGCGCTGTCGTCGGGGCGCAAAGCCCCTCCCACACCTCAGGACAACACGCCGAGGGCGGCGCGTCCCCACCCCACTCGGCACCACGCAAGAAAAAGGCCGCCGCGTTTCTTGTGCGACGGCCGGAGAGGAAGCGTGAAGGAGCGGGTTACTTCGTCTTGCCCATGCCGACGGCGTCGAGCGCCGTGGCGGAGAAGATGTCGTCTGGAGACGCGCCGTCCGGATTGACGGTCTTGGCCGTGATGAAGATCAGCAGGTTGGTGTTGGTGTCGTTCACGTTTTTCGAGGAGAAGAGCCGGCCGAGCAGCGGGATGCTGCCAAGCACGGGGACCTTGGTGCCGCCATGGTCGATGCTCGCGCTGATCAGGCCGCCGATGCCGGCGGTGTAACCGTCCCGGAGCGAGACCTGGGTCTTCACCTTGCGCGTGGCGATGATCGGGATGGAGGCGCCGCCGGCGCCGCCGAACGAAGTCGCGCCGTTCTGCTGCGAAATCTCGGGTTCGAGCGCGAGGCGGATGTTGCCGGTGCCGTTGACCTGCGGGGTGACTTTCAGGAGGACGCCGATGGGTTTGTATTGGAAGCCGGACACCTCGAAGGTGCCGCGTTCGGAGTTGTAGGTGTAGCTCGGGATCGGGAACTCGGAACCGATGTTGATCGTGGCTTCCGTGTTGTTGAGGGTCACGATGGTGGGGTTCGAAACGATCTTCGTGTTGTTCTGCTGCTTGAGCGCGGAGACGATGATGCTGAAGTCCGAGGCGGAGAAGACGGCCGTGGCGAGGCGGGTTGTGCTGCCCGTATTTGTCAGCCCCAAGAGGCTGTTCACCGTGTTATTTGCCGTGTTGGCGATCGTATTGGTGATGCTGTTGGCGATCGTGGCGCTGTTGTCGGTCGAACCCGCTGTGCCCGAAGACGTGCCTGTGGTCACAGTCGTAGAATTGCTGACTGGCGCCGTGAATGACATGGGCTGAGCCGGTGTAGTGCCGGCTGCTGGAACCGCAGGACGGAAATTGTTCACTGCCGCCGAAGAGGGAACTGTCGCCGGGAGGTTTGTGACCGTGCCACCGGGCAAGTTAAGCGTGGCTGTGGAAAACGCGCCCGTATTAGGATCGATAGCATCAGGAATTACGCTGAATCCGGTGCTGTTGGTATTGGTGGACGAATTGGACGTAGAATTCGTCGTGCCGCTACGGGTCAGCGAACTGGTTCCATCTGAATTAGTGGTGTTGTTGGAGGTTCCGTTCGTAGTATTGCTCGAAGTTGTTCCGCCATCGGTGAAGTCCTGCCCTCTCCGACGCTGCCAATTCTGGCCGATGCCGCGCACGCCGAAATTCATCCCCTGCAGCGAGGCCCAGTTGATGCCGATGTTGCGGATGTCGCGGTCGGTGACCTCGACGAACTTCGATTCGATCATCACCTGCGCGGTGGCCTTGTCGAGCTGCTCGATGATGGTGCGCACGCGGGCCATGCGCGAGGGGCGTTCGGTGACGACGAGGGCGTTGGAGCGCGCGTCGATGAGGATCTTGCCGCCGGCGGCGCTGTCGACGAGGCCGTCGACCGTGGGCTTGATGTCGGCCGCCTTGGCGTTGTTGAGGATGAAGACCTCGGTGGCGACGGGCTCCTGGGTGAGCGATTCGTTGGAGACC
>PNKG01000076.1 GCA_013822585.1 Opitutus sp. | reverse complement strand
CTGCTGAAGTTCGAGAACGGCGCGTTCACCGTCAACGAGTCGCACCCGCTCGCGACCGACTTCCTCATCGTCGACGAGGCCTCGATGCTCGACACGCGCCTCGCCGCCGCCGTGCTCCAGGCCGTGCCCAACCGCGCCCACCTGCTCCTCGTCGGCGACATCGACCAGCTCCCCAGCGTCGGCGCGGGCAACGTGCTGAAGGATCTCATCGCGGTAGCCGGGCTCGATGAGCCCGGCCCGGGGTCGGCGACCCCGGCTACAACGCTTCCTGTGACCCGCCTCTCCTTCGTCTACCGCCAGGGCAAGGAGAGCGCGATCGTCACCACCGCGCACGCCATCAACGAAGGCCACGCCCAGCCGCCGCCCGTGCTCGGCGAGGTCGACCAGGCGCAGGCGTGGAGCGACCTGAACTTCATCGCCGCGCGCAGCGCCGAGGACTGCCTCGCCAAGGTCATCGAGCTCTGCACGCGCTTCATCCCGGCGCACTTCAAGTGGCTCGACCCGATCGCCGACGTGCAGGTGCTCGCGCCGATGCACAAGGGCGTGGTCGGCGTCGCCAACCTCAACACCCAGCTCCAGGCCGCGCTCCGTCCGTGGAAGGTGGGCGCCGACGTCCCGGGCGGCGCCGGTTCGGCCGCGCGAGGGACCGCGCGGCCTACCCTCAAAACCGTCTCCGGCAACTACGAACCCGGCGACAAGCTCATCCAGCTCCGCAACAACTACGACAAGGGCCTCTTCAACGGCGACATCGGCACCGTCGTCAGCACCGACCTCACGAAGGGCACGCTGGTCGCCGACTTCGACGGCGAGCGGCACGCCTTCGAGCGCGGCGAGATGGGCGAGGTCGCCCTCGCCTACGCCATCAGCATCCACAAGTCGCAGGGCAGCGAGTATCCGGTCGTGATCGTGCCGCTGCTCAAGGCGCACTTCATGATGCTGCAGCGCAACCTCGTCTACACGGCGATCACGCGCGGCCGGAAGAAGGTCTTCCTCGTCGGCGAGCCCGCCGCCTACTCGATGGCGGTGCGCAACGCCGAGTCGAAGCAAAGGTGCACGCATTTGCGCGAAAAAATCCTCCCCCTCCCATGAACCTCCGCCCGCTGCTCACGACCGTCGCACTCGCCGCCGCCACCGCGTTCGCCAACCCCGCCGAGTTCTGGCTCGACCTCGTCGCCGGTGAGGAGGCGTCACACAAAGAGGTGTTCGCCGATCTCGCCCAGGCCGACGTCGTCTACGTCGGCGAGGCGCACACCATCGACCGCCACCACGCCGTGCAGCTCGGCGTGCTGCAGGAGCTGCACGTCCGCGGCCGCGCCCTGACGTTGTGCATGGAGCAACTCGAGGCGCGCGACCAGGCGGCCATCGACCGCTTCAACGCCGGCGCCCTTACGTTCGAGCAGCTCGCGACCGAGCTCGGGTGGGCGAAGAAATGGAAGAACTTCGCCGACTACCGCGCGCTCTGCGAATTCGCGCAGCAGAACCAAATTCCTGTCCGCGCGCTCAACGCCCCGCCGGAGGTCATCCGCGCCGTCAGCCGCGGCGGCGGCCTGGCCAAACTCCCGCCCGAGCAACGCGCCCTCCTGCCGGCCGACATCGAGCTGAACGATCCGGATTACGAGCGCCTGCTCAACCTCCAGCTCGCGGTGCACAGGGCGATGGATCCGGCCAAGCTCCGGTCCGTCTTCGAGGCGCAGGTCGCGCGCGACGAGGCGATGGCGGCCAACATCGCCGCCGCCCGCGCGCTGACCGGCCCCGGCGGCCAGCCGCGCACCGCGGTGGTCGTCGTCGGCAGCGGTCACATCCGCTTCGGCCTCGGCACGCCACCGCGCGTCCTGCGCCGCGTGCCCGGCCTCGTCGACCGCATCGTGCTCTCGACCGAGAGCGGCCAGTTGAAACTCAGCGACACCGACAAGGCCGCGATGCGCGACATCACGATTTCGCACGCCGACCTGCGCGCGTTGCGCCGCCCGCCCGGCGACTACCTGCGCGTGCTGCCCCTGGCCGCGCCTCAATCCGCCGCTCCGAGGCCCGTTGCCTCCCTGAGCAAGTTTCTCGCCCGGTAGATCCGGGTCTCGATCGCCTTGGCGGTCGTGTCGAGAACCGCGGCGGCCTCCTCGTGCGACATGCCCTCGAACACGGTGAGAAGCAACGCGCCCTTGAGGTCCTTGGGCAGGGCATCGATCGCGGCCTGCACACGTTGCAGCCGATCCAACCGCTCCAACCGGTGCCGGGGATCGTCGGTGGCGGACGCCGGGGGATGATCGGCCGCCGCTTCCAGCGGGGCGCGCAGCAGTTCGCGGCGGGCATGCCGGCTGCGGCTGTGATCCCGGACGAGGTTCAGGGCGATCCGGTGCAGCCAGGTTCCGAACCTCGCCCGGGGCTCGAACCGGGCGATTTTGAAGTAGGCGCGCACAAAGGTCTCCTGCGCCAGGTCGCGGGCCGTGGTCTCGCTCCTCGTGTAGCGGAACAAAAACCGGAAGACCGGCTCCCGATGGCGGTCCATCAGCGCGCGCAAGGCCGAATCGTCGCCGGCTTGCAAGGCCAAGACCAGCTCGAGGTCGGGGTCGTCCGCCATGGCGGTCAGTGCGAGTGGCGGGTGAGGGCGTCGGCCGTCAGGCGAAGCAATTTGTCGTATTGCGCCGGGGTGAGCGCCGCCCGCATCTCGAAGACGTGGTCGAGCGTGATCTGCTGCAATTCGGCCTGGGCGGAATGGATCCGGCGGACAACCGCCCCGACCTTGGGCGAAGTCGCGCGGTCTTCGAGGATGGCGTTGGCCAGCTCCTCGTTGGCCTCGTGCAGGCGCCGCATCAGGACGGCCCGGCGCTGCGCGAAGCTTTTCTCCATCTCGGCGATCCGGCGATCCTGCTCGGGCGTGATTTCCAGCTGGCGGTGGACCCAGGCGTGGGCGTCTTCCGGCGGGTGCGACCGGCGCATCCAGAATTCCGTGACGGCGGCGGCCCCCGCGGCGATCGCCGCGACGGAAAGCAGAAACAGCAGGTTGCGGGCCCAGGGCTTCATCGGGTGGACAGCGAGGTCAGGGGCAGGTGGCGGGGGGTGGCGGCGAAGACATCGAGCCCCAAGGCCTCCCGATCGGCCATCCTCGTCGAGGGTGCGATAAACGGAGCGATCAACCCGATGAAAACCGCGGCGGCGGCGGCGGCGGCGATCAGACGGGGATTCTCCCAGCAGGCCCACCAGCTCATCTGGCGGCGGCGGGCGGAAATCTCCCGCAGAACGCCCTGGTTGAAGCCGGCCCCCAAGGACGGCATCGGCTCGTTCCCGAGCTCGGCGAGAAGGCGATCGAGGTGGTCGTTCATGGCGAAAGCGTGTTCAGGGCAGGACAGCGTGGCCGGTCAGGCGTTCGAGGGCAACGCTGGCGGCGAGTTGGCGCTCCACGGCGTCGAGGCGGCGCTCCCGCGCGTCCAGCAAGGCCCTTTGCGCCTCCAGCACCTGCAGGAGCGATCCCTGCCCCTGATCGAGCGCGGCCTCGTTGCGCGCCACCACCTCCTCTGCGGCCGGGAGAATGTCCTGCTCCAGGGCGCGGGCTTCGCGGCTGGCGGTGACGAGCTCGGCGTGCCGGGTGGCCAGATTCGCCTCCAGGTTGAGGCGCAGGGCCGCCTTGCGGTGCTCGAGTTGGCGCTCGCGGGCCCGGGCGGCGGCGATGCCGCCTTCATTCCGGGTGTTGACCAGCAGCGGAATCTCGACGCCGAACAGCGCCGTGGCGTCGGCTCCGCGGCGGCCATAGCGCACGCCTCCGGTCAGGCCGATATCGCGGACGTTGCGCGATTTCTCGTAGTCGACCGCGCGGGACAGAAATTCCGCTTCGGCGCCGAGCCGGCGCAGATCGGGCCCGGTGGCCAGCGCGTCCTGCAGCTTTTCCAAGGGAGAGAGGGAAACGGCCGCATTGAAGGTGACGGCGACAAGGTCGGCGCCGTCCGCGAGCCGCTCGCCCCACTGGGCGGCAAGGGCGCGCTGCGCTTGTGAACGCGCCACGGTGGCGGTTTCCAGCCGGACCGTCTCGGTGGCGAACTGCAACCGGGCGCGGGAGAGATCCAAGCCGCTGGCCTGTCCGGCCTCGCTCTGCCGCTGGACGGCATCCGCCGTGCGGCGGGCGATCTCGACCGACAAGCCAGCCAACCGGACCCGCTCCTGCGCCACTTGGAGGGCGCGATAGGCCGCCACGACGCGCTGGCGCAGATCGGCCACGCGCACCACATAGTCGGCCTCGGCCACCGGGTTCCGGGCGGCGGCAAGATTTCGGGCGGTGTCGCGCTTGGTTTTGCGGACGTATTCCTGGCGCACTTGCACGGTCAGGCTGGCGTCGTCGAAACCGCGGTATGGCCGCTTGACGCCCACCTCCTGCAGTTCCGAGGACAGGGAGGGGTTGGGCAGGAGGCCGGCTTGCAGCGCCTCGCCTCCGATGGCGGCGCGCTCGTCGACGAACACACGCTCCTCGGATGAAACGGCCAGGACCCGCTGCCAAGTCTCCTCCAAGGTGAGCGGCTCGGCCGTGGCGATGAGTGCCGCAGCGAGGAAGAAACCGAGCTGTCGGCAAGGGAGGCGACGGGCCGTCATCATGGGTCTTGGCGTCGGGAGGGAGCGGCCGGCCGGACCGGGGTGGCCGGCTTGGCTGCGCGATAAATCGAAAGCGTGCCGCAGGGCGTCGCCAGTCGCCGGATTTCACGGGCGTCGGCGAACCCGGCCTCGCGCATGAAGTCCGGCAGCAGGCCGGCGACATTGTCGGCGGTGTTGCCGAAGCCGTCGAGGGCTTGCACGGAGAGAAAGGCCACGCGCATCAGGCCGTTGGCGGCCCGGCCCCAATCGGCGACATGCAGGGCTCCGCCGGGCTTGAGCACGCGGTGGATCTCGCGCAAGGCCGCCCGCTTGGCGGCCCGGTCGAGATGGTGGAAAACCAGGCTGCTGGCCGCGAGGTCGAAACTGTCGTCGGGGAAAGGCTGGTTGAGCGCGGAGCCGTGCCGCCAGTCGATCTCCGCCCCGGCCGCCGCGGCCTTGCGGCGCGCCAGATCGAGCACCGCCGCATCGCCGTCCAATCCGACAATGCGCGCCGCAGGCTGCGCCTGCTTCAGCATGAGCGCAAAAGTGCCGGTGCCGCAGCCGACATCGAGGACCTGCTGGCCGGGACGCACATCCATCTGCCCGAGCAGCAGGGCCCGGAAACGACGCTCGCGTGTCGTCCAACGCACCACCGCGTCATACCATCGCGTGAGGAACGGGTAGGCGAGCGCGGGAACGTAAGCGGAGGAAGCCATGGCGCGGAGGTCAGCCGGTCTTGGGCAGATTGCGCGAGGAGCTGTGCGAAATGTGGATTTTCCAGCCCTCGGAGGTCTTTTTCAGCACGCTGGTCGCCACCCCGCGTTTTTCGATGACCCGCCCATCGGATTTGAGCACGATGCGGTAGATGTAGCTTTCGGTGGCGAAGGCGAAGGGCCCGTCCAGACGCACCTCGATCTTGTGGTCGCGGAAGGAGAATTCGGTGAATTCGGCCAGCTCCGGTCCGATGTGGTGCTCCAGATAGTGGGCGAAGGTGCCCTCGACGCCTCCCGACTCGAAGATCTGGGAGTCGGCGGTGAACAGCCCGGTGAGGCCGCCGACGTCCAGCTTCTCCAATCCTGCCTTGTAGGCGGTCAGCACGGCCCGGACGGCTTGCTCGTCGGCGCCACTGCCGGCGTTCGCCGCGGCGGGGTGGCCGTCCGCCTGGCTTTCGGCCGGAAGCAAGGCGCGCACGAGCTTGAGGGCGGCGCCCAGCTTCTTGAACTCGGCCTCGGTTTTCTTCAGGTCATTGGCGTCGGCGGCTTCATGCACGCTGCCGGCCAACGCGCCGGCCTGGCGGACCGCCGCCTCGAGGCGCTTCTTCTGCTCGGCGCCAAGGGCGCTCTTCTCCGCGACCACCTGCAGGTTGGCGGCCATCGCCTCGGCAAGGTCGTGGACGCCATTGATGTCGCCGGAATTGACTTTCGCCCCGATCTGGTCGGCGGCCTCGCCCACGGCCCGCCAGGCGGCGGGGGCGTCGGCGGGGGATTCCTTGGCATGGGGTTTGTCTTCGTGCGCGAGCGACAGGCCGGAGCCGGCCGCGAGGAGGATGGCTCCGAGGAAGAGCCTGAGGGGGGTCGGGGATTTCATGTTGGCAGCCTGTTTAACGCAGTCCGTCGCGGCATCCCTTGATTTTCGTGAAAATTGCCGGCCGGGGCCGGGCGGAGATTTACCTGGAGGGATGAAGGGGATTTCGCCGTTTAACACAGCAATGCCCTCCCCAAGCCCGGTCCTTGCTCTGATCCGCCACCTCCTTCTCTGCGCTGCGCTCGGCTCCGCGCCACCGCTGTTGGCGCACGTGGGGCACGATCACGGGCCCAAGGTCGGGGGGGCCGCCGCGACCGGGCCGGTCGTGTTGTCTCCCCAGGCCCGGCTGAACCTGGGCTTGGAGACGGTCGAGGCCGACATCGCGACGCTGCGCCGCACCACCGCGCTGCTGACCCGCATCCAGGTGATCCCGGAAAAGGTGGCGCGCCTTTCCGCGCGATTCGACGGCCAGGTGGGCGAAATCTACGTGCGGCTCGGGCAGACCGTGCGCGCCGGCGAGCCGCTGCTGAAACTGGTGCCCAAGACGATCGACACCCCCGCCGTCGTGCTCCGCGCGCCATGGGAGGGCGTGATCATGGCGCAGCACGCCGCCAACGGACTCCCCTTCACGGCGGAAACCGTGCTGGTCGAAATCGCCGACCTGCGGCAGGTGCTCGCGCGCGGTGTCGCCTATGAAAATGCCGACCTCGCCGCCGTGCGCGAGGGCACCCCGGTCACGGTGCAGCTCGACTTCTTCCGCGGCGAGAGCTTCACCGGGCGCATCGAGCGGATCGCCCCGGCGCTCGACGCGGAGACGCGGACCTTCGAGCTCTACGCCCTGCTGGACAATCCCGGAATCCGGCTCAAGCCCAACCTCCAAGGCACCCTGTTCGTGGGCGTGGGCGAGGAGGTCTCGGGCATCGCCATTCCGCTGCGCGCGGTGCTGGGGAGCATGGGCAATCTGTTCGTCTTTGTGGAGACGGAGCCGAACACGTTCGAGCGCCGCGGCGTCACCTTGGGCGTCACCGCCGCCGACCGGGTCGAGATCGTCGAGGGTGTCCTGCCCGGCGAGAAGGTCGTCGTGCGCGGCAACTATCAGCTGCAGTTCGTCCCCGGCAAACCCGCGGCCCCCGAGCCGAACGCGGCGACGGCGGAATCCGCCCGGCCGGCCGGCAAACCCTGAGCCCGTCCACCGGCCATGTTCGATTACATCATCCGTTTTTCCCTGCGCAACCGCCTGTTCGTCGTCGCCGTGGCCGCCCTGATCGTGGCCTACGGCGGCTACATCCTCACGCGGCTGCCGGTGGACGTCTTCCCCGACCTGAACCGCCCCACCGTGACCATCTTCACCGAGGCGGAAGGACTGGCGCCGGAGGAGGTGGAATCGCTGGTCACCTTCCCCATCGAGTCCGCCATGAACGGCGCCACGGGCGTCCAGCGCGTGCGCTCGGCGTCGACCATCGGCCTGTCGATCGTGTGGGTGGAGTTCGACTGGAGCCAGGATGTCTACCTGGCCCGCCAGATCGTGACCGAGAAGCTCCAGCAGGTCACGGAGCGCCTGCCGGACCGGACCCGCCCGGTGTTGGGGCCCATCTCCTCGATCATGGGTGAAATCATGCTGGTCGGCCTCACCTCCGGGAACCCCGCGGTCGACAGCATCGAGTTGCGCACCCTGGCCGATTGGAGCCTGCGCCAGCGGCTGCTGTCGGTGCCCGGCATCTCCCAGATCACGGTCATCGGCGGCGATGTGAAACAATACCAGGTGCTCGCCTCCCCCGAAAAGCTGCGCGCGCACGGCCTCTCGCTGCACAACCTCCAGGAGGCGGTGGCCAACACCAACGTCAATTCCACCGGCGGCTTCATCCTCCGCGACTACGAAGAAAGCCTCGTGCGCAATCTCGGCCGCATCACCGGGCTGGGCGATCTGGCCGACGCCATCGTGCCCGGCACGCCCCACGAGGCGCCCCCGCTTCCGCTCAGGCAGGTCGCCGAGGTCCGCTTGGGTGGTCCGCAGGCCAAGCGCGGCGATGCCGGGGTGGACGCCGGCCCGGCCGTCATCCTCTCCATCCAAAAACAACCCGGCGCGGATACCGTGCAGCTCACGCGGCGGATCGAGGCCGAACTGGCCGCCATCCAGGGCACGCTGCCCGCCGGGGTCGTGATCCACGGCGAGCTTTTCCGCCAGAGCCAATTCATCGAAAACGCCGTCCGCAACGTCGAGGAGGCCCTGCGCGACGGCGCCATCCTCGTCGTGATCGTGCTCTTCCTTTTCCTGCTCAATTTCCGCACCACCTTCATCACCCTGACCGCCATCCCCATCTCCATCCTCGTCACGGCGATTGTGTTCCACTACTTCGGGCTCTCCATCAACACCATGACGCTCGGCGGGCTCGCCGTGGCCATCGGCGAGCTGGTGGACGACGCCATCGTGGACGTGGAGAACGTGTTCCGCCGGCTGCGCGAAAACCGCCACAAACCCGATCCGGCCCCGGTGCTGGAGGTGGTGTTCAGCGCCTCCAGCGAGGTGCGCAATTCCATCGTGTTCGCCACCGTCATCGTCGTGCTCGTCTTCGTGCCGCTGTTCGCCCTCGGGGGCATCGAGGGCCGCATCTTCGCGCCGCTCGGCATCGCTTACATCATCTCCATCGTCGCCTCCCTGTTTGTCTCGCTCACCGTCACGCCGGCCCTCGCGTCCTACCTGCTCCCAAACATGAAGCGCATGGCGGAGGAAAAGGACGGCTGGCTCGTGCGCCAGATCAAGGCGGCCGAGGAGCGCTTGCTCCATTGGGCCTTCCCCCGCGCCTGGCTCGTTTTCACGCTGGTCGCCCTGCTCCTGGCCGCGGCCTTTGCGAAGGTGCCCTTCTTCGGCCGGGAGTTCCTGCCGCCATTCAACGAAGGCAGCGTCACCATCAACCTCGTCACCGTGCCGGGCACCTCGCTCGCCGAGTCCAACCGCACCGGCGCGCTCGCCGAGAAACTCGTCAAACAGGTGCCCGAGGTGAAGCAGACCGGCCGCCGCACCGGCCGCGCCGAGCTCGACGACCACGCCGAGGGCGTGCACTCCTCCGAGATCGAGGTCGAGCTGAAGGAGTCCGGCCGGCGCCGCGAGGAAATCCTCAACGACATCCGCGCCCAGCTCGAAGTCATCCCCGGCATCGGCATCAACATCGGCCAGCCCATCTCCCACCGCATCGACCACCTGCTTTCGGGCGTGCGCGCGCAGATCGCCATCAAGATCTTCGGCGAGGACCTCACCACCCTCCGGACCAAGGCCGAGGAATTGCGCGCGCTCATGGCCGGCATCCCCGGCGTGGTCGACCTGCAGGTGGAACAGCAGGTTCTCGTTCCCCAGACCCACATCCGCCTCGACCGCGCGCAGGCGGCAAAATACGGCGCGATGATCGGCGAAGTGGCCGAGATGAGCGAACTGGCCCTCCAGGGCCGCGTGGTCTCCCAAGTCCTGGAAGGCCAGAAGACCTTCGACGTCGTCCTGCGGCTGACCGATCAGGCGCGCAACTCGCCCGAGGCCATCGCCGCCCTGCCGGTCGACACCACCGCGGGCGGCCTCGTGCCACTCGGGTTGCTCGCCCAGGTCGAAGAGGCCAAGGGTCCGAACATCATCGTGCGCGAAGGCGTGCAGCGCCGCATCGTCGTGCAGGCCAATGTCTCGGGCCGCGACCTCGTCGCCGTGGTGCAGGAGATCCAACGCACGGCGGCGGAGAAACTCCGCCTGCCCGCCGGCTACTACCTCACCTACGGCGGTCAGTTCGAGAGCCAGGCCAGCGCTTCGCGGCTGATCGCCTTCCTCAGCATCTTCTCCATCGCGGGGATGTTCCTCGTGCTCTACGCCCACTTCCGCAGCGCGATGTTCGCCGCCCAGATCATGCTCAACATCCCCTTCGCCTTCATCGGCTCCGTCGTGGGCGTCTGGCTGTCGGGCGGAGTCTTTTCGATCGCGACCCTGGTGGGTTTCATCACGCTCACCGGCATCGCCGCCCGCAACGGCATCATGATGATCTCGCACTACCTTCACCTGATGGAA
>PNKG01000075.1 GCA_013822585.1 Opitutus sp. | reverse complement strand
TCTCCGAGTCGGTTGAGATCGAGGATGATCTCCTCCTTGGCGCCGGCCTGGTCGGCCATGCGACAGAAGATCGGATACTGTCGGTCCTTCTCCGTGCGCGTGTAGTAGAGCCAGCCGCGGAACGGGGTTTTGGCACTCGTGTCGTCTTCCTTCATGCGGCCGCGCATTTCGGCGAACAGCGCGGCGCGCAGCTCCTTGGCGGGCGCCAGCACGGACTCCGTGTAGGCGTTCTCCTGCTCGAGGTAGGTCTTCACCTCGGGGTTGTCCTTTTCGCGCAGCCAGAAGTAGTCGTCGATGCGCTTGTCCTCGTGGACGGTGACGTCCTTGGGCTTCTTCGCGGCGACGGGCGCGTGCGGCGTCGTCAGATCGAACTGGGCGAGCAACGGGACGGTGGCGGACATAAACGTGAGCAGGAGGCGGGGGAATTTCATGGGGGAAAATGGGGCGCGGCGCCGCGGGTTCAGCGTTTCGCGGGCGGGCGTGGCGCGGGGACTTGGAGGCGGTGGGAAAGCTCGATCAGGCGCGCCCGGAGAATCTCGTTCTCCTCGTCGGCTGATTTCCGGAACGCGGAGCGTTGCGTCGCGCGCTCGGCGAGTTCGGAGCTGAGGATGAAGACGCAGCCCGACTCGACGAAGAGCAGCGTGCCGCGCTTGGCCACGGGCGGGGGGGCGTCGGCGACGTCCAGCACGCTGGCCTTGCCTTGGAAGGCCGAGCCGCCGGGCAGCAGGGTGAAGACGAGGAGGGCTCCGCCCTTCAGCTCCGGCGTGAACAGGCTGCGCTCGGTGGCGACGCCGTGGAAGCGCCGCTCGAAGTTCGGCAGCACGTGCCCGGCGTAGAACCAGGCGAGGAAATCCTTCGCGCCGCGCGTCTCGAATTCCCATTTGTTGGCCATGTCGAGCGGGAAGCACGCGATGCTGATGTGCGTGCTGACCTCGTCGGTGAAGGAGACGACGTTTTCCGTGTCGAAGATCTTGCCGCCCAACTCGGCCAGCACGGGGATGGGGATGCGGAAGCGCCCCTCGTGGGCGGTGTAGTGGTTGTTGCGCAGTTCCCCGTAGAGGCCGGACGCGGGCAACGCGGGCAACTCCTGCGCGCTCAAGGCGGTGGCCGCGAGGCAGCCGGCCAGCAGGGCGGGGAGACGCGTGAGCATCATGGGGAAGCGCGGAAACTTGCGAACGACGGGGCGGATTTCAAGCGCGGGCATGAGGTCTCAGACGGCCAGTTGTTGCCAAAGCGCCACGGGGATCTGCTCGGGGCGGGCGCGCGCGTCGAGGCCGGCCGCGGGCAACAGCTCCAGCCAGGCCCGGCCGCCGTCCGGGAGCTTGTCGCGCAGCAGCGAGCCGATCTGCTTGCGGCGCTGCTGGAACACCGCGCGGACGAGCTGCTTCACGGCCGGGGCGAAAAGGAACGGCTCGGCGCGCCGCGAGAGGTTGAGCAGGCAGGATTCCACGTCGGGCGCGGGATAAAAGCAGCTCGCCGGCACCTTGTGGCCGCGCTCCGCCGCAAAGGCCGATTGGACGAAGATCGAGATCGCGCCGAACTGCTTGGTGCCCGGCCCGGCCACGTAGCGTTGCGCGGCTTCCTGCTGCAGCATGAGCACCATCCGCGTCGGCAGCGGGCCGCCGAGCACGGCGTCCATCCACGGCGTCGAGATGGCGTAGGGCAGGTTGGCGACGATCTTGAAGTCGGCCGTCCGTTCCGCCGGCAGGTCGGCGATGGGGTGCTCGACGGCGTCTCCCTCGATGAGGTGCACTCGGCCGGGATGCCCGGCGGCGAGGGTCGCGCGCAGGTGCGCGGCCAGGGTGGCGTCCTTCTCGACGGCCCAGACCTCCGCGCCGGCGGCGAGCAGGGCGGACGTGAGGGTGCCGAGGCCGGGGCCGACTTCGACCACCGTGTCGCCCGATCGCACACGGCCGAGCTCGGCGGATTTGCGGACGATGTTGCCGTCGATCAGGAAATTCTGGCCGAGAAAACGCTTCGGCGCGTGGCCGAGTCGGGCCAGCAGTTCGCGGGTGCCGGTGAGGGTGAGCGGCATGCGTCAGCGCGCGCGGCCTTCATCGACCGCCCAGAAATCGAGGAAGGTGCGGATGTCGTCGCGTCCGGCGAGCCCGGCCTCGGCCTTGTAGTTCTCCAGCGCGGGCGCCGCTTGGTCGTTCCAGCCGCGTTTGCGCAGGAAATCGTTCCAGATGAGCACCTCGTCCTCGTTGAGCCGGCGGCTCCGCGCGCGGCACCATTCGAGCGCCTGCTCGTCGCTCGCGCCGGCGAGAACCTGCGCCTTCAGGGCCTGATAGTCGATGTGGAGGAAGGCGCAGAGGCGGCGGTCCATGCCCTGGCCGAGGTTGGCGTGGAAGTCCTCGCGCAGATCGCCGCGGGCGTGCTTGCGCATTTTGTCGAGCATGCGGCCGAAGTAGAGCAGGCCGCCGACGGGCACGAGCGGGTCGGAGGGGGCGGACTTCTCGCTCATGCGACGCTGAATTCGTGGATGAGCACCGCGGGATCGTCGGCCTTCATCAGGGCCTCGCCGACCAGGATGGCCTGCGCCCCCGCGGCGTGCACGCGGGCGGCGTCGCGGCCGGTGAAGATGCCGCTCTCGCTCACGGCGATGACGTCCTTCGGGAACTGTGGGATGAGCCGCTCGGAGAGGGCGAGGTCGGTCTTGAAGACGGCGAGGTCGCGGTTGTTCACGCCGACGATCCTGGCCCCGTGCTGCACGGCGCGGACGAGGTCGGCCTCGTCGTGGATCTCGAACAGCGCATCCATGCCCGCGGCGGTCGCCGAGCGGAAGAGCTGGAGGATCTCCGCGTCGTCGAGGGCGCGCACGATGATGAGGATCGCGCTGGCGCCGGCCTCGCGGGCCTGCAGCACCTGCACGGGATGCACCATGAAATCCTTGCGCAGGCAGGGCAGCGCCGGCGCGCTCCGCCGGAAGTGGGCGGCGACCTCCTCGAGGTCGGACAGCCGGCCGCCGAAATAGCGCTCGTCGGTCAGCACCGACAGGGCGCTGGCGCCGGCAGACTGGTAGAGCTTCGCCTGGTCGGAAGCGCCGGCGCCTTCCTTGATCGCCCCGGCGGAGGGTGAGCGGCGCTTGATTTCCGCGATCACGGCGAGCTTGCCGGCCGGGTTGCGCAGCGCGCGGGCGAACGAGGGCACGGGCGGCAGCGCGGCCTGCACGCGGGCCAGCTCCTCCTCGAAGACCGGACGGATGAGTGCGGCGATCTCCCGCCGCTTGTGCGCCATGATCTCGGCCAGTTTGTCCATGGGGAAGCGCCGAGAATCCCGACAAAGCGGGCGCAGTTCAATCCACAAGTTTCTTGCCGCCGGCCGAGGGACGCCGACAGTGGCGGCGATGAGTGCCATCGACGACCTGTGCCGCACCATGGCCAGACTCCGCGCGCCCGACGGCTGTCCGTGGGACCGCGAACAAACCCACCAGACGCTCGCCCGCTGCCTGATCGACGAGTGCAGCGAGCTGCTCGACACGATCGATCGCCACGACATCCTCCACATGCGGGAGGAGCTGGGCGACGTGCTCATCCAGGTCGTCTTCCACGCGCAGCTCGCGGCGGAGCGGGGCGACTTCGATTTCGACGACGTGGCGCGCGACATCAACGACAAGCTCGTCCGCCGCCATCCGCACGTCTTCGGCGCCGCCGCCACCGCCGAGAATGCCACGCAGGTCATCGAGGTCTGGGAAAAGGTGAAGGCCGGGGAGAAAGCGGCCGCCGGCAAGAACGAGGCCCAGGTTTTCAAGAAGCTGCCGCCCCGTCTGCCCGCGCTGATGTTCGCCGAGGAGGTTGCCAAGCGCATTGCCAAGCAAAAGCTCCCGGCTGAAGGCGTCGCGGACTGGCGCGGCATCGAACGCCGGGCGGCCCCGCTGACCGAGCAGGACGCCGGCCGCGAGCTCTTCGAGCTCGCCGCCGCGTGTCGCGCGCGCGGCATCGACCCGGAGATGGCGCTGCGCCGCGAATGCGACCGCGTGGTGCGCGAGGTGGAGGTCCGCGTGGCGGGAGGCGCCACGGTCTGAGTCGCACCGCGCCGTGGCCGCCGCCCCGTCAGAGCCCGACCAAATCCCGCCCGCCATCGTCGGCGAGTGGCTGCAACCCTTCCTCGATTTTCTCGCCAAGGAGCGCCGCTATTCGGCCTGCACCGTGCGCAACTACCGGCAGGCCTTCGAGGATTTCCACCGCTGGGCCCGGCACGGCGGCCGGTGGGGGAAGGGGGTGCCGGGCTTCTCCACCCGCGACATGCGCGACTTCGTGATCGAGGGCCAGCGACGCTTCGGCCGGCGCACATTGCACAATCACGTCTCCGGCCTGCGGGCCTTCTTCCGCTATTGGCAGCGGATGGGGCGGCTGGAGAAGAACCCCTTCCTCGGCGTGCCGCTGCCCAAGCTGGAAAAATCGCTCCCGAAATTCCTCACCGAGACCCAGGTCGCCGAACTGCTGGCTGGACCGCAACGTCTGCTGGAGGAGGGGCGCGTGGATGCCTTCACCGCCTGGCGCGACCGCCTGGCGCTCGAACTGCTCTATGGCGGGGGGTTGCGCGTGAGCGAGGTCGTCGCCCTCGATCACGGGAGGGTTGACATCGGCAGCGGCGCGGCGCGCATCCTCGGCAAGGGCCGCAAGGAGCGCATTTGCCCGCTCGGCGCCGTGGCGCTGGCGGTGCTGCGGAAGTTCCGCGCCGACTTTGCGCCGGCCAGCGGGCCGCGCACCCCGGTGCTCATCACCCCGGCGCACGAGCGGCTCACGGTGCGCGCCGTGCAGCGGATCATGAAGCGCTACCTTGCGCTCGCCGATCTGCCGATGGATCTCTCGCCGCACAAGCTGCGGCATTCCTGCGCGACGCACCTGCTCAATTCCGGCGCCGATCTCCGCGCCGTGCAGGAGCTGCTCGGCCACGCCAACCTCGCCACGACGCAGATCTACACGCACACCAGTGTCGCGCGGCTGAAGGAAATCCACGCCAGGGCGCACCCTCGCGCCTGAGTGTCACGGTGCGGCCTGCCGCAGCGCCCAGCGGAAGACCGGGCTGTTCGGCTCGCGGGCGAGGATTTGCAGACCGGCCGTCAGGCCTTCGCCCAGCGCCACGGGAACCGTCAGGCAGGGCAGGCCGGCGAGGCTGGCCGGAGTGGTGAAGGTCAGGATGGCGCGCCGCGCTTCCGGCGTGCAGCCGGCCTTGGCCAGGGCGGGCATCGGCGCGCAGGGCAGCACGAGAAAATCATGTCCGCGGAAGAATTCCGTGAAGCCCGCGCGGACGCGGACGAAGATCGCGCGCGCCGTGGCGAATTGCCCTTCGGTCGTGCGGCCGGCGTCGCTGAACCGCTGCCAGATCGCGGGATCGTAGTCGGCGCGGTGCGATTCCAGCCATCGCGCATGCGTCCGATGAGCCTCGCCCATCACGACCGTCACATAGGCATCGACCGCCTCGCGCCAGCTGGCGAGCAGGGCGTCGCGCACGTCGGGAGGGGCCGGCCGCGCCAGGCGTTCCGCCGCCGCGGCGCAGGCCGCGTCGACCGGCGCGCCGGGCAGCAGGTCGGCTGCGCGCAGGAACACCCCGCGCGGCTCGCGTCCGGGTGCCGGCGCCGGTCCGAGCAGGGCATCGAGCAATTCGCCCATGTCCCCGGAGTTGGCCGCGAACCAACCGGCCGTGTCACAGGTCTGGGAAAGGGGGAAGGCGTCCGCGATGCGCGGCTCGCCGGGAACGCCGCGGTAGCCGTAGAGTCCGCAGAAGGCCGCGGGCACGCGCACCGAGCCCCCGGTGTCGGTGCCGATGGCGAAGGGCGCCACGCCCGCCGAGACCAGCGCGGCCGATCCGCTGCTGGAGCCGCCGGACAATCGCCCGGCAAGGCGCGGGTGCGGGCAGTCGCCGTAGGCGCGGTTCTCGCCGGTCAGGCCGGCGGCGAATTCGACCATGTGGGTCTTGCCCGCGAGGGCCGCGCCCCGGGCGCGCAAATCGGTCACGATGCGGCTCTCCTTGGTCACGGGACGGAGGTTGGCGAGGAACGACGAGCCGGCATGAGTCGGCGCGCCGGTCGCGTCGAAAAGGTCCTTCAGCAGATAGGGGAGTCCGCGGAGCGGGGCCGAGGCGGGCGCGGCGGCGAGTTCCCCGGCGAGGTGGACGGCGCCGGGCATCCAGGCCAGCGCCGCCGCGCGCAACGCGGGGTCCAGCGCCTCGATGCGGTCGCGCACCTCGTGCGCCGCCGCCGCCGGGCTCAGCGCGCGCCAGCCGGCGAAGGGCAAAGGGTCTGGCGTTTTGCGGATGTTCGTATCCACTGCCGGGTTCATGGACGCAACCGGCGCCATCGTCAAACTCTGCTCCGTGCGAAAGCGCTACGGCCGCGGTCCGGTCGTGCTCGAGCAGACGGATTTCGAGGTGCTGCCGGGCGATTTTGTCAGCCTGATCGGACCAAGCGGCTGCGGCAAGTCGACCGTGCTGAAGCTCGTGTCGGGGTTGAGTCCGACCACGGAAGGGGTGATCGCCGTGCTCGGCACGACGCCGCGCGCCGCCCGCGACCGGCAGGCCTTCATCTTTCAGGACGCCACGCTGCTGCCTTGGTTGACCGCCCGGCGCAACGTCGAGCTGCCCCTGCGCCTGCGCAAGGTCGCGGCGGAGGCGCGCCGCGCCCGGGCGGCGGACTTCCTGCGTCGGGTCGGCCTGGAGGCGGTGGAAGACTATTATCCGCGCCAGCTTTCCGGCGGCATGAAGATGCGTGTGTCACTTGCCCGCGCGCTCACGCTCCAGCCGGAGCTGCTTCTGCTCGACGAGCCGTTCGGGGCGCTGGACGAGATGACGCGCCACCGCCTGCAGGAGGAACTGCTCGAGTTGCGCGCGCGCACGGGATTCGCGGCGCTTTTCGTCACGCACTCGGTGGCCGAGGCGGTGTTCCTCTCCAACCGCATCGTCGTGATGGCGGTGAATCCGGGCCGCTTCCACGCCGAGGTGGAGGTGCCCTTCGGGTATCCGCGGCGCGGCGCATTGCGCGGGAGCGCGGAGTTCCAGGCGAAGGTCAACGAGGTCACGCGCCTGCTCCACGCCGTGGAGGTGCCGGCATGAAGCGGACGCCGGCCTGGCTGCTGTGGGTGATGCCCGCGTTGTGCGGCGCGCTGTTCTTCGCCCTCTGGTATGGGGTGCGCGCTTGGACGGGTTTGCAAAGCTGGATCCTGCCCATGCCCCACGAGATCCTCGCGGCCGGCTGGCAGGAAAGGTCCCGTCTGCTGGCCGGCGTGTTCGCCACGGCACACGGGGCGCTGGCGGGATTCTCCCTCGCGGCTGCGTCGGGTTTGGCGATCTCGCTGCTGCTGGGCGTGTCGCGCTCCCTGCATGCGGGGCTCTACCCCTGGCTGCTCGTCCTGCAGATGACGCCCGTGATCGTGCTGACGCCGATCATCGTTCTTTGGGCCGGGCCGGGCCTGCCCGGCATCGTGGCGATCACCTGGCTGATCAGTTTTTTCCCCATCGTGGCCAACACCACGCAGGGCCTGCTCTCCGCCGACGCGAACCATGTCGCGCTCTTCCGCATGTGCAACGCCAGCCGCTGGCAGGAACTGATGCTCTTGCGCGTGCCCTCGGCCATGCCGCTCTACCTCGCCGGTCTGCGCATCGCCGCCACGCTCGCGCCCATCGGCGCCATCTTCGGCGAATACATGGTCGGCAACGCCTCCGGCGGCAGCGGCGGCCTGGGTTTCCTCGTTTACACCTACAACACCCAGATCAAGATTCCCGCGCTCTTCGCCACGGCGCTGACCAGCTGCCTGCTGGGCTTCATCTTCGTCGCCGCAATTTCGCTGCTGAACCGCGCCGCGCTCCAGCACTGGCACGACTCCTTCGAGCGCCACGACCACTGACATGAGATTCCCCACGCTGCTCCCTGCGTTTATCGCGCTGGCCGCGCTGGCCGGCTGCGCAAAATCCGGCCAGGACGTCCCGGCGGCCGGCTCCGGGCTTACGAAGGTCCGCTTCCAGACCGACTGGTTTCCGCAGCCCGAGCACGGCGGCTACTACCAGGCGCTGGCCAAGGGCTATTTCGCCGCGGAGGGGCTCGACGTGGAGATATTGCCCGGCGGCCCCAACGCCCAGGTGCTGGCCGGCGTGGCGACCGGGCGGGTGCAGTTCGGCATGACCAACGGCGACGACCTCATTGTCGCCATCTCCCGCGGCTTGCCGCTGAAGATGGTGGCGGCCGAGATGCAGCGCGATGCGCAGGGCATCCTCTTCCACGAGCAGAACCCGATCCGCCACCTGCGCGATCTCGACGGGAAGACGATCATGGCGGGCGCGGGGTCGGTCTGGATCCAGCTGGTGCAACAGAAATACGGCATCAAGTTCAGCCTGCTGCCGCTGGTCGGCGATCTCGCGCGGTTCATGAACGACCGCAGCTTCATCCAGCAATGCTTCGTGACCAACGAGCCTTTTTTCGCGCGGCAGCGCGGAGCCCGGGTCGGCGCCTTGCTCATCGCACACCCGGGTTACGAGCCCTATCGGGTCATGCTGACCAGCGATGCCTTCCTCCGGGAAAACCCCGAAATCGTGCGCAAATTCGTCCGGGCCGCCCTGCGCGGCTGGACCGAATACCTGACCGGCGATCCGACCGCCGCCAACACCCTGATCAAGCGCCGGCGGCCCGACCTCCCCGACGAGTTTTTCGCCTACAGCATCACGGCGATGAAGGACTACCAGCTCGTCCTCGGCGATCCCGCCCGCGGCGAGAAGATGGGCCAGTTGACCGCGGCCCGTTTGGAGACCCAGATCAAACTCCTGCGTGATCTGCGCATGACCGAGCGCGACCTGAAGGTGGAAGACGTCGCGACCTTCGACTTCCTGCCGCCCGAGGCGCGCTGAGACGCCAATCCCCGGCTTGTCTTCGGGGCGAACGTTTGCTCGCCTGCGCTTTTCTCATGAAATCCCAGCTGCTCCGACTCTGCCTCGTCCTCCCCTTCGCCGTTCTCGCCGGCTGCGGCGGCAAATCAGCCGCGGACAAGGGCTCCGCCAAGGAGCTCGCGAGCACCGAGCAGCGCGCGAGCTACGGCATCGGCTACAACATCGGGCAGAACCTCGCCCGCCAGCCGGGGCTGAAGATCGATCAGGGGGCCTTCGCGGCAGGCGTGGCCGACGCGCTCGGCGGCGCCAAGGTGCGGCTCGACGAGAAGCTCATCCAGGCCGCGTTGACCGAAGTGCAGCAGAAGGCCGCCGCCGAAGCCGAGGCGCAGGCCAAGGCCAACCTCCAGGCCGCGAATGAGTTTCTCGCGAAAAACAAGGCTCGCGCCGGCGTGAAAACCACCGCCTCCGGCCTCCAATACGAGGTGCTGCAAAAGGGCTTCGGCCAGACGAAGCCGAAGGCGACCGACAAGGTGCGCGTGCACTACCACGGCACGCTGCCCGACGGCACGGTGTTCGACAGCTCCGTGCAGCGCGGCCAGCCGGCCGAGTTCCCGCTCAACGGCGTCATCCCCGGCTGGACCGAGGCGCTGCAGCTCATGGCCGTGGGCGACAAATTCAAGCTCTACCTGCCGCCCTCGCTCGCCTACGGCCCGCGCCCGGCGGGCAAGATCCCGCCGAACTCCGCGCTGGTCTTCGAGGTCGAGCTCATCGCGATCAACTGAGCGGCGCCCGCGGCGAGGAGCCGCGCTCACCGCCGCGAAAGCAAAACTGCTAGGCGCACCCCCCAGGGCGCCCGGCGTGGAATTTGTTTTCCCCGGGCGGCAAAACCCATTGAGTGATCCGCGATGGCGTCCTCCCAGGCCAAGCTGACCGCCCTGCTCTTCACCCCCGGATCCCGCCCGGACCGCTTCGAGAAGACGGTCGCGAGCGGCGCGGACGGCATCATCATCGACCTCGAGGACGCCGTGCCCGCGCCGGACAAGGATCGCGTGCGCGCCGACGTCGTCGCCTGGCTCAAGCAGAACGGCCGGGTGGGGGCGCCGCCCTTCGTGACGGCAGTCCGGATCAACGACCTGCGCTCCGCCCACGGCCGCGCCGACCTCGATGCGCTCAACGCCGCGGCGCTGCGCCTCGACGTCGTCGTGCTGCCGAAGGTCGAGTGCGCCGCCGAGGTGCAGCTCGCCGCGCGCAAACTCTTCGGCCAGCCGCGACTCGTGTGCCTGGTCGAGACGGTGCTGGGCGTGCGCTTTGCGCACGAGATCGCCACGGCGTCGCCCC
>PNKG01000074.1 GCA_013822585.1 Opitutus sp. | reverse complement strand
CAGCGCGCCCTCGTGGTTCTTCACCGGCTGGATCTGGAGGTGCACGTGGAAGCGCCGGCCGCTGCGCGCGTGGTGGACGACGTCGATGGCGATCGCCTCCTGGCGGGCGAAGGCCGTGGCGACGCGTTCGACGGCGCTGGGGTCGGCGTCGGGGCTGGCCAGCAGCTCGACGAAGGGCCGGCCGCCGATCTCATCGAGGCTGAGCTCGGCGAGGCGGGTGAAGCTTTCGTTGACCCATTCCACGCGGCCGTCGGCCCGCGTGATGACGACGGCGTTGTCGGTGCGGCTGGCGACGAGCGACAGCTTGCGCGTGGCGGCCTGCGATTCGCGCAGGGCCTCCTCGGCCTGTTTGCGGGCGGTGATGTTCTGGCAGGTGCCGGACATGCGGCGGGGCCGGCCGATACGGTCGGTGCCGACGCACTTGGCGCGCAGGGCGAACCAGTGCCAGGCCCCGGAGGCGTGGCGGATGCGGAACTCGGACTCGACCAACTCGGAGCGGCCGGCGAGGTGCGTGTTCAACGCGGCCTGATAGGCGGCCACGTCTTCCGGGTGGATGAGTTGGTAGAGGGCGTCGTAGGTCTGCGGGAGGGCGGCGCCGTCGTAGCCGAGGGAGTTCCAGAAGCCGGCGCTGTAGATCGCGCGGCCGTCGGCCAGGCTCCATTCGAGCACGCCGATCTGCGTGGCGTCGAGGGCGAGGTTGAGCCGTTCGTCGGCGACCTTGAGCCGCTCTTCCACGCGGCGGCGCTCCTCGTTCTCGGCGCGGAGCTGTGCGCTGGTCGATTCGGCCGCCGACTGGCGGAGGCGGGCGGCTTGGGCGAGGTTGACGACGAGGCCGACGAGCAGGCTGAGGAACAGGCCGGAGGCGAGCACGACTTCGGGCAGGAGCTGCCGGTTCGGCGCCACAGAACCCGGGCGGGGGGCCAGCTCGATCGTGATGCGTTCGCCCATGAGGTTGAATGTGGCCGACTGCCGCAGCCGCGAGTCCGGCGCGTCCTCGCCGTCGGCGGAGGCGAAGACCGGCAATTCGCGCTCGGCGGGGTCGCTGGCTTCGGCGTGAAAGACGCGGACGCGGAACGTGTAGCGCGGCGAGATGTTGAGGCGGTTGTCGATGATTTCAAAGAGCCGCTGGAATCCCAGTTCGCCCACGATGTAGCCGTCGAAGGTCCCGTTGTTGAGCACGGTGGCGTAGACGGCGAGCGTCGGGCGCTGCAGCGGCGAGACGAGAGGCGCGGCGATGGCGTAGGTGAGGGATTCGCGGGCCTGGGCCATCGCGGCCAGGCGCACCGGGTGGCGGCTGTGGTCGAGGGCGGCGGCGTCCTCGTTACCGGTGCGCGGCCAGATCCAGCGCGTGCGGAGATGGGCGTCGACCCAGCTGATCGAGCGGTAGGCGGGGAAGTCGGCGGCGTGGGCGCGCGCGTCCTTCTCCCAGCTGGCTAGCGGCGTGCCGCCGGAGTCGGTCCAGCGCTCGGCCATGCGGCGGAGGTTGTTGATCTGCGCCTCGGTCTCGCCGGAGAAGACGGCGGCGACGTTGTTGATCGAGAGCTGGGTGGTGCTGTTGAGGTAGGCGATCTCGCGCTCGCGCAGCGACACCCAGAAGAGGAGCGTGCTGGTGGTGCCCGCGACCACGACTGTCAGCCACAGCCAGCGCGGTCCCTCGCGCAGGTCGTAGCGCAGCGATTCGCTCGCCGCGAGCAGCACGAAAGCAAGGCCGAGCGCCTGCAGGCCGACCGACACCAGCGGCCCGATGTGCGCGTAGTCCTGCCAGAATTCCACGCGCGCGAGGCCGATGCGGCCCGCCACGAGCGCGGAAAATCCGTAGGCGCCGGCGAGCGATCCCGCGAGCGCCAGGATCAGCGGACGTCGGGCGGCCCCGGTGTCGACCGTCACCCAAGCGAGGGCGGCGCCGCTGGCGGCGAGCACCAGGTTCAACAGCAGCGGCAGCCGGGCGGCCTGCGCGCTTTCGATCAGCGTCGCGGGATTGGCGAAGAGCGTTGTGAGCCCGATGGGGATGTGCAGGGCTGTTTCCAGGACGCCAAGGGCGGCCAACCCCGCCGCCACCAGCGCGGGTGCGGCGGCGAGCCGGCCCGGCCGCAAACGGAGGACGACCGGAGCCAACCCGAGGAGGAGGAAACAGACGGTGGCGTTAGGCTGGAAAGGGGCGTCATACGGGCGCGGCTGCACCCAGCCCACCTGATCGGTCCACCAACCCAGCAATCCGACCCCGCCGAGCACGGCGACCGCCGCAAAGGGCAGCAGGTGCAGGTTCCGCATCAGGCGGGTTGCTGGACGCGTCGGCATGAGTTTGGGTCAGCGAGTAAGCGTTTGGCAGACAGCCTTAGCAATTCGGAATTAGGTGTTTCTACCTAGGGGGTAAAGGCTTTCCCGTCGGAACCAGCGACTTCCGCGACGAGGGAGAGAAGCGACACTGGCCCGCGGTCAGGGCCGCTTGTTCTCAGGCGTCGGGGCGGGTGTCGCAGGACTGTCGGCGTTTGGTTGCTGAACAGGAGTGTTTTCGCGTGGGGCGCCCGATCCCAGTGAGACTGACCAATTGGGCTTCTGGATCGGGCCGGTGAGGCGGAGCTCGAGGATGCTGGCCAGCGGATTCATCACGATGCCGATGACGCCGGTCAGCAGGTTGCGGTTCTCCTCGTAGGGCTTGAAGCGCGCGGTGAAATCCAGCGTCTTGTCCGTCAAACGATAATCGCCGCGGCCCTCGATCAATGCGGTGGGGCCGGTGACCCTGATGTCCGGGAAACTCACGCGACCATCGGCCACCCGGTAGCTGCCGCGCAAGGAGTTGAGTTTGAGCGAGGAGAAATTCAGCGACAGGCCGCTGAGCAACTGCGAGAGCAGGCCGAAGAGGTGCACCTCGCCGAGTTCGGCGCCGGCGATCCCGAGATTGCCGCTGCCGTTGAAGCTCGCGAGATCGCCCGGGCGGCCCTGGGCGGAGAGCGCGAAGTTCAGCCGGCCGCCGCTCGCCCGCTTGAGCAATTCCTGGTTGGGCGAGACGGGGGGCGTCCCGGCGGGCGCCCGGGCGGCTTCGTAGTCGTTGATCGCGCGGATGGCCCGCACGAGGTCGGCCGACTCGAGGTAGAAATCGAAACCCAGCCGCTGGCGCTCGCCTTCGCCGTTGAGCGCGGCTTTTGCGGCGCCGTGGCCGCCGGCGAGGGCCAGCTCGATCCGGTCGAGTCGCACGTCCGGACCGCTGACCCCGCCCTTGGCGCTGACGCCTTCGAGGGGGAAGCCTTCGTAGGATACCGGGCCGCCGGCCGATCCGGTGAACGTCAAGTCGGGCTTTGCCTTGCCACCGGCAAAGTCTGCGCGGCCGGTCAGCACCAGGGAGGGCGGCGTGGAAAATTGCCACGGCCGAAGCAGGGTGTCCGCGGTCGGACCGCCGAGGTGGCGCAGCGAGGCGGCATCGAGATTTCCTGTCAGATCGAATTCGTAGGCCCTGAGCTCGCGCGTCCCGGCGTCGGCGATGCGTTTGAACCAGCCGCTCGCTTGCTGCGCGCCGCCGCCGCGTGTGACCCGCAGGTCGAAGGCGTGGGCGAAGTGCGGGCGGACGAAGACGCGCGCGTGCGCCTGCTCGAAATCGGCGCCCAGCACCACGGCGTTTCGCGCGTCGGTGCGGCCGAAATAGGCGGTGCGGGTGGCGTCGCGCCAGTTGCCCAGCACATCGACATCGGCGTCGGGCGCGGCGGCGGGGAAGCGGATGTTCTCCCAGAATTTCAGCCACCAATTGGAGCGGAACCAGCCGGCGATGTCCGGCGGCTGCAGGGCGCCCTCGAGCAGGAAGCGGTAGTCCCACGAGCGGAAATTCATCCAATACGAGCCGGCGGCTTGATTGCGCCCCGCGGCCACAAAGGCGTCATGGGCGAGGAAGCTGCCCTCGCGGCCGACATCGATGCGCCCGCGCGTCGCCGTGACCTGCACGCCGTTGGAGTCGAGCCGGCCGCCGCGCACGCGCGAGCGGAGCCGCTCGAAGCGGCCGCCCTCGGAAAACGTCGCGGCGGCCACGACGTGCACCGGATCGAGGAGGCGGAGGTAGGGCGCGAGCCGGGGTGCGCGGGCGGGCAAGAGGGCGGCCGCCAGCGACGGCGGCACAGTGCCCTCGCAGTCGATCCGGCCCGAGCGGCGCACGGGATCCAGCACGCCCGCCACGGCCATCGGCTCGCCGTGCAGGTTCAGCCCGAGGGAGAAATCGAGCGGACCCTCCTTCCGCCAACGGAGGGCGAGAACGGGGGCCACCGCGGTCTGCCCGAACGTCTCGACGCGCTGGGCGGCGAGCGAGAGCTGCAGTTCGGGCGGCACGGCGGGCGCGCGGAACGCGAGATCGGCCGCGATCACGCCGCTGACGAGCGACGCGGCCAGCCGGTCGCCATAGGCCACGCGGTCCGTCTCGAAGGCGACACGCAGTGGGCGGCGTTCCTCGCCGTCGAGCCGCACCACGGTGGTGGCATGGAATGGACCGGCGACGAGGGCGAGGTTGCCCGGCTGGCGCACCGCGTCGGCGGTGAACTCGAGTTCCGCCACATTGCCGATGCCCGGGCGCACGCTCAGCTTGGCGACGAGGACCGGACGGTCGAGGCAGTCGAGCCGCGGGAGTTCGCGGGCGAGGCGACGACCGAGCTGAAGGGCGCGCGCGACGGCTTCGCCGAAGGGCGGGCGCTCCGCGCCGCCGGGGCGCGGGGGCAGTTGGAAATCGCCCTGCACCGTCACCGCCAGGGGGCCGACGCGGAACGCCAGCTGGTCGAGGTGGACGAGCGAACCGTCGATGCGGAGCGTGAGGGCGGCGTCGCGCAGGAGCGGCTCGGCCCGGCCCGTGGGTGAGAGCGGCGCGGGGAGCTGCAGCGTGGCGCCGGTCAGGCGGATCTCATCGGGCGTGCGCGCCCCCGAGAGGATGGACCACGGGCTCTTGCGTGCGTAGGCCGTCTCGGCGAAGACGAGCGGATCCTCGAACTGGGCGACGCGCAGGCGCACTTTCTCGAGCAGCAGGCGGCCGCTCGGATCGAACTGTGCGCGGTCGAACGCGGCGGCGAGTCTTTCTTCCGCGAGTTTCGTCTGCAGCCGGGCGAGCACGAAGGGCGGCACGGGCAGTTCGCGGGCGAACAGGGAGTAGAGCTGGAAGACCAGTCCGATGCCGAGCACGATCCACACGCACCAGCAGGCCAGCGTGCCCGCGCAGGAGAGGCAGAAGCGGACGGCCGCTTCGGCGGGACGCTGGGGATGGACGGGCGGGCGGGACACGGCTCGGGAGAGGGCGGGAGCGCGTGCGGTCAGTTGCCGGGTTTGGAGGCGGGCGTCTCGGCCGCCGGCTTCGCGGGCGGACCGGGATCATGTTGCCGGGCGTAGGTGAGGGCAAAAAGCGCGTCGACGAACTCCTGCGTCAGCTCGAAGGTCACGCCGCCGAACTCCTCGGTGCCGGCGAGCTGGGTCGTGCCGCCGAGACGCTCGGTGAGGAACAGCCGGGAGGTCACAGTCTGGGCCGAACCGCCGGTGAGGGTGAGATCGGCGTCGAGACGGTAGCGCCACGGGGTGGGAGTGCCGTTGAGGGAGGCGCCGGCCGGGTCGAAGGATTCGGATTGGAAACTCTTGGCCGTGAGCGAGCGGACCTGCTTCAGCAGCGACTGCCACGCGGCGCGGCGCGCTTCCGGCTCGTCCGCCGCAATGGCGCCGCCCGTCAGCGGCTTGTCGGCGCCGGCGGTTTTCTTCACCAGCACGGCGCCGTCCGCCAAGTCGATGAGGGTAAGCGCGGTGACGTGCGTGCCTTCGGGCAGCTCGCGGAGCAGGCGCTGGCGGAAATGACGGGCGACGACCGGCAGACTCTGCAGCAGGTCGGGCTCGATCTGGCAGACGAAGGGCGCGCTGGCGATGCGCGCATAGACGATGGCGCGCTCGCCGGGTTTGGCGCCGACCTGCAGTGTGAGCACGGACGGTTCGGCGCCGCGCGGCCCCCCGCCGGTGGAGAGGTTGAGCGCGACCTCGAGCTCGGGGCGGTTGAAGCCGTAATTCTCCAAGTCCGCGGCGGTCGGCGCGTCGCTGACAAAGCGCGTCGCCATGAGGTCGCGCAGCCTTTCGAGCACGCCTTGCATGACCGTGGTGTCGGCCGGAAGCGTTTGCGGCGCCTGGCCGGCGCCGGTGCGCACGACGAGCTGCCACGATTCGGTCCCCTGCGTGGCCTCGAGGCGCTGAAGGTTGAGCTCGGGCTGGTTCGGGGCGGTGAGCGTGAGCGCGGTGACGGTGCCGGGCTCGAAGTCGAGCACGTGTTGGTCGCGCAGCGTTTCCTGCGCGGCGCGGAGGGTTTCGAGCAACTTGGTCGGGACGGCGGTGACGAAGACCGCGGGCTTGTCCTCGATCTTGGCGAAGAACTCGGCCGAGTCGCCGGCGGGGGCGTCGGGGTTGACGGGGGCGCCGAGGAGGAGGGTCTCGCGGCGCGAGTTGCCCTCGAGGGTGAGGCGCAGCGGCGGGGTCTCGAGGCCGGTGCGGCCGGCGTCGGGGTCGCGCGGCTCGACGAAGCGGGTCGTGCGCAGGGCGTTGAGGGCGGTGACGGCGCCCTCGACGCCGGCCTTGTTGGCGCGGGCGAGGATGGGCGTCTCGAAGCCCCAGCGCGGGCCTTCGCGGCGGAAGCGGATCTTGAGGTTGGCGGGGGGGGCGGTCTGCACGGCGAGCGAGCGGACTTCGAAGACGGGCACGGTGAAGATCGCCTCCGAGCGGAGCTGCTCGACCGGCAGGCCGAGGGTGTCGGCCACGCCGCGGCCGACGACGTGCACGCGCGCGCCGTCGGGCGAGAGGAGGTAGAGGCGGTTGCCGAGCTCGGTGCGGTCGCCGATCTTCAGGGCGAAATCCCTGCCGCCGGAGGTGAAGGTGAAGGTCATGGCGGGCTGGGCGAGGCCGTAGTCGGCGAGGGACTGGCCGCCTTTGGCGAGGTCGGCGACGGCGAAGCTGGTCTCGTGTTCGAGGAGCTGGAGCTCGTTGAGGACGTTGGCGACGGCGTTGGGGTTGGCGGGCCATTCGAGCGGCTGGGCGAGCCACCAGCCGTCGGCGCGCTTTTCGGCGGTGACGGTCGGGGCGTTCGGGCTGCTGCGGGAGAATTTCTCGATGCTGGCCGCCTCGGGGCCGAGCACGCGGCGCCGGGCCTCGAACTGGGCGCGCTCGGCCTGCCACTTCTGCTCGTAGTGGAAGATGTAGTAGAACAGGAGGACGTTCAGGAAGAGGAGGACGACGGTGACTTTGGAGCGCATCGGAGGGGGAGCTGTAAGCGATAAGCTTTAAGCTGTAGGCTTTAGGCTGAGTCAGCGGGAGAAAAGTGAGAGAGTGGTGGCGGCGTGGGCCTATTGCTTAGCGCTTATTGCTTACTGCTGCGGTCCGTCAGGACCGCCTTGTCCAGTAGACGAACAGGCCGAGGAGCGCGACGGCGCCGGGCACGAGGAAGAGGAGGCCGAGGCGGAGGCGGGAGAGTTCGTCCTGCGAGAGGGCGAGTTGGAAGCGTTCGATCGGACGCGCGGGGATGTTGAGCTGCGTGTCGCGGTCGGTGGCCCAGTTGACGGTGGCGAGAAAGAGGTTGAGGTTGCCGACGTTGATGATGTGGTTGTTGGTCACGAGGTCGGAAGTGCCGAAGACGGCGAGACGGCCGCCGCGGACGGAGAGCGGAAGATTGTTGGCGGGCTTGGTGCGCTCGGAGATGACGAGGATGCCGAGCTGGCCGCGGAGATCCTGTCCGGGGGTGTAGCGGCGCTCGCGGAGGCGGTAGCTCGTCTCGCCCCAGGCGGTCTCGCTGGTGGCGACGAGTTTCTTCACGTCGAGGC
The DNA here is from genome assembly GCA_013822585.1 of Opitutus sp. Taxonomy (GTDB): domain Bacteria; phylum Verrucomicrobiota; class Verrucomicrobiia; order Opitutales; family Opitutaceae; genus Didemnitutus. The sequence goes on along the minus strand of PNKG01000074.1, from coordinate 2,405 downwards.
CGTCGTCGGCGGCGCGGCCGAGGTCGTCGCTCACGACGCGCGCGGGGCCGACGAGGACGGGCAGGTCGTTGCGGATGAGGTTTTCCGTGATCGGATTCGGCAGGTAGTGCTTGAGGAGCAACTCGCCGGAGTCGGAGAGGTAGTTGGCCGACTGGTCGACGACGAGGTTGTCGTAGACGACAATGCCCCAGTCGAAGAACAGATTCTCAAGGCCGTGCGCGCGCGTAGGGTCGATCATCAGCACGATGCGGCCGGCGCGGGTCTGGAGATAATTGCGGAGCAGTTCCTCCTCGAAGGCTTGGAAGCGGCCCTGCTGGCCGGCGATGATGAGCAGCGAGGCGTCCTCGGGCACGCGGCGCACCTGGCTGAGATCGAGGCCGGCGAGGTCGAAGTTGCGCTGGCGGAGCTCGTCGCGCAGCAGCGAGAGGCCGCGTTCGCTGACGTCGTCGGGCCGGAGTTCGCCGTGGCCCTGCACGAAGTAGATTTTCTTCCGTTCGGCGGCGGTCACGTCGAGGACGGCGGCCGTGATGGCCGACTCGCCGCGGAAGGCCTCGCGGGTGGACTTGTTCCTGATGCGGTAGAGCTCGTCGATCGTCACCACGCGGCGGCGGTCGCCGGCGATGACGACGACGACGTTCGGCGCCTCGACGCCCAGGGCCTCGGCGTCGCGGCGGCGCTGGTAGACGTCGATGAAGTCCACCCGGATCTGGCCGGTGGGGTTGTTGCGGGTGGCGTAGTTGTATTCGCGGAGCAGGCCGGCGAGGTCGCGGTAGGCCTGGGCGATCTCGCTGGTGTCGGAGTCCTCGGTGAAGGTGACGACGATGCGCACGGGCTGGTCGAGGCGCTTGAGGTAGGACTCGGTCTCGGCGGAGAGGGAGTAGCGGCGGTTCCTGGTGAGGTCCCAGCGCCAGGAGTGGTTCAGCGCGATGTAGTTCAACCCGCCGAAGAGCGAGAGGAAGAGCACCGCCTGCAGCAGCAGGTTGACGATGCGGATCCAGCGCGCGGTGCGGAAGCTGTCGGAGAAGCTCATCGGTCGCCTTGGAGCAGCTTGGCCTCGACGCCGAGGATGCTGAAGATGAGCGCGAGGATCGCGCCGGTCAGGTAGAAGAAGACCTGCCGGGTGTCGATGACGCCGTTGGTGAAGTCCTCGAGATGGCCGAAGATCTGGAGCGACTCGACCGCGCTCTTGACCGGGGAGAAGGTGTCCTGCTGCAGCAGGGCCGCGTCGCCCAGGAAACGCAGGCCGATGATCAGGCCGAAAAGGACGGCGAAGCTGAGGATGCCCGCCACGGCCTGGCTGCGGGTCAGGGCGCTGGCAAGAATGCCGATGGCGACGAAGAGCAGGCCGCTGAGCGCGATGAAAACGTAGCCGCCGACCAGCGGGCCGGCCTCGAGGAAGCGTGCGTCGCGGGCGTAATGGTGCAGCACGTAGTGGAAGCCCGCGGTCGAGCCCCAGAGGAGGAGGTAGAGCACGTAGGCCGCGCCGAACTTGCCCAGCACCACCTCGGTGGTCGTGACCGGCGTGGTGAGCAGCGTCTCAAGCGTGCCGAGGCGGCGCTCCTCCGCGAGGCTCTTCATCGTGAGCAGCGGCACCATGAAGAAGACGGGAATCCAGAACAGCCGGAAGAACGCCACGGCCGGCAGCACCTCGTGCGGCGCGCGGCTGTAGTCGTCGAGCAGCGCGGCGAAGACGAAGCCCATCACGCCGAGAAAGAGCACGGCCGCCACGTAGGTGCCCGGGTTGAGGAGCAGGGCGCGGATCTCGTGGCTGAGGATGGTGAGGAAGTGGCGCATCAGGAGACGCAATGGCTGAAACGCTGAAAAGCCGGAGGGCTGAAGCGAACGGCGTGTGCCTTGAAAGACAGGTTTCGGCCGTCGCGCGCAGGTCGGGCGATGGGCGGTCGCGACACGGGACGGGTGTTCAGCCTTTCAGTCATTCGGTCTTTCAGTCCTTCAGATTTTCGGGAGCGGGGGCCGGCTCGCGCCGTTGGCGCCGGCCGCGGGGGCGTCGGGCAGGCGGGCGTCCCAGCTGCGGCGGGTGGCGGCGAGGAAGACGTCCTCCAGCGAGGGCAGGGTGCGGCCGAGCGCGCGGAGGCGGTAGCCGCGCGTCGGGAGCGCGTGCAGGAGCTGTTCGCCGAGGTCGGTCTCGTTTTCCGTGGTGAGCGTGACGACGCAGAAGCCGTCGGGCGCGCAGTCGCCGACACTCGCGACCTTGATGGTCGGATCGAGATCGGCGAGCAGCGCGGGCAGCGGGACGGTGTCGCCGGAGAGCTCGACCCGGTAGCTGGTGTGGCCGAAGATCTCGCGGCGCAGCTCGGCGGGCGAGCCCTGGGCGACGATGCGGCCGCCGTTGATGATGAGCACGCGGTCGCAGGTGACCTCGATCTCGGGCAGGATGTGCGAGG
>PNKG01000073.1 GCA_013822585.1 Opitutus sp. | reverse complement strand
CTCGGCCAGCTCGAAATAGTCGTGGTTCTCCGCCTGGCAGAAATATTGCGAGCGGAACAGCTCCTGGGTGCAGATGATCTTGGCGCCCTTCTTTGCCGCCTGTTCGGCGAGCGCGAGCGTCTTCTTGAGGTTCGTCGCGGGATTCGGGGAGCAGGCGTGTTGGAGCAGACCCAGGGTGACTTTCATGAGGAGATGCGTTGGCCGCGCACAGGGGGCTTGGACCGGAGCGAACGGCCTGCACTGCGAAAGACAAGTAATCTCTGGCGCGCCGCCGCCGCAACTCTTCCGCGAACAAGTCTTTGACAACGCCCGTCCGAATTGTAAAAAGCATTCGACCCGCCAGACCGGTCACCCTGTCACCCTCCCCCCATGAGCGCCCCCCGCCCGTTGATCGTCGTCGTCGAAGATGAGCAGGAACTCTCCAAGCTGATCTGCCAGCATCTCGAGGACGCCGGCATGCAGACGCAACCCTACGATCGTTGCGCCCCAGCGTTGCGCTTCCTCGAACGCAACTTCGCCAATCTCCTGCTGCTCGATCTCAACCTGCCCGACTCGACCGGCTTCCAGCTCCTCTCCAACCTGAAGCAGCGCGACATCAACGTCCCGACGATTTTCCTCACCGGCAATGCCATGGAGGAGGACAAGGTCCGCGGCCTCAACATGGGCGGCGACGACTACATCACCAAACCGTTCAGCTATCCCGAACTCGTCGCCCGCATCCACGCCGTGCTGCGCCGCGCCGAATCGAAGGCCGATTTCAATCTCACCAAGAACGTCCGCACCGTCGACCAGCCCTTCGAGTTCCTCGGCGCCAAGGTCCACCCCGACCGGCTCGAGATCGAGTTCCCCAGCGGCGCGTCGCACAAGATCGGCCGCAAGGAGCTCGGCATCCTCGCCTACCTCAACACGCACCGCCACGTGGTCATCACGCGCAAGGAGCTCATCCATTCCGTGTGGGGCATCCACGCCGACGTGCGCAGCCGCTCGCTCGACCAATACATCGTCAAGGTGCGCGCGGCCTTCTCGAAAAACGGCCTCACGCTGGACAGCTTCAAGACCGTCCACGGCATCGGCTACATCTTCGAGCCGCCGGCGTGACGCGGCGCGAGTCGCCGCGCCCGTTGAGGTTGAGCGTTGAAGTTCAAGTAGAGCCGATCTCCGACCGGCGTGGCAATGCCACGCGCCGCCGGGCCGCAACGCAACCGACCCAGGGCAGGGGCGCAGTCTTGCTGCGCCCGCTCGGCTATCGTGTCTTTCCTTTGCCGTGCGTGTTTCGCGAGAAGCCGCGCCTCAGAACAACTCCTGCTGCCCGGAGTAGCGGCGCTTGGCCTCAGCCAGGGTCGACTTCATCTCCATCTGCCCGAGGAGCGCGAAAATCCTCTCCGGCTGCGGCTGGCCGGGCTCGACCCAGGGCAGGGGCGAGTCGGTGCGCAGCGTCGTCAGCTTGAGGTTGCGGCGCAAATCCTCGGCGCGGGCCGCCACCCGCTCGCGGAAGCGCTCGGGCTTGAGCGTGGCGGCGGCGGCGATGAGACCCTCGAGCGTGCCGTGCTCCTGCAGCCACTGGGTCGCGGTCTTCGGGCCGCAGCCCTCGATGCCGGGGATGTTGTCCGAAGTGTCGCCGACGATCGCCAGATACTCGGCGATCTTCTCCGGCGGCACGCCGAACTTCTCCGCCACGCCGGCCGCGTCCATCGTGCGCCACCCGAGCCTGGGGTTCGCCGTGGGCGGCGGCAACAGGAGCTTGATGCGCTCGTCGACGCATTGCGCGAAATCCTTGTCGGCGCTGACGATCCAGACCTCGTGGCCGGCGTTGGCCAGCACGCGCGCCTGCGAGGCGAGCAGATCGTCGGACTCGACGCCCTCGAGCTCGATGCCGACGAGCCCCATGGCGCGCGTCAGCTCCTTGATGACGGGAATCTGCTGCTCGAGGGCGGTCGGCGTCTCCTTGCGCGTGGCCTTGTATCCCGGGTGGAGGGCGAGACGGTCCTGCGCGCCACCGAGATCGAAGAAGCAAAGCGTCGCGTCGGGCCTCTCCTGATCCTGCAGCCGCCAGATGCTCTTCACCCAACCGTGCAACGCGCCGGTCGGGAACCCGTCGGCGCGCGTGAGTTCGGGCATCCCGTAGAACGCGCGAAAAGCCAGGTTGTAGCCGTCAAGCAGGAGCCATTTGCCCATAAAAGACACGGCTCACCCCTAACGACCTTCCGTGCGGCGTCCAGCCGGTCCTGCGGGCGTGACCACCGTCGGATTCTGATAAATTCCGGAAACTCCTTCCTTCTTCAGCGCTCCGCCGGGATTCACGAGGTTGGCCGTGACGAAGATGAGGAGGTTCCGCTTCTGTGCGCTCTGGCCGCTGCTGCGGAACAGCCGGCCGAGCACGGGCAGGTTGCCGATGAGGGGCACCTTGTCGTTGGTCTTGCGCGTGTCCTCGCGGGTCAGCCCGCCCATGACGAGCGTGGCGCCGTCCCAGATCGTCACCCGGGTGTTGACCTCGCGCACCGCGAAGATCGGCTGATAGAAGCCCGGCGGCACGGTCACCGTGGTGCCTTGCGAAATCGCCACGCTCGGTCCGCCGTATTCGACGAAGCCCTCGAACTCCGTGACCTTGGGGTTCAGCTCGAGGCTGATGCTGCGCTCGTCCTCCTCCACCGTCGGCGTGACCTTCAGTTCGACGCCGATGTTGCGCGTGGTGAACTCCTGCGGCGTGCCGGCGGTGATCGAGACGCCGGCCGAGCCGCCGCCGCTCGCGCTGCCGGTGCCGACCTGGCTCTGCACCTGTCCGTAAGACTGCGGATAGCGCAGCTCCTGCGCGACGGTGATCGTCGCCTGGTTGCCGGAGAGGACGGTGAGCTTCGGCGCGCTCAGCAATTCCGTGCCGCTCCTCTGCGCCAGCGCGCGGATGATCGCCTGCACGTTGAACTCGCCGAAAATGCCCGAAAGCGAGGCGAGCGGCGGGGCCGAGGCGCCAAGGTTGACCGTGCCGGGCAGCGCCGGAGGATTCACCGCGATCGGCTCCTGGCCCGTGATCTGGATCTGCTGCGAGGTCGTCGCGTTCTTGAACGCGTCGGCCAGCGAGCGGTTGCCGAGGATATAGGAGGACTGCACGCGCGGGTCGGTGAGCGCGGCCTTGGTGGCCGCGCGCCAGTTCACGCCGAGCTCCTCGAGCGCCCCGTCCTGCACTTCCATGAACTTCGCCTCGATCTCGACCTGCCGCACGTCCCGGTAACGGGCGAGAATGTTGTCCACGCGGACGAGGTTGCGCGGGGTGTGCGTGACGATGAGCTGCGACCCGTCGAAAGCCAGCGTGCTGCCCGGCGTGTCCTCGAAATTGACCCCCGCCAGCTGGAGAAAACCCCGGATGGCCCGGCCTTCGTCCGCGGCTGGCAACGGCGCAGAGGTCTGCGCGCCGCCCGCTGCGGGATCGCCCTTCCGTCCGAGCTCCGCCGCGGCACGCCCCGTCAGCCTCAGGACGGTGGAGCGCGACACGGGGAAGAACTTCGTCTCCAGCACGGAGGGGTCGATGCCCGGTCGCACAATCACAGTGTCGGGCTGCACTTCATAACGGTAGCCGACCGACTCCGTCACGAGATCCAGCGCGCGCTTCAGCGGGACATTCTTCAAGGTGAGCCTCACCGTGGGATTCGCTCCGGCCGGGTCGACGAGCACGATGTTCACGCCGCGGGCATCGGCATCGCCGGCATCGAACTCATCGGCGAGCCGGCTCAGCGCCGAAACCACACGACCGAGCTCGACGCCGCTGAAATTCACGGCCGGAAGCACGATCGACTCGAGTTTGGCCGCCAATCCGACCGGGGCGGGGCCGGCTGGCCCGGGTGGATTCGGGGGAGCCGGTTCGGGGCGTTGCCACGCCCGCTCGACCTCGTTCAACAGTTGCGCGGAAGTCTGCGGCCGGGCGGCGTTGCGATCCACCCCGGCCCGGGCGATGTTCTCGAGGCGGCGCCGCGCCTCGGCGTTGCCGGGCTCCCGTTCCAACACTCGGGCAAAGGACTGCGCCGCGGCCACAAACTCCCCGGCAAGAAGCTGTGCGCGACCTCGGGAAAGCAGACTGGGAACATCCGGAGGCGAGTTGCCTGCCGGCTGATCCGTCGCTGCCGCTTGAACAGGAGTCCCAGCGGGAGCGACCCGCTCGTTCGTGGCGCCACGCCTCGACTCCTCCTGACGCATCAGCCGCTCGATCTCTTCGGAATCGTCAGCGGAAGCGGGGATTGTGCCTCCCGAGACCGAGATCTCCTTCTTCGCCGGTTGCGCCAATCCGGCCAACAGGCGTGTGACCGTCGCGTCGTTCGGGGCATGCCGCAGCAGCTCCTCCAATCGGGCTCGGGCGGTGGCCACGTCGCCGAGATCGCGCGCGGTGAGCGCCTCCGACAGCAAGCGCAGCTTGGTTTCACCCGGCTCCTCCGTTTTCGCGGCTGCCGGCGCCACCGCGATTATGCCGGAAATGACGAACAGCGGCACCGACGCGATTGAGCGGACAGTCATGGCGATCAGGGTTGGATGGTCGCGACGCTGGCTGAGCCTCGCGCGCCGGGGCGCGGTGTCCCGTATGCCGGGCTCTTCTCCTCGACGGCCGGAGTGAGAATGCGGATTTCCGGAAGCGACAGGCCTTCGGTGTGTTTCGCCACCACAACCTCGGGCGGATCGAGCCGGATGCGCTCGACACGGTAGGTGGCATCGGCCGCCGTGAGCACATCGCCTTCACGCGCCATCCGCGGTTTGCCCGCGGAATCAATTCGCAGTCTGGCCAGAGGCACATCGGTGTATTTTCGCTCGTGACTGTGCAGCGTCACCGTTTCTCCTTTCCGCTCGTCGTGCAGAATTGCAACGGCCGCCGTTTCGGCCGGCAGGGGGCCGCCGGATGTCTTCTCATCTGTTCCCCGCAATTGAAGCGACTCCAGGGCAAGGCCGAGCGCCGCGAAACGGGCGCCTTCCCGGACGACAAACGTCTCTCCGTTGAGCGGGCTCTCCATGATCGCCCACAAATCCGCGGCTCGCCCGGCATAGCCGACCAGCTGCAGGCGGAAGTGCTCGCGCCGCACATCGAGCAATTCGAGGCCGAAGGGTGGCGCCCCCTCGAAATGCGCAGGTCTCACCGGCGCCACGGTGAACAGGCCGCTCGCCGCATGAAAATAGAGGGTCTCGGGCGTGAACAGGTCGAAGCGCCAAGCCGCGCCGTCTCGTTGGCCCGGTCGATCCCATGTCTTTGGCGCAACAGGTTCGTCCCATGTCACCCGCTCGTAAGACCGGCCCGTCAAGACGACTTGCCCGGAGGCGCCGCGAAGTCGCGCCCGGTGGTCGCGCTGCGAGTGCCACCAGAGGAGAGAGGCCAAGGGCAAAGCTCCTGCGAAGCAGCAGGCCGTCATGGCGGGCAGACAGTTGCGACGCGCGTTCATGGTGAAACCTTGTCCGGCAGCAATTCGACCGCCGCCACCACCACCGCGAATCGGGATGGATGCCGCTGGACCAACGGCGCCGATGGATCGGAAGGGGCCGGGTCCCCGGCAACGGGCTCGACTTCCACGCTGCGCACCAGGAACGGAACGCGGTGCGCCGCGAGGGAGTTGAGAAATTCCCGCGCCACCCGCGTCTCCCCGACAAACTCCAAACGGAACAGCTCTGTCCGGACCCAATCAGGAAACGCCCCTCTGAGGGAAGGAGCCGGCACAAAGAAATCGTCCGCCGAGCCCTCCTCTGCGCCGCCCGGTTGGGCACCGCCGGCCGGCTGTCCCTCGCCACCCTGCACTGCGGCCACCGGCCTCTCGCGCCGGACACCACCGAATTCAACCGGTCGCGAGGCAAACAGACAGCCGGTCAGTTCCTCGATCCACCGTTGTTGGCGGTGAACCGGCCCGATGAATCCATGAGCCGGCCCGTTCCTGGCATAGCTCGCAAACCCGAATCTTTCCTGAGCGCCGATGCGCACCCCATGCCGCTCGGCCAGCGCCCGCATCCTTCCCACGGCGGCATTCAGCGTGAAATAGGATTCACGCGCCTGCGCCGGAACCGCCAGCGGTGAAAACGAGGCGCCCGGCAACCCGGCGCGCAGCGCGGCAAGAAGCCTCTCGGCAACCTCGATGTCCGCGTCGAGTGCCGCGATGGTCTGGCGATCCAGGGGCGGCGACCGGCGCGCCAGTGCCGCGAGATCGGCCCGCCGGACCTCCAGCTCCGCCCCGAGCCGGACAACGCGCCGGTTGCTCGCGCGCAGCGCCCACAATTCCACCGTCGCAGCCGCTCCGCAAACGAGCAGCCCGGCGACGAAGGGGAGAGTCTCGCGGCGGCGTTTCATGTCACAGGGAGCCGGCGGGTTTGCCGACCAGCACGAAATCGAAATGCAGCAGGCCGGGTTGTTGCTGATCGAATCGCTCCCGTTCCACGGCGGCCACGTAGGGCGACTGCGCCAGACGCCCGAGCAACGAGTTCACCCGGCCGAAACCATCGGGATGATCCTTGGCGTTGGGAGACGCCCGGGCGAGGACTCGCCCCGCGACGAGCAGTCGCAACGGCTCCCCCGGTTCTACCTGGAGACGCTCCAGCCAGACATCCCCGGATTCGGCTGTCCTCTCCTGCAGATCGGCAAGGAACGCCCGCCAGCTGTTCCGCCGGTCCTGCACGGATTGCAGGGTCGATATTTGGCCCTGCAAGGACGCCAGCCTTTCTTGCCGAACCCTGATGTCCGACTCGCGGGAGCGCAGCGGCGCGATCACGGCCTCGGCTTCCGCGGTCTGTCGGCGCAGCTCGTTTTCGATCGCGCGGAAATGCAGGACCGGCGGCAGCAGTGCCGCCGCCGCCAAGACGGCCGCCGCGGCCAGCCATGCCCGGCGCGCCCGTCCCTCCCGCACCGCACGCATCCCGGACGGCAGCAAATCGAGCACCGGCAGCTCGCGCTGAAACCGCGTCAAGGCGGCGCCGACATGCGGCGCCAATCGGGAAAGAGATTCCCGGTCATCGGTCCGGCGTGGCGTGGCGACTTCGACTCCGGCGAGCGGATCGAGCAGCCCCGCCGGCACTCCCGTGCGCGCCGAAAGCAGCTCGGCGAACGCCGCGTGGGCGATCTCGGCGTGGCCGGTGAGCAGGATGCGGCGCGGCATGGCCCGGCCTTCGCGATCGAAGAACAGGGAGGTCCGCGTGATCTCCTGCGCGAGGCGCGTCGCTCCCTCTTCCCACGCCAGCGCGCCGCGGGTCGGCAAACCATCTTCCCCGAACCGGAACGCCCGGAGGTGGAACTTCCGGCCGTCCAAGAGGGCCAGCGCGGCGCCGGAAGCGTCGAGATCGATCACGAGCAGCGGCGGCGCGCCCCGCTCGCCCGCACCCCGGGCCGCCGCATGCAGGGCGAGCTGCGCCGGCAGGCAGTCGCGCACCGCGAATCCCGCCGCGAGAACCGCGTCGAGCAGCGGCTGCGCCTTCTCCAGCTTGGACGCGCCGAGCAGCAACTCGATCTCGCCGCCGGGGGTGTCGCCGACCTTGGTTTGGTCCCACGCGACCTCCGCCAAGGGGTGCGGGATTGCTTCCTGCGCGGCGAACCCGATGACCTTGGTCCTTTTCGCCCCAGATAGACGCGGGACCTTGATGAATTTCGTGAGGGTCAGGGGCGCGGGTAACACCAGGGTCACGGGACCGCAACGGCCCGCCCGCAGGCGCAGCTTGGTCAGCGCTTCGGCCGTTTCACCGGGCGCAGCCACAGGCTCGCACAGCACCCTTTCCAACCGCAACCGTCCGCCGCGCCGCGCGAAACGCGCGGTCGCGACATGCGTCGCGGTCACCTCGAGCGTGTGGATGGAGCGGAAAAGAGACACGGGCATCCGATGAAGGAGGCCCGTGTGAGGTTTTGTTTGCCGGAGTTTGGCCAAAGGTCACGCTCAAAAGCGCCCATGAGTTCAGCCCTCCCCTACAAGATCAGCGTGCTCGTCTTCCTCGAGAACCGCGCCGGCGAGCTGCTGCTCATGCTCCGCGCCAAGCAGCCCAACCTCGGCGTCTGGTCGCCGATCGGCGGCAAACTCGAAATGGACACGGGCGAGTCGCCCTTCCAGTGCGCGGCGCGGGAGATCGAGGAGGAGGCAGGACTGGTGGTCGCCGAATCCGACCTGCACCTGTTCGCGATGATCGCGGAGAAGGCCTACCAGGGACACCACCACTGGCTGATGTTCCTCTTCCATTGCAAGCAGCCGATCGACGGCCTTCCGGCCGACATCGCTGAGGGCAAATTCGCGTTCTGGTCGCGGGCCGACATCGCCAACCTCGAGATTCCCGAGACCGACGCCGCGGCGTTGTGGCCGATCTACGACCGGTATCGCGACCGCTTCGTGTCGCTCCGGGCGGATTGCTCGGTCTCGCCCATCAAGATCACGGTCGAGCAGATCACGCCGTCCGCAGGCGGACAAAGCCGGTTGATCTGATCCCCGATTCCGTGATTGATGGGATTGTAGCGGTTTTACGCCGTGATCCGGCCATTGATTGAGGCGGACTTTTCTGTCGCGGCGCAAAGCCACTCCTTGTTGCTACAGGTCCGTCAATCGCGGAATCCGGGCTAATACAGTCGGCAGCCTCAAGTTTCGCTTGTCTTTCAGGGGCATTCTCCAAGGTAAGGCCTTGGCGAATCGAAATCGCTTCAAACTCAAATCAATCGTGAGCAAGAAAGCCTCCTCCTTCAAGAAACCCGAAGACGGCGCGGTGCCCTACCTGTCGCGCCAAGCCCCCGTGAACGCCAGGCTCGGGCACGATGAATTGATCAAATTCTATCGCGACATGGTGCGCATCCGCCGCTTCGAGGAGCGCTGCCTCCGTGCCTACCAGCAGGGCAAGATCGGCGGCTTCCTGCACCTCTACATCGGCCAGGAATCGATTGCCGTGGGGTGCACCTCAGTCATGGGCGAAAATGACCACATCATCACCGCCTACCGTGACCACGGCCATGCCATCGGCGTCGGCATGGGTTTCAACGAGATGATGGCCGAGAACTACGGCAAACTCACGGGGTGTTCGCAGGGCAAGGGCGGCTCGATGCACTATTTCGATCCGACCCGCCACTTCTGGGGCGGCCACGGCATCGTCGGCGGCCAGATCCCGCTCGGCACCGGCATCGCCTTCGCCCTGAAATACAAGGGCATCAAGGGCGCCTGCATGGCCTTCATGGGCGACGGCGCGGTCAACCAAGGCGCCGTCCACGAGGCCTACAACCTCGCGGCCCTCTGGAGCCTGCCCGTGATTTTCGTCATCGAGAACAACGGCTACTCGATGGGCACCAGCCAAGCACGCTCCTCCGCCGGTCCGGCGCTGGCCCAGCGCGCCGAGGCCTACGGCATGAACTGGGAAATCTCCGAAAACGGCCACGACGTGCTCGAGGTGCGCGACAAGTTCGCCCGCCAGCTCAAGCTCGCCCACGAGGAATCCAAGCCCAGCGTGCTCGAGATCCGCACCTACCGTTACCGCGGCCACTCCGTCGCCGACCCGGACACCACTTACCGCGAGAAAAAGGAGATCGAGGAATACAAGGCGACCAAGGACCCCATCATGACCTACGAGCGCACGCTCGTCGCGGAGGGCGTGCTCAACGACCCCCTCATCAAGCAGATCGACGAGGCCGCCCGCGCCGAGGCTGAGACCTCGGCCCACTACGCCGAGCAGAGCCCCTTCCCCACCCCGGACGACATCAAGAAGCACGTGTATTGGGAGGCCGACAATCCCGCGGACCGCAAATCCGTCGGCTCCCTCTTCTTCGACTGAGCCTCGCCGCCCTCAACTCTCAGCCCTCAACTCTCAACTTTCAGACAATGCCCGTCATCACCTACCGCGAAGCCCTCCGCCACGCCATGAGCGAGGAAATCGAGCGCGACGAGAACGTCGTGCTCATGGGCGAGGAAGTCGGCCAGTTCAACGGCGCCTACAAGGTCTCCGAAGGCATGTTGGCCAGATACGGCCCGAAGCGCATCATCGACACGCCCATCTCCGAAGCCGGTTTCATCGGCCTGGGCATCGGCGCCGCCATGCTCGGCATGAGGCCCATCATGGAGCTGATGTTCTTCAGCTTCTACTCGGTCGCCTTCGACCAGATCTTCAACAACGCCGCTAACATCCGCTACATGTCCGGCGGCCTCATCAATTGCCCGATCGTGCTCCGCGGCCCCGCCAACGGCGGCACGAACGTCGGCGCCACGCACTCGCACACGCCCGAGGGCATCGCCGCCTACCACCCCGGCATCAAGGTCGTCGTCCCCTCCAACGCCTACGACGCCAAGGGCCTCATGAAGTCGGCGATCCGCGACAACGA
>PNKG01000072.1 GCA_013822585.1 Opitutus sp. | reverse complement strand
AAACAGACCGCGCAGTTCAAGCGCATCGGCGTGCTCGCCGACTGGAAGAACGAATACAAGACCAAGGCGCCCGCGTTCGAGGCCGACATCCTCCGCACCTTCGCCGCGTTCGTGGAGCAGGGCCTCGTCTATCGCTCGAAGAAACCCGTTTACTGGTCGATCCCCTTCGAGACCGCGCTCGCCGAAGCCGAGATCGAATACAGGGACCACGTCTCGCCGTCGATCTGGGTGAAGTTCGCCGTGCCCGCCGACCAGGCCGCGAAATTCGGCCTGCCGACGGATAAACCGCTCTTTGTCGTTATCTGGACGACCACCCCGTGGACGATCCCCGCCAACCTCGCGATCGCCGTGCACCCGGAGGTGGACTACGTCGTCGCCGACCTCGGTGCGGAACGCATCATCGTCGCCAAGGCACTCGCGCCGGCCGTCATCGAAGTCGCGAAGAAGTCCCATCCCGCGCTGCCGTCTTTGGAGCTTGGTCCTTGGACCTTGGAACTTCGCGGCCAAGCCCTGGAAGGGCTGGCCGCGCGTCATCCCTTCATCGACCGCCCCTCGCCCGTCGTGCTCGCCAACTACGTCACGACCGACAGCGGCACCGGCTGCGTCCACACCGCGCCCGGCCACGGCGCCGAGGACTACCTGACCGGCCTCAAATACGGACTCGAGATCTACTGCCCGGTCGGTGACGACGGCAAATACGTCGACGACGGCCGCATCCCGGCCGACCTCGTCGGGCTCACGACGCTCGAGAGCGTCGAGGCCCTCGCCGCCAAGAAGACCTCGCCCGCCAACATCGGCGTGCTCAAGAAGCTCGATGCCGCCGGTGCCCTGCTGGCCAAGCAGCGCTACGAGCACCAATACCCGCATTGCTGGCGCTCGAAGACGCCGATCGTCTTCCGCGCCGTCGACCAGTGGTTTGTCTCGCTCGACAAGGCCGGCCACCGCGCCCTGGCGCTCTCCGAGATCACCAAGATCGCACAGGCCCAGGGCTGGATTCCCGCCTGGGGCGAAGCGCGCATCCGCGGCGCCGTCGAGTCGCGCCCCGACTGGTGCATCAGCCGCCAGCGCTCGTGGGGCGTGCCGATCATCGCGTTCTACGGTCCCGACAAAAAGGCCTGCATCGACGCCGCGGTCATCCGCGCCGTGGCTGACAAGATCGCCACCCTGGGCACCAATTTCTGGTATGACGCCCCCGCCGCCGAGCTCCTCGCCGGTGTGCCGCTGCCCGCCGGCTGGCCCGCCGCCGACCAGCTTGCCTGCGGCCGCGACACCCTCGACGTGTGGATCGACTCCGGCTCGTCGCACGTGTTCATGCGGAACTTCATGGCCGGGGCCTTCGGCCAGGACCGCCAGGCGACCCCGGCCGACCTCTACCTCGAGGGCAGCGACCAGCACCGCGGCTGGTTCCAATCCTCCCTCTGGTGCAGCGTCATCGCCTTCGGCGGCGCGCCCTACAAGGCCGTGCTCACCCACGGCTTCATCGTCGACAAGCACCGCCAGAAAATCTCCAAGAGCTCGACCTACCAGAAGCCGCAGACCGCCGAGGCCTACATCAGGGACCACGGCGCCGACGTCATCCGCCTCTGGATCGCCTCCCAGGATTTCCGCGACGACATCCCGGTCGACGACGAGATCCTCAAGCACGTCGGCGAGGCGTATCGCCTTTTCCGCAATACCTTCCGCTTCCAGCTCTCCAACCTCTTCGACTTCGACGCCGTGCAGCACGCCATGCCGCACGCGCAGATGGACGCGCTCGACCGCTGGGCGTTGCACCAGACCGCCAAGCTCCTCACCGAGTGCACGCAGGCCTACGAGGCCTTCGAGTTCCACCGCGTCTACCAGCTCTGCAACCAATTCTGCTCGGTCACGCTGTCGGCGATCTACCACGACATCCTCAAGGACCGCCTCTACACGCTCGGGGCCGCGCATCCGCTCCGCCGTTCGTCGCAGACCGCCATCCACCACATCTTCCGCACCCTCGTCCGCCTCCTCGCCCCGGTCATCACCTTCACCGCCGACGAGGCCTGGAGCTTCGCCACCACCGGCCAGGAATACTGCGACGACTCCGTGCACCTGCAGGATTGGCCGGTCGCGCCCGCGGAGTGGAAAGACGATGCGCTCGACGCCGAGTTCGCGCACCTCCTCCAAGTGCGCCGTCAGGTCACCGAAACGGTTGAACCTCGACGAGCAGCCGGCGAGATCGGCAAGTCCCTCGACGCAGTCCTCGAACTAGCCGGCACCGACACCGATGCGACGTTCCAAGCCCTGCGGCGACACGGAGCCTCCCTCCCCGAATTCTTTATCGTCTCCCAAACGACCGTCACCGCATCGGCTGTGGGAACCGGAGTGCGCATCGGCGTTCACACCGCTGCAGCGTCCGGTCTCCACCGCTGCCCCCGTTGCTGGCGCTGGGTGCCGGCCCTGACCCAATCCTCGCACGGAGAGGTTTGCCCTCGCTGTGCCGAAGCCCTTAACTCCTGACCCTTCCCCTTCCCATGTCCAAGAAATCCCCCGCGAAGAAGCCCGCTCCCGCCAAGGCGTCAAAGCCGGCCAAAGCCGCGCCCGCCAGGAAACCCGGCCCGGCCAAAGCCACGGCGCCGGCGAAAGCCCCCGCGGCCAGGGCTGGCTCGGCCAAACCCGAAGCGTCCAAGGCTAAAGGCCCGATGAGCGCGGCCGATTTGAAACGCATGATCCTCGAGCGGAAGTCCGCCGGCCAAACCAAGTCCATTTCCTTCTCCCTCGACGAGGTCCGCGAGATCGCGAAGAAGAACGAAAAAGCCACCGAGTCCTCCGACAAGGGCGCGAAGGGCGGCAAGCACGGCGACGCCAGGAAGCATCACGACCACGCCAAGGTCGAGAAGCCGCACAAACCCAACCACGTGAGGCCCGCCTCGCTCACCGACATCCTCGGCTTCAACCCGAACAAGGGCAACCGCCGCCCGGCGATGGTCCACGAGGACGACGTGCCCGAGAAGTTCCGCCGCTACTACAAGCTTCTCATCGAACTCCGCCACCACGTGCTCACCCAGCTCGGCGAACACACGGAGGAGACGCTGATGAAGTCCGCCAAGGACGATTCCGGCGACCTCTCCGGCTACGGCCAGCACATGGCCGACGCGGGCACCGACACCTTCGACCGCGACTTCGCCCTCTCCCTCGTCTCCAGCGAGCAGGAGGCCCTCTCCGAGATCGAGGCCGCCATCAAGCGCATCCACGACGGCACCTACGGCGTCTGCGAACTCTCGCAGAAGCCCATCGCCAAGGAGCGCCTGCTCGCCGTGCCCTTCACCCGCTACACCGCCGAGGCCCGCAAGGAAGTGGAGCGCCACTCCCACCGCAGCCAGCAGCGCGGCGGCCTCTTCGGCGACACCGGCGACGAGGAAGGCGGCGGGAAGATGATGGACGACGACGCGGGCGGCGACGAGTGAGCGGCCCGCGGATTTCCGTTTGAGCTCCGACACCGCCAGCCCGTCGCCCGCACCCAAGCCCGCGCTCGAGCGCGCCCTCGCCTATCGGCGACTCTGGCTCGTCGCGCTCGTGGTCTACGTTCTCGACCAGCTCACCAAGACGCTGGTCGCGGCCCGGATCCCCTTCCCCACCTACGGCCCGCCCGGGCACGTGCCGGTGATCGACGGCTTCTTCAACCTCGTGCATGTCGGCAACACCGGCGCGGCCTGGAGCATCCTCTCCGGCCGCGGCCACTGGCTCGCGGCCCTCGCCATCGTGACGCTCGTCGCGATCTTTTTCTGGCGGCACACGCTCGGCCTGCGCTCGAAGGCCGCGCAGCTCTGCTTCGGCGGCCTCTGCGGCGGCACCGTCGGCAACCTCACCGACCGCGTGTGGCACGGCCACGTGATCGACTTCCTCGACTTCCACTTCGGCAGCTACATCTACCCGTCGTTCAACGTGGCCGACATGAGCATCGTCTGCGGAGTCTTCGGCTACATCCTCTGGTCGCTCAAACAGCCGCCGGAACCGGAAAGGTAGGGCGGCGAGTCCCTTCGCCGCCGTGGGCCGCGGCGCGGAGCGGAATCCGCGCCCTGCCCTCCGGGCGAGCGCCGCTCACTCGACGTTCGCCATCTGCTCCCGCACGCGCTCGAGCTCGTTCTTGCATTCGATCACACGCTGGCTGATCTGCAGGTCGTTGGCCTTGCTGCCGATGGTGTGGATCTCGCGGCCGATCTCCTGGAGGATGAACTCGGCCTTGCGCCCCACCTCGCCGTCGCCGCGGAGCAATTCCTTCAATTGCGCGAGGTGGCTGCGCAGCCGCGTGATCTCCTCGGTGATGTCGACGCGGTCGGCGAAGAGCGCCACTTCCTTCAGCACGCGCTCGTCGCGCAGGTCGAGCTCGAGGCCCGCGGCGCGCAGCCGCTGGAGCAACTGCTCGCGGAAACTGGCCGGCACCTGGGCCGCCCGGGCGGCAACGGCCTCCAGGTGGACGTGCAGCTTCCCGATCCGGCCGAGAAAATCCACCAGCAGCGCCTCGCCCTCGCGGGCTCGCATCGCCCCGAGCCCGCGCAACGCCGCCGACAGCGCCTGCTCGACCGCCGGCCAGGCTTCCTCCGCCTCGCCGAGCTGGCCTCCGCCGTTTTGCGCGGAAGCGATTTCCCAGAGGAGCTCGGCCGTGGGGTTGAAGGGCACGCCGCGCGCCTCGGCCAGTTGCCTGAGCCGGTCGAGCGCGTCGCCCACCGCCGCCTCATCCCACTCGCCGTCGGTGGCTCCGCCGTCCACCTCGACCACCACGTGCACCTTGCCGCGGGCGACGAGCTTGCGGACCGCCTCCGTCACCGCGCCCTCGAGCGTCTCCCACGCATCGGGCAGCGCGACGGTCAGGTCGAGCCCGCGCCGGTTGACGGAGTTCACCTGCACGGTGATCGCATGAGCGCCAAGTTTGGCCGCACCGCGGCCGAAGCCGGTCATCGAATTCATGCGGGCTCTTATGGACCACGGATGCCACGGATGCGACGGATAAATTCATCCGCTTTGCCCGGAGATCGTGGAAAAGAAACCGTTCCCTCGCGGCATCACCCCGGCATCCGCTGGACCTGCTGCACGTCCTTGTCGCCGCGGCCGCTCAGGTTCACCACGAGGATCCGGTCCGGCTTCATCTCCTTGGCGCGCTTCACGGCGTAAACGAGCGCGTGCGCGGACTCGAGCGCCGGGATGATGCCCTCGGTGCGCGAGCAGAGCCGGAAGGCCTCCAGCACTTCGTCGTCCGTCGCATAGGCGAACTGGATGCGGTCGAGATCGCGGTAATAGGCGTGCTCGGGCCCGATCGCGGCGTAGTCGAGGCCGGCGCTGACGGAGTGCGTCAATTCGATCTGCCCGTCCTCGTTCTGGAGGATGTAGGTCATGCCGCCCTGCAGCACGCCGAGCTTGCCGCCCTCGAAGCGGGCCGCGTGCTCGCCCCGGCGGATGCCCCGGCCGCCGGCCTCGACACCGGTGAGCTTCACCGCCGGCTCGTCGAGGAACTCGAAAAACGCCCCGATCGCGTTCGAGCCGCCACCAACACAAGCGACGATCTCATCCGGCAGCCGGCCTTCGCGGGCGAGGCTCTGCTCGCGCAGCTCGGCGCCGATCACCCGGTGAAAATCGCGCACCATCATCGGATACGGATGCGACCCGAGGGCGGAACCGAGGATGTAGTGCGTGCCGCGGACGTTGGTGACCCAGTCGCGCATGGCCTCGTTGACGGCGTCCTTGAGCGTCCTCTGGCCCGACTCGACCGCGATGACCTTCGCGCCCATCAGGCGCATGCGGAACACGTTCAGCGCCTGGCGCTCCATGTCGACCGCGCCCATGTAGACCGTGCAGTCGAGGCCGAACTTCGCGCAGACTGCGGCCGTCGCCACGCCGTGCTGCCCCGCGCCGGTCTCGGCGATGATGCGCTTCTTGCCCATGCGCAGGGCGAGCAGGGCCTGGCCGAGGGCGTTGTTGATCTTGTGCGCGCCGGTGTGGAGCAGGTCCTCGCGCTTGAAGTAGATCTTCGCGCCGCCGCAGTGCCGGGTCAGGCGCTCGGCGAAATAGAGCTCGGTCGGCCGGCCGGCGAACTCCTTCAGGTGCCGTCGCAGGTCGTCCTGGAACACCGTGTCCTGCTTCGCCGCCTCATAGGCCGCCGCAAGCTCCCCGAGCGCGGTCATCAGCGTCTCCGGCACGTAGCGGCCGCCGTATTTCCCGAAATGCCCCGAGGCATCGGGCTGCTGGAAGCGCGGGGCGGCGGGAGACGCGGACATCGGCCTGGAAAATCGATTCCCCACCCGGCAAACGCAAACGCGTTTTGGGTTTATGGCAGAGCGCGCCGCACCGGGGGTGGGGCACGCGACAGCAGGGCCAGCACGATTTCGCGCGGCAGGGTGACGGTGTTGATGACATGCGCCACCGAAGCGGGGTTGGTCAGATCGCGGCTGGCAAAATCGAGGGCTGCGATCTGCGGATAATCCTCGCGCATCAGACGGCGGCCTTCGGCGCGCCAGTGCGCCGCTTCCGGAGCGGCGCCATTCAGCAGCGCGGCGGCCCACAGCCCTCCGCTCACAGGAGCCTCCCGCAATGCCGGCAGGGCCCGCACCCGGGTGTCGAGCTCGCGAAAGCAGCCGGGCTGTGGGTGCCGGACCAGGAGCTGCGTCAGCCGGTCGACCTGAGCCGGTCCGAGCGGATACGCCAGGAGGCGCCGGAACGATGCCTGCGCCGCCCAATCGTCCCCCGCCGCGGCATCGAGGGCGAATTGGCTCACGGTGTGCTCGAAATCACCCATCGCCGGCCCGTAGAAATCCAAGAGAAGCTGGGCGTTGCGCCGCTCGCCGAGCCCGGCCAATCGTTCCACCTGCTGACGCATGTAGATCGGGTTGAGCGGTCCGCGGAACGGCGCGCGCAGCAACGCCACAGCGCCGGCCCGATCTCCGGCGGCAGCCCGGCGTTCCGCCTCGACCAGCATCCTTGCGTGCGGCGCCAGCCGGGCGAGCGCCGCCGCCGGGCTGGAAAGCATCGGCTCGGGGTCCGGCAGACGCCGCAACGCCGCCAGCAGCGAGTGAACCCAGACGGCCGCATGCGGGGAATCTTCCACCGCCATTTCCAGCGAGAGTTGGGCGACGCGGTCGAGGCGGTCGAGGCTGAGCAGCGTGTCGTGGTAAGTGACGGCGGTGCGCGGACGCTCCGCGGGATGCTCGCGCAGCAACCGGGTGAAAAGATCGTCCGAAAATGCGGCGCTGCCCTCGAACATCGTGATCTGGGCCAGCAGCAGCCCGGCCGCGTAATGGCGGGGATCGCGCTGGCGCGCGCTGACGAGGTTGAGGAAGGCCTCGTTGAGCTCGCCGCGCCGGAAGGCGTCGATCGCCTGCGCAAAGAAGGTATCCGCCTGCGCGGTGCGGATCTCGCCCCATTTGCCCGGCCAGAACACCTGGGCAGGGCGCAGCGGCACTCCGCTCACCCAACGCAAGCCCGTGAAGACGGCCGCACCGGTGAAAAAATAGACGGCCACGCCGGCGATTCCCACCCAGGCGAACACACGCCCCCAATACGCGCGCACCTGCTCCGGCTTCACGGAGCAGCACCATCCGTGTCCGGTCTTTGCCAGCAACGGACACACGGGGCGGAATCTCGCCGGCTGCTCCCACAGCAGGACCGCCTGGCAGCGGACGTAGCCGGGAATCGGATCGTCGCTCGGGTGGTGGCAGGGGCAGTGCCCCCGGCGGCCGCGACGCACGTAGACGGTCTTGCGCGCGTTCCAGTAGAACATCGCGAGCGCGAAGCGGAGGCAGTCGGATAGCCAGCGGACCACCGGTCGCACGCGGACAGTCATCAAGCGGCCGGCCCGGTGCGGCCGACCACACCGGACAAACATCTGCGACGCCGCCAGGCCACGAGGGTGCCGGCCGCGAATAGCGCGGCCATCTGCACGTAAGTGGCCGGTTCCGGAACGACACCGTAAGCGTCCGCCGGACCGGTGATCGCGCCGAGTTGGGCCCATGTGAGGGATGAGTTGGTGTTGCCCGTGGTGCCGAACAAATCCTGGTTGAGCGAGTTGGCCTGCGTCGAAGTAAAGGCGATGTAGGTGATGCGCGTGTCGTAGGTCATCGTGAACGTGGTGAACGGCGTGTAAGCCCGCACGGCCGCCTGGAGGTTGGCGAAGCTGACCGCAAACGACAACAGCAGGTCGGACGTGCCGTTGACGGTGGAATCGGTCGCCTGCACGGCATCGTAGGTGGTGTTCACGACCAGCGCGGTGGCGGTCTGCGTCGGGAAGGCCCATGAGGTGGTGCTCGGCCCGGTGTTGGCGCCGGTGCCGGGATCGCCCCAGGTGAGGGTGCGGCTGCGATTGTTCACGTTGCCGGAGGACTCCGACATCATGAGGATCAGATCGAGCGCCCCGTCGCCGTTGAGGTCCATGCCGATGCCGAAATTGCCGCCGTTGCCCCATTGGTCGGGACCATCGTATTTGTCGAAGCGCGCGCGGAAAAGGAGATGACTCGCCCCACCGATCGTGCCTGCTTTCTGGTAGAAACCGGGAGCGCCGGCCGCCGACACGAAATCGTCAGCCCCTTGACCGGTCTGCTGATCGGATCCCGGGTCGCTCATCAACGTGAGGTCCGACTTCGTCCAGGCATTCCATCCTGTCGTATCCGTCACGCTCACCACACTCTGTGCCCAAGAAGCCACGCCACCCATCAGGGCAAGCGCCATGCCGGCAAAGACTGTCCGGGAAAAGTGGGGAAGGTTCACACCTGGTATCCATGTGGGGTCTAACCCCAAAGAAAACGCAGCATGTGGTCATGTCCGTTTACCCTGTAGGTAGGTTATTACGGCTCTATTCGCGAGACCGTGAGCAAGGTGAAGTCGTCGCGAAGTCCTCCACTGCCAAAGCGCTCCACCGCTTGGGTTATCGCGTCGTTCAGGGCTGCCGCAGGCCGGTTGGCATTGGCCCGAACCACATCGGCCAACCGCGCGCTGCCAAATTCCTTGCCCTCGGCATTGGGCGTCTCGGTCAGCCCATCGGTGTAGAGCAGGAGTGTGGCCCCGGCGGCAAAGGCAACCGTGCGCTCGGCAATGATTGCCCCGAAAGTCTCCTCATCCACCAGACCCAATGGCATGCCGTCGGAGCCGAGGTATCCGCAAGTGACGCCTTCCAGGGCGCTGCCACGACGCGCGAGCAACGGCAGTTCGTGGCCGGCTCGGGCGATGGTCACCTCGTTGCGCGGCACATCGACCACGGCGTAGGCGATCGTGATATACATGCCGGCGCGCATGTCGGGAGCGAGCGCGCGGTTGATCTCGCTCAGGACGCGGGACGGCGACCGGTGCTGCGGCGCGATGGCGCGGAGCTGCGTGCGGCAGATCGCCATGAGCAAAGACGCCGAGATGCCCTTGCCCGCCACGTCGGCCACGGCGACGCCGAGACGCCCGTCGTCGAGCCGGATGACGTCGTAGAAATCACCGCCGACCTTCTGCGCGGCCTGGTAACGGGCATCGAGATCCAGCCCGGGCACCCGGGGCATTTCCTGCGGCAGGAGCATCATCTGCACGTTGCTTGCGAGCGAGAGATCGAGATCGATGCGCTGCTTCTCGACCTGCAGGGCGACGAAGTCGGCGTTGTGCACGGCGAGGCCGGCCTGCTCGGCCAGCGCCTCGACCAGAGAGTAGTCGGTCTCGGTGAAGGGCAGGCCGTCGGCCGCGTTGCACACGCAGAGCACGCCGATGAGGTCCTTCCGCACCATGATCGGCGCGGCGATGACCGAGCGCACGGTCAGCGCCGGATCGTCGTGCTTCACGATGCGCGGATCGCCCGGGGCGTTGACGATCAGTTCGCCGCGGCCGGTGGCGGCCACGCGGCCGACGATGCCTTCGCCCACCGGAAAGGATTCCGAGCGCAGCACCTGGGCGATGAACTTCGCCCGGCTGCCCATCTGCATCCGCTGCGTGTCGGGGATCGGCCGGTGCGGCGGGAACAGGCCCTCCACCGCCACGCCGCGCATCTGGTTGTCGGCGTCCTTCTCGAAGATGCAGGCGCTCAACGCGCCGGTGCTGAGGATCGAGGCGTGGACGATGCGCTGGAACAACTCGTCGCGCGAGAGGCGCTCACCCACCGCGTCGACCATCGTGTGCATGTAATCGAGCACGATCTGCCGCTCTTCCAGCAGCGAGGTCTTCTCCTCCTCCACCCGGGCGGCATGGCGCTGCGCGCGCCAGTAGAGCGCGTAGACGAGCAGCGCGCCCAGGAGTCCGCCGAGGAGGAACGACATCATGACGCGGGGAATCTGCGCCGGCTCGGGACGGATTCCCAGACGAAATCAGCCGGGGTGAGTTGTATCAGGGCAATGTGACTCCGTGCTTAGCCCATCTTCCGCAGTTCGGGCCACTTGGGTTCGTGCTGGCAGGCACTTGCGCGATTTAGGGGAGGTTTTTCTCCACTACATTTTCG
>PNKG01000071.1 GCA_013822585.1 Opitutus sp. | reverse complement strand
GGTCCTCGACTGCGACGGCGAGGCCGCGCTTCATCTGCGGGAGGGAGGCGACGGCCTGCAGGCAGGCGGCGAGCACTTCGCGGCGTTGCGAGTCCTTGGCCCAGCCGGGGAACGGCAGCCGGGCGAGGTTGCGGGCGAGGCGGATGCGCGTCATGAGCACGACCGCGCTCTTGTTGGCCGCGGTGTCGGTCAGCTCGGAGCTGGAGGCGAGGAGTTCGTTGATTTTCATCTCAACCCTGCGGCGCCTTCTTGCCCACGGCCTGGCGGACCTGGGTGATTTCGTCGCGATACTTGGCGGCGTCCTCGTAACGCTCGGATTTGATCGCTTGGTCGAGCTCGGTCTCGAGCTTGGTCAGGCGCTCGTAGAGGGATTTGCGTTCGATGGCCTTCTGCGGGGTCTTGCCGACGTGGCTGACACCCTTGTGCATGCTGTCGAGCACCGGATCGAGGGTGTGGGCGAATGCCTCGTAGCAGGCCGGGCAGCCAAAGCGGCCGGTCTTCTTGAAATCCTGCTGGGTGAATCCGCAGACTTCGCACTGCGCCGCGCCCTGGGGCTCGGGATTGAGCGAGGCCTTGAGCAAGAGGTCGGCCAGCGAGAACCCGCTCGGATCGGTGACGCCTTTCGCCTGCGCGCAGGCCTCGCAGAGGTCAACTTTGTGGATCTTGTTGTTGACGATCTGGGTGAGGTGGACCGTGGCCGGCTTGGAACACAGGTCGCATTTGAGGGAATTGGCCATGTAAGTGCTGGGAGGTGACTGGGGTTACGCATCTTGCCGGACATCTTCAGCCCGGTAAAATGCCTTTCCCGACCCACGGTGAAAATGCCCAAAGCCGTCCGGGAAGCAAGTGCGCAGAACGTCCCGCCATCCGTCGCCTCGCCCCCGGCGCGCCTATGCGCGCCGCCGAAGGCCGCGCTGATCCGCATCTCCGGCAACAGGCGACGACTCAGATTCTCACGCCTTCGCGCGTCACGCGCTGGCGGAAGTCGGCGAGCAGGCGCTGGGTGACCGGGCCGGGTTGGCCGTCGCCGACGACGCGGCCGTCGAGCTTCACCACGGGGATGACCTCGGCGCCCGAGCCGGTGAGGAAGCATTCGTCGGCGCACCAGACGTCGTAGCGCGTGAGGTTCTGCTCGCGCATCGGGATGCCCAGATCGCGCGCGATGTCGAACATCGTGTCGCGCGTGATGCCCTTGAGCGCGCCCTGCGCAGCGGCAGGCGTGTAGATCGTGCCCTTGTGCACGACAAAGAGGTTGTCCGCCGTGCATTCGGCGATGAAGCCCTGGTCGTTGAGCATGATGCCCTCGAGCGCGCCGGCCTGCTTCGCCTCGATCTTGCCGAGGATGTTGTTGAGGTAGTTGAGCGACTTCACCGTCGGTGGCAGCGCGGCCGGATTGATTCGGCGCGTCGGCACAGTGACGATGGCGAGACCCTTCTCGTAATGCTCCTTGGGATACATCTGAATCTGGCTCGCGATGACGAACAGCGAGGGCTTGGCGCAAAGCCAGGGCGCGAGGCCGAGATCGCCCACCCCTCGGGTGACGACGAGTCGGATGTAGCCGTCGCGGAGATTGTTCCGGCGGCAGGTCTCGCAGGTCACGTCGATCAATTCCTGCCGGCTGAGCGGCAAGTCGAGGAGGATCGCCTTGGCCGAGTATTCGAGCCGTTCGATGTGCTCGACGAGGCGGAAGACGTTGCCCTCGTAAAGGCGGATGCCCTCGAACACTCCGTCGCCATAGAGCAGGCCGTGATCAAAGACCGAGACCTTCGCTTCGTTCGCGTCCACAAACTTGCCATCGAGATAGACGATCATGGTGGGGCCGGAGCCAAGTGCAGCGCCCGGCAAATGGCGAGTTTCGGCTTGAAGTATTAGGAGCCTATGACTCAGCTGGCGCCTTCCCCTATGGTTCGCTCGAGTCGCCGCCGTCCCGCTGGCTTCACGCTCATCGAGCTGCTCACCGTCATCGCCATCATCGGGATTCTGGCCGCCCTGATTTTCCCGACCGTCGGCAAGGTCCGCGAAACTGCCCAACGCACCGTCGACGCCAACAACCTCCGCGAGATCGTTAAAGCCGCCCAAATCTACGCCGCGGACAACAACGACCGCCTGCCCGATCCCCAGCAGATCGCCGCCCAGAACCCCGCCCCGGTCGCCGGCGGCGCCGGCGTCTTCCTCTGGGCCGGCATCCTCGCGCAGCGCGGCATCCTCTCCGACCCGACCTTCTACTTCGCCAAGAACGACCCGCTCTTCGATGGCGCCTACCCCGCCGCCATCGTCACGCCGGAAAACCGCGCGGTGCTCGACCCGGGCTTCACCACCAACCGCGTGCTGGCCTTCGAGTTCGTCGGCGGCCTGCGCATGAGCGACGGCCCGAACGTCCCCGTCGCCTTCACCCGCGGCCTGCTCCCCGGCGGCACCTGGAGCGCCGAGCGCGGCGTCTACCGCGACGCGGGCGGCCACATCGCTTTTCTGGGCGGCAACGTCCAGTTCTACCCCAACACCGCCGAGGCCGCCAATCAGCTCACGCTGAACAACGGCCGCAAGGGCAGTTCCCTGCTGCAGGCGCTGCCCTACAGCTCAAACGCAGCAAGCAATCCGCGCGTTTACGCAACCCCACCGGCCGGACTCGGATCCCCCTCCGGGACGCCGGCCGAACGCGCCACCTGACACCCAACGGTTCGGTCACCTGCCATTGCTTTCGGCTAAAAGGAAAAAGCCCGGCCCGCACACGGCCGGGCTTTTTTCTTTTCCCGCGCCCTTGGCGGCCTACGCTCCCCCCCTCCCTTGCATGAGCGCCCCGGCCCCCACCTACGTCATAGGCCACAAGAATCCCGACGCGGACTCGATCTGCTCGGCGATCGCCTACGCCGCCTACAAGGAGGCGCGCGGGGAGCACGGCTACGTCGCCGCCCGCTGCGGCAACTCCAACGCCCGCATCGACGCCATCCTCGCCCGCTTCCGCACCCCGCTCCCGCTCTACCTCAGCGACGTCTGGCCCCGCGTCCGCGACGTCATGGCGACCGACGTCCACAGCGTGGCCGACACCGCCACCTGCGCCGAGGCGCTGGAATTCATCGACCGCCACGGCCACCGTGTCGTGCCCGTGCTCGACGCCGCGCAAAAACTCGTCGGCACCGTCACGGCCGCGCAGCTGGCCCACGCCTTCATGCCGCAGATCGCCGAGCCGCGGCGCATGCGCATGGTCGCCACCGACCTCGCCTCCATCGCCCGCACGCTGCGGGCGGATGTCGTCCACCTCGGCGCCCGCGCCGATCAAGTCGAGGAACTCTACGTGCGCATCGGCGCGATGGACATCGGCTCATTCTGGCGTCTTTCGCAGGCCGAGGGCATCCCGGCCGAAAAATCCATCATCGTCGTCGGCGACCGCAGCGACGTGCAGCAAAAGGCCATCGAGCTGGGCGTGCGTTCGCTCGTCATCTCCGGCGGCCGTCCCGTGCATCCGGTCATTTCCGATGCCGCCCGGGCGCGCGGCGTCAGCCTTTTCATCAGCGCCTACGACACCGCCACCACCGCGTGGCTCATCCGCACCGCCGGCCGTCTCGCCCCGCTCATCGACGCCAACTTCACCTCGATCGACGCCGACGCGCGCCTCTCCGACGTCCGCCGCCGCCTCGGCACGGCCGCCGCTCCGGCCTACCTCGTCCTCGGCCAGGACCGCCGCCTCGCCGGCATCCTCACCAAGTCCGACGTCCTCAAACCCGTCCCGACCCGCCTCGTCCTCGTCGACCACAACGAACTGACCCAGGCCGTGCCCGGCGCCGACGAGGTCGCGATCACCGAGATCATCGATCACCACCGCCTCGGCCCCGTGGCCACGCCGCAGCCCATCTTCTTCCTCAACGACCCCGTCGGCTCCACCTGCACCATCGTCGCCGACCTCTTCCGCCGCCACGGCCTCAACCCCCCGGCCGACCTCGCCGGCCTGATGATGTCCGGCCTCATCTCCGACACCCTCCTCCTCCAGAGCCCGACCTCCACGCCGAAGGACGCCGACACCCTCGCCTGGCTCGAATCGCACGCCGACATCAAGGCCAAGGCCCTCGCCGAACTCATCTTCAGCTCCGGCTCCGTCATCCTCGCCAACCCGCCCGCCAAGGTCGTCCGCTCCGACTTCAAGATCTACGACGAGGAGAACGTCCGCTTCGCCGTCTCGCAGGTCGAAGAGCTCGGCTTCGACAACTTCTGGGCCCACGCCAAGGACATCGCCACCGCCCTCGCCGAGCTGCGCGACTCCGAGAAACTCCTCTTCGCCGCCCTCCTCATCACCGACATCAATACGCAGAACTCCCTCCTCCTCGTGAAGGGCGACGCCGACTTCATCCGCAAGATCTCCTACGCCCACGTCGAGCAGGACGAAATCTTCGACCTCCCCGGCGTTGTCTCCCGCAAGAAGCAGCTCATCCCCTACCTCACGGGCCTGCTGCGCGAGCTGCGAGGGTGAAGAACCGTATCCTGGATTTTGCAACGCGCCCCCGCCGATGCGTTGCCGGGATCGGCGTCGTGAGCAGGCTTCGGACGGGATGATCGCTGTCCCGACCGCTAACCGGTGCACCGATCACTCTCGGCCCAACCCGAGCCACAACAGGAGAGCTTGATCGACCGCCTCGATTTCCTGTTCGTCCAGGCTGCCGAGGCGTTCGCCGACTCTCGACACCCGGACCGCGGTCAATTTGTCCACCATCACCTGCGAATCCGCGCGCAACCCGCTGCGCGCACCCGGGCGCACCGGGATTCGAAAGTGCTCCGCGTCCTGCAAGTGCGTCGTGATCGGACACACGGCTACCGTGGCGTGGGTCGGATTGACCAAGTCGGATTGCACCACCAGTGCCGGTCGCGGCCGGCCGCCGAAATCCCCGGGCAGGGCGCAGGCGACGATGTCCCCGCGGCGGAATTTCATGCCTTCCATTCCGGAATCTGCTCCGCGAACTCCAGCCATGCCTTTTCGTCGGGATTCTCGCGCCGGCTGACGCGGAGCGACTGTTCGCGGCATTCCTGCCTCAACCGGTCGTTCGCACTGCCGAGCAGATACTGCTCCAGCGCCTCCTTGATCACCCAGTTCTTCCCCCGCTTGGTCGCCCGCGCGCGCCGGGCCAGCTCCCGGCTCAGGTGGGGCGGCAAGCGGACGCTCGTGGTCTTGGAGGCGGGCATGGACGCAGGCTGCGTGTAACACACCGTGCTGCAAGCCTTGAATCCCCGGCCCGCGCGCCTCAACCGCATCCTTGCCATGCGGCGTTTGCGCCCGCAACTCGCCCGGTTATGCCAGTTACGACAAGCTTCGAGCCTTCTGACCGTAGCGGCGAGCGCCAGCGAGCCGACGATCTTCCACTCGCTGGCGCCCGCGGCTACCAGGCGGATCTGAAGTCTCGGGACAAAGCGTAACCGGTATTATGTCCGCCGAGACGACGGACTCTTCTGCCGCCCCCGCGCCCGCTCCGCGCGATTTCATCCGCGCCATCGCCGCCGACGCACCGCTCATTTCTGCGGCCGGTCGTAGAAGATGCGGACCTCCGCATCCTTCGCCGCCACGTGCAGCAGTTCCGTGGCGCGCTCAAGGGCGCGTTTGGTCGAGACCGTCGGGTTGATCTCGGCCGGAAAGACATTTCCCCGTCCAAGCTTCTCGAGCGCCCCGCTGTCGCGGAGCACGCGCTCCACGTCGTCGCTGAGGCCGCTGATGAGCAGCCGGCGGCCGGTGCGCAGCAGATAGTCGTTCAGCTCGAGCAGCGCCATGACGGTGGTGGCGTCGAGATGCCGGGCGTTCTTCAGACGGAGGATGAAGATCCTGATGTCCTCGTCCTCGGCCAGCGCACGCACCTGCGATTGGAAAAGCTCGGCCGCGCCGAAGAACAGTTCGCCCTCGACGTGCACGATCGAAATCTGCGCGTGGCTGCGCCGTTCCTTGTCCCCGAGCTGCGCGAGGTTGCCCGTCTCGTTGAAGGTGTATTCGACCAGCATCGGCTTGGCGGCCTTGCGCAGGAAGAGGGCCAGCGAGGCGCCGACGCCGACGTAGATCGCGGCATCGAGCTTGAAGAACAGCGCCGCGACCAGCGTGACCCAGAAGACGATCGCGTCGGCCCGCGTCGACCGCCGGGCGATGTGGATCAGGTCGCGCGGGATCATCTTCCACCCGATGCGCAGGAGCTGCGCGGCGAGGCTGGGCACCGGGATGTAATTGACCAGCGGGGAGAAGAACAGCAGCGCCGCCAGCACGATGCCGCTGCTCATCAGCGCGGCGGCCTGCGTGCGCGCGCCGCTCGAGAAATTGGCCCCGCTGCGCGCGAACGACGCCGAGCCGGGCATGGCCCCGAAGAGGCTGTTGGCGATGTTGGCCGCGCCCATCGAGACCAGCTCCTGGCTCGCGTCGACCCGCTGCCCGGAGCGCGTCGCGAGGGTCTTCGAGATGGCGATGGCTTCGAGCATTCCGAGGAGCGCGAGCGCGAAGGCCGCGCTGAGGAGGCCGGGCACCACCGTCACATCGGTCGCGCCGAACGGCATGCCCACCCACGACGGCAGCGCGGCGGAGAGCGCACCCTCGTCGCGGATCGTGCGGATGCCGTAAGCGTCGAGACGCAGGAACTGCGTGAGCAGCGAGATGACCAGCAGGCCGGTGAACTCCGCCGGCACGCGCGGCAAAAAGCGCTCCGCGGCCTCGAAGAGGACGAAGGTCAGCGCCGCCATCGCCATGCTGTAGGGCAGGAAACCGCCGTGCGCGAGCCGCACCAGCGCGTCGATCAGCATGCGGAAGAGGCCCGCCGAGCGGTCGACCTCCACCACGCCGGTCAGATACGGCAGCTGGTTGGCGATCAACAGCAGGCCGATGGCCGTGCTGTAGCCGATGACGACCGAACGGGAGATGAACTGAGTGATGTCGCCCATCTTCGCCAGTCCGGCGCCGAGCTGGATGGCGCCGATGAGCAGCGCGAGCAGCAGCGCCACCTGCGCCGGCGCCAGCCCGAGGCCGCCGAATCCGTAGATCGTCGCGGCGAGGATGATGCTGAGCGAGTTGGTCGGGCCGAAGACGAGATGATGCGAGGAGGTGAGCAGGGCCGCGACGAAGCCGCCGACCACCACGGACATCACCACCATCAGCGGCGGCAGGCCGGCGATGAGGGCGAAGCCGATGGCCTGCGGAATCGAGACCAGCGCCACCGTCGCGGCGGCGGCGAGGTCGGGCGCGAAGTTCTCGCGCTTGTAGTTGCGGAATTCCCGCCAGACCGGCAGCCGTTCCAGCAGCCAGCGCCGGGCGGAGACGCTGCCTTGCTGCAGGAGCTGCGTGGTCGGGTTGGGTGTTTCGTCAGCCACTGCATCCGTCGGGTCACAGGGTGAGGCCCATGCGCTCCACCACGCGGGCCAGGTCCTCGTTGCCGTGGTATTCGACGATGATGCGCCCGCTCTTGGGCGAATGACGGAGCGCAACGCGGGCGCCGAGATGCGAGGTCAGGCGTTTCTCGATGTCGGTCAGCGCGGTGGCCTCGGCCGCGGGCATGCGGCGCTTCTTGCCGGCCCACCCGCCCCGCCGGTGCTGCACGATCTCCTCGAGGGCGCGCACGCTCAGGCCGCCCTCAATGGCGCGGCGGGCGAGCACGAGGCGCTCGGCGCCGTTGTCGACCCCGAGCAGCACCTTCGCGTGGCCGGTGCTGAGCATGGCCTTGCCCACGAAACCCTGGATCTCCGGCTCGAGCGAGAGCAGGCGCAGGGAATTGGCGACGGTCGCCCGGCCCTTGCCGACGCGCTGCGCCGCGGCGTCCTGCGTGAGGTCGAAATCGCGGATGAGGCTCGCGTAGCCGTGCGCCTCCTCGATCGGGTTGAGGTCGGCGCGCTGCAGGTTCTCGATCAGGGCGAGCGTGGCCGAGGAGGCGTCGCTCGACGGCATGACGCGCGCCGGGATCGACTTCAGCCTGAGCTGCTGGAACGCCCGCCAGCGGCGCTCGCCGGCGATGAGCTGGAACTTCTCGCCCACGGGGCGGACGACGATGGGCTGGAGCAGCCCCTCGGCGCGGATGCTGTCGACGAGGTCGGCGAGCTGCTGCGGGTCGAACTCCTTGCGCGGTTGGTGCGGGTTGGGCTCGACGGCGGCGACGGGAATCTCGCGGTAGCCGGGCAGACCCTCGGGTGCGGCGCCGGCGCCGGAAGGCGCGGGAGCGGCGACCGGTGCGGCGGCATGGGTCGGAACAGCGGACTTGGCGGGGGTGCCGCTCGCAATGAGGGCGCCGAGACCGCGGCCGAGGCGGGAAATCGGAGGTTTGGCCATGTTAGCGCTGGGGGATGAAGAGGGTCTGGCCGACGCGGAGGCGCGTCGGGTCGGAAATCTTGTTCGCGTTGATGATGTCCTGCACACGCGCGTTGTGTTTCTGCGCGATGAGGGAGAGCGTGTCGCCGGACTGGACGGTGTAGTTCACGCCCTGCTTGGGGAAGTCCTCCTTGAAGTCCGTCTGCACGGCGGGGCGCGTGGTCTGGTTCTTGGCCAGCGCATCGAGCGCGGCGTTGGTCTGCCTGCCGAGGCGCTCGATCTGCCCGGAAACCTGCTGGAGGATGTCGCGGCGCTGCTCGTTGAGCGCGCCCTGCATCGAGCGGTTCACGTCGGCGAGGGCCTTGTTGAGCTGCTCGAGCGTCACGAGGCTCTGGCTGGTCTTGGCCTGCAGGGCCTCCTTGTCGCGGCTGAGCTGCTCGACGGTCATGGTCAGCTCGCCGACGCGCTGGGTCAGCAGCCGCACGTCTTCGCGCAGGTTGGCGAGCTCGAAGGCCGTGTTGTTCGCCGGCTGACCGTATGCCGCGACCGCCAGCGCCGCGAGGGCGCCGAACAATATCCAGTTACGCATGACCGCAGCTTGGAAATTCCCCGCCCAAAAACAAGCGAAGACCCGTCTACTTCCGCGCGCGCGGGAAAGGTTTGTCGGCGATCAACACCGGCATGTCGCGCGATGGCAGGATCGCGCCCGCGGGCACCGGGCAGCCGCGGAGAAATTCGCCGGCGGGCAGCATCCTGCCGCCCGGGCGCTGGAGGCGGCGCAGGCGCACCACGCCCTCCCCACAGGCAACGAGAAGCCCCTCCGCGTCCGCCCCAAGCACCGTGCCCGGCCCGGCCGGTTTGTAACCTATTAGGTTACAGTTTTCCGCGAGGCCGAGCTTGAGCGGCTGACCGCTGAACTCCGTGGCGCAGCCGGGCCAGGGCATCAGGCCGTTGACTCGGGCGGCGACTTCGGTCGCGGGCCGGCGGAAGTCCACCGCGCCGTCGGCCTTCTCCAGTTTCCGGCAGAACGTGGCGTGGGACGAGTCCTGCGGCACGAACGCGAGCGACCCGGCCGCGAGCGCGGGCAGGGTCCGCGCCAGCAGGGGCACGCAGGCGGCCGCCAGCTTGGTCTCGACTTCGGAGGCGGTGTCGAGCGGGGAGATCGGCACGCGCTCCCTGGCGGCGACTGGACCCGCGTCCAACTCGGCGACGATGCGCATCAGGGCCACCCCGGTCTCGCTCGCTCCAGTGGCCACAGCCGTCTGGATCGGCGAGGCGCCGCGCAGTTTCGGGAGCAGCGAGGCGTGCAGGTTGACCGAGCCGAGTCGCGGCGTGGCGATGACGTCGTCGCGAAGGATGTGGCCGTAAGCCATGACGAGGGTCAGGTCGGGCGTGTAGCTCGCGAGCGTTTCGCGGTCTTCCTGCCCGAATTTTTCCGGCTGGTGCACCGGAATGCCGCGCGCCTGCGCCCAGAGCTTGATGGCGTTCGGCTGAATCTTCTGCCCGCGACCCACGGCGCGGTCCGGCTGCGTGAACACCGCCACGACGCGTCCGACCGCGTTCCCCTCGCCCGCCAGCCAGTTCAAGGCGGGCAACGCGATCGCATCGGAGCCCATGAAGATGATTTTCAGCATCGGTCAGTCGTCCAGCGACGCCGGATCGAATTCAAAATCGTCGCCGCCGTCTGCGCCAGCGCCCTCCGCGGCGGCGTTGCGCTTGGCGCCGCGACGGCTCAGGCGCTCGTCGATCGAGACCTTCTTCTTGCCGACGAGGTCGAAATGGATCGGGCAACCGTCCAGACCGAATTCGTCGACCAAGCCACCCTCGAGGTAACGGCGATAACTCTCCGTGAGTTTTTCCTCGCGGTTGCAGAAAATCTTGATGCGAAACGGCCGGTTGCCCGTCTGCGTGGCGTAGTAGGCGCGGAAGCGCTGGCCGCCGACCGCGGGCGGCGGGTTGCGGTCGGTGAGGTTGACGATGGCGGCGTTGAGCTTGCCGGTCGGGATCTTGCGCCCGAGACGCTCGTCGAGGGCGCGCGCGGCCTTGAGCATGCGCTCGATGTCGTGGCCGGTCAGCGCGGACACGAACATCACCGGCGCGCCGGGCGTGAAGAACAGGCGGTCGTAGAGCGCCTTTTCGAACTTCTCGCGGAAGTCGCGCTCGTTGTCGTATTGCTTCAAGTCGCCGCGGCGAAACGCGGCG
>PNKG01000070.1 GCA_013822585.1 Opitutus sp. | reverse complement strand
CCTTGCGCGGAAAACTCGAGCACGGCCTCCGCCCCCGCGACGGCGAAGCCCGAACCGGGCCGCTCCGCGTAGAAATGGAGCTCGCGCTCCTCGAAGATCGATTCGAGCACCGCGAGCGGATCGAGGCTGTCCACCGCCATGCTGATGCTGACCAGCTGCGGCCGGCCCGCCGCCTTCGCGGCAGCCGCGCACCCGTCCAGGAACGCCCGCAGCGCCTCGGGCGAGGCATTGTCGGTCGGGTTGACGGGCAGGCGTTTCA
Source organism: Opitutus sp. (assembly GCA_013822585.1). Classification (GTDB taxonomy): domain Bacteria; phylum Verrucomicrobiota; class Verrucomicrobiia; order Opitutales; family Opitutaceae; genus Didemnitutus. Next base: position 10,865 of record PNKG01000070.1, on the reverse strand, counting down.
TCTCAGCGAACCGAACGTAAGGGCGCAGTTTTGCCGCGCCCTTTCAGCGGGCGCGTCTTCGTGCGGGCGCAGCAAGACTGCGCCCCTGCACGTCGAGAGAAAACCAAGGTGGTCGCCGCTGTCCCCAGCGGCGGCACGCGGCGGCCGTCACGCTCGTTGCCCGTCGTCGCTGGGGACAGCGGCGACCACCTCTGGCGTGCAGACACCGCGTTCATTCCGTCAGCTCTTCTTCTCCGGCGCCGGCTTGGGGAACAGGATGTCGACCGGGCCGAGCTTCACGCCCGCAAGACGGCCGTCCCACTCCAGTTCGCCCTCCCACGTCGTCAGGGCGGGCTGCGCGAGCCCGGCGCGGATTTTTTCGACGGACGACGGCATCACCGGCCAGAGCAGCGCCGAGCCGAGGCGGAGCGCCTCGGCGATGGTGGCGAGCGTCGTGTGCAGCTGGGCTTGGGCCGCCGGCGAGGGATCCTTGGCCAGCTTCCAAGGCGCGCGCAGCTCGATGTAGGCGTTGGTCTCCGTGAGGAAGGCCCGCAGCCGGTCGAGCGCCGCGTGGAACTGGAGACCGTCGCTGAGCCGGATGAACTCGTCGCGGGTCGCCGCCCAGAGGGTCTGGAGTTCATTCTCCGCCTCCGCGGCCTCGCCGGCCGCCGGCACCACGCCGCCGGCAAAGCGGCCGGTCATGTTGAGCGTGCGGTTGACGAGGTTGCCGAGGTTGTTCGCGAGCTCGCTGTTGTAGCAGACGAGGAAGCGCTCGCGGGAGAAATCGGCGTCCATGCCGACGGTCATCTCGCGGACGAGGAAATAGCGGAGCGAATCGACGTTCCAGGTTTTGCAGAATTCGACCGGGTCGACGAAGTTGCCGGTGCTCTTGGACATCTTCGCGCCGTTGATCGACCACCAGCCGTGGACGAGCAGCGCCTTCGGCGGCGGCAGGCCGAGCGCATGGAGCATGATCGGCCAGTAGATGCCGTGCGCGGGGATGAGGATGTCCTTGCCGATGACGTTGAAGTCGGCGGGCCAGCGGCCGAGGTCCTTCACGGCCGAGTAGTAGTTCAACAGCGCGTCGAACCACACGTAGGTCACGTAGCCCTCGTCGAACGGCAGCGGGATGCCCCACTCGAGACGGTCCTTCGGGCGGGAGATGCAGAGGTCGTTGAGCGGCTCTCCGAGGAATTCGAGGAGCGACTTGCGGCGGTGGGCGGGGAACACGAACGACTCGTGCGCCGCGATGTGGTCGATCAGCCACTGCTGGTAGGAGCGCAGCTTGAAAAAGTAGTTCGCCTCCGTGATCTCGATCACCTCGCCGAAAATCTCCGGCCAACTGCCGTCGGGCAGGCGGTCTTTTTCCTGGAGGAACTGCTCCTGGCGCGGCGAGTAGAAGCCCCGGTATTCGGCCTGGTAGATGTCGCCCTTGTCGAAGAGCTGCTGCAGCGCGGCGCGGACGACCTGCTTGTGGCGCGGCTCGGTCGTGCGGATGAAGTCGTTGTTCGAGAGGTTGAGGAGCTTCGCCAGTTGCACGAACTCCGCCGCCGTCTCGTCCACGAACTGCTGCGTCGGCACGCCGCGGGCGCGCGCGCTCTGCTGGATCTTCTGGCCGTGCTCGTCGGTGCCGGTCAGGTAGAACGCGTCGTATCCCTGCATGCGCTTGGTGCGCGCGATGACATCGGTCAGCACCTTTTCGTAGGCGTGGCCGAGATGCGGCGAGCCGTTGACGTAGTCAATGGCGGTGGTCAGGTAGAACGACTTCATGCAAAGAACGGTCAAAGTAGTGTTCGCCCGGCTTTTGTCGAAGATTTTGACGGGACACGCGCGGGCCGTCCGCCCAGAGTGTCCCGACAGGTTATGACCTCGACCACCCGCGCCGCGCTCCTCTCCGCCGTCCTGCTGGCGGTGTTCGCCCTTGCCGCGCTGGGCCTGCAGTTCTGGCTGCGCGTTCAAACCGAACGCGCGCGCGCCGACGCCGCGGAGGAGGCCTGCGAGACCGTCGTCGCCGCCCTCGCCCTCGCGCCGCGCGCCCCCGAAGCCTGGGACGAAGCCTTTGCGCGCCAACTCGGCCGGCTGATCGGCGGCACGGTGCGGTTGGAGCGGCAGGTTCCGCCCATGACGCAACCCCGCGCGGCGGGCGGCAACCTGGTGTTTCACCGCGCCTTCCCGAATCAGCCCGGCTGGTCCCTCCACGGCGAGTTTCCCGCGCCGGCGGTGCACCGTCTGCAATTGGTGCACCAACGCGCGCTCATCGCGCTGTTGCTGCTTGGCGTGCTGCTCGCCGGCGTGCCTTGGCTGCTCCATTCGTTCGGCTCGCGCCGCAATGCCGCCGACTCCCGCACACCCTGGCGGCAGGATGCGGCCGGACTCGAGCGTTTCGCCCGACTCACTGTCGAACGCGGCGCAGCCCTCGAGCGCGAACACGGCGCCCGCGTGCGCGCCGAGGAAGACCTGACGGTAAGCCGCTCTCTGCTCGACCGCTCGCTGGAAGAGCGCATCCGCCTCGGCCGCGAACTGCACGACAACGTCAGCCAGACCCTCTACGCCGTCACGCTCAGCCTCGGGAGCGTCCGGAAGAACATGACCGCCGCGCCCGCGTTCGAACAGAGGCTCGACCAGTGCATGGCGGAGTTGCGCCGCCTCAACCAGGAGGTGCGCGCCTACCTGCGCGACCTCGAGCCGGCCACGGTGCAACGCGCGCCCTTCGAGCAGGCGTTGGCCGAGACCCTCGCGGCGGCCGCCCGCGACGGCGCCGTCGCCGTGGAACAAAGGCTCGACGCCGAGGCCGTGGCGGTCATCCCGCCGCAGCACGCCGTCGAGATCGTCAACATCGTCCGCGAGGCCGTGAGCAACAGCGTGCGGCACGGCCGGGCGCGCCGCGTCACGGTGCGCGCCGCCCGTGGCGAGCGCGAAGTGGCGCTGGCCGTTTTCGACGACGGCGTCGGCTTCACGCCGACGCAGGGCGACGGCCACGGTCTCGGCAACATGCGGGCCCGCGCCAACGCGCTCGGCGGCACGCTGCAAATCGATTCCGCTCCGGGAAAAGGCACTCGCGTGCTGCTGACGATCCCGGTTGACTCCACGATCCCATGAGCGAATCAGGCAAACCGATCCGCGTGCTGCTGGTGGACGATAGTCCGTTGATCCGCCTCGGTCTTCAGGCCGCACTCGAGGACCGCGCCGACATCGCCATCGTGGGCGAAGCCGGCACCGCCGCCGCCGGCGTGGCCCTGGCGCAGAAATTGCGGCCGGACGTCGTGCTGCTGGACTTGCGCCTGCCGGACAAGCCCGGCTTCACCGCCTGCCGCGAGATCACCAAACTCCTGCCCGCAGCGCGCGTGCTCATCCTCACCTCCGCCACGGACGAGCGCAACGTGCAGCAGGCGATCACCGCCGGCGCCTTCGGCTACCTGCTCAAGGACAACGACGGCGCCACGCTTGCCGCCGCCATTCTCCAAGTCGCCTCCGGCCGCTCCGTGCTCGATCCGACGTTGGCCGACCAGGTCATCCGCATGGTCAAACGCGGCCCCGAACTCAGCGCGGTGGACAAGATCAGGTCCCTCTCGCTGCAAGAGCAGCGCGTCGTGGCCCTGTTGACCGAGGGCAAGACGAACAAGGAAATCGGCGATGAACTCGGCCTCACCGAGAAAACGGTGAAGAACTATCTCGCCACCATCTTCGACAAGCTCGTGATTTCTCGTCGCGCCCAAGCGGCTGCGCTCTACACCGAAGCACAGCGTGAGATTCGGTAATCGGCAGGCCGGGAGTCCAAAGCCTCTACCTGGTCCAGAGGCGTTGGACGCATTCCAATGGCCGTTACGGCCTTAGCCGAAGACGGGCATAATGGGGGAATGCTTCCCCTCCCCGCCCCAGCATTTGAGTTCCGTCGGCATCGCCGCGGCCTGACTCTCGTCGAGGTGATGGTGGCCATCACCCTCATGGCCGGCGTGATGCTGGCCTTCATCAGCACCTTCATTCAGTCCAGACGTGTCACCGAGTCCAGCGTCCTGCATGCCGCGGCGACCAGCTTGATCTACGGCATCATCGAGCAAATCAAACAGCTCGATTACGCCACCCTTCTCCCCAACTACGAGACCGATCCCTTTGCGCCCGCGTCGAAGACCCCGCCCTATGTGCGGGTTCGGCTCAATCAATCCACCGTCATCTGGCTGAAAGCCGTGCATACGGCCGCACCGGCGGAACCCGCCGCGCCTGCCAACACACCGGCCCCTGACGCCACAGCCGCCAGTGTCGGCGCCATCGACAATCACATCGGTTCCCTGCCGCTTTCCACAGTCACCGGCTCCTTCTCGCAGCAGATCAACCTCAACCTCTGGATTTGGATCGACGAGATTCCCGACACATCCGCCGACGTCTCGGAAGTGAAGAAAGTCACCGTTGTTTACACCTACAGCTACTTGGACGGCTCCCGGGAGCGCACCATCCGCGACCGGGAAGTGTTTCTCCGCACGCGCTACGACCAATGAAAACCATCGGCGCCCTCCGTCCTCGTCCGGCCGGCTTCACGCTGGTCGAAGTCATGATCAGCCTGGCCGTCGTCACCCTCGTAACGGGCATGTGCATGAGCACCTTTCTCTTCGGCCTGCGCACGATGTATAAGGACGGCCAGCGTCTGGCGACCAATGCGGGCCTGCGCAGCTTCATGGCCCAGGTCTCCAAGGAAACCTTGGACGCCTCCTACTTCTACCTATTCCCCTATTACACGTCCATCGACACCAGCGTCGATTTAAGCGCCGATGTCGCGCCGATGTCCCAGATATTCGACGCCGCGGACAACGACTACGACAAATGGGTCGCGCACGGCGACTGCCTGGTGCTCGTCACCAAGACGTCGCTTCATCGCACTTCCGACCTCCGCCAGATCCGCATCTACTACCGGGTGGCCGCCTCCCAGGCCGACCGCAACGCCGAGTCGGCCATCCGCTACTACGAGACCGCCGACTGGGGCGAGGGCACCGCGGGCACTTCGAACGGCCACCCCGCCACCGGCCTCGCCGCGGAGCTCAACGCCATCAACCTGGCCGCCAATCCCAATGTGGCCGGCACGCGCCAGTTGGCGGCCCGCACCATCGGCCGCAACGTGCCCTCTCCCTACACGCCGTTCGCCGCCGGCGACCGCTACCCCGTTTTTTCATCCGAGTCGCCCGACTCCACGGCCACGAACGGATACATCGCCATCAACATGGAAATCGTGAACGGCGGCGCCAACAGCAACCTCCTCTCCTCATCCAGTTTCAACTACACCATCTCACCCCGGAGATGACACCCATGCCCCCCGCCACCCATCCTCACCGCACCGGCCGCGCTTCCGCCCTGCTGACGGTCGTTTTCCTTGCCGCCGTCTTCGCCACCCTCACGGCGAGCATTCTGCAATACACGATCAGCGAGCGCCGCGGCAACGAGCGCAATCGCCTCATCCTCCGCGCCAAGAACGCCTCCGAGAACATCTCCCTCTACGCCGCCGAGCAGATCACCACCAAGCTTTACCGCGTGCGCAGCGCCTCTCCCATGGCTTTCATCGGCGGCAGCAGCCAAGTCCACCTCCCGCCCGCCAACGTCCTCGCCGCCGCCGACCGCACCTACACGGCCGGCGCCGGCACGATGGAGGTTTACGCCGGCCTCACCGCCTCCACCGGCCTGCAATACATCGACCCCGCCGCGAATCCCGCCGACCCCAATGCCGGCCTGCAGGTCAACACCGCCAACGTCCCCATCGTCTCCAAGGCCACCGCCCGCCATGCCGCCCTCGGCACCTTCGACGCCTACAGCCAGCACGATCTCGCCGTCGATTTTGTGCCCCTCTTCCAGTTCGCCGTCTTCTACAACATGGACATGGAATTCAATCCCGGCGCCGATATGGTCGTCTCCGGTCCAATCCACGCCAACGGCAACCTGATCGCCCGCAGCCAGACCGCCCGCACGAACACCATCCGCTTCACGGATCGGGTCTCGGTCTCCGGGGGCTTTTACGCCAACCACGGCCACAAAGGGCCGACCTATCTCAACACCGGCGCGATCGACACGGGCCCGGGCGGCACAGGACCCCTCTATTTCCAGCACACCACAACCGGCGCGGCCACCGACATCAAGAGCTCCACCGGCGTCTGGCGGGATCACAAATACGGCGGCGCCACCGAGACCACCACCACGCAGAACAATTTCAAGGTCTTCGCCAACACCAGCTATGGCATCAACCTCCGCACCAGCGTCCACGGTGTCACCAATCTGGCCCTGCCCTCCGTCTCCAATTACTCCGAAACCGACGACCCCTCCACACCCGAAGACGACCGTGACAACGGCCGCCAGGTCATCGAGCGCCCGATGCCCACCGACACCGCCGGCCTCCAGGAGACCAAGATTTCGCGCCGCGCGGGCCTCTACATCATCGTCAACCCCGACAACGAAACCCGCACCGGCCATCTCCCCGACGGCACGACCGTCAATATGCGCGCCCGCTCCTACCGCAGCTTCCTCAACACCGTGAATTCCGATCTCACCCACACGATCTACGAAGTGATATTGCCCGGCCAGCCGAGCTGGGGCCCGGCCAGCGCCCACGCGAACCCCATGCCCAACGCCTACCGCACCGACACCGCCGTTGGCAGCAATCAGGTGCTCCGCACCATCCAGGGCGGCGGCGTGGACGGCGCCGGCACAGGCTACAATCCCGACAGCGACACCGCCACCCCCGGCGAACAGGCGCCCACCATGGCCAGCTTCGGCGACGCCTATTTCTACGACCTGCGCCGCGCCAAGAACAACAACGGAGCCGGCGCGATGTCCGGCACGGGCGCCTACCGGTCCGCCAACCCCTATGCTCCTCGCCCCATCGTGAAGATCGATTTCGACATGGTTCGCTTCCGCATGGCGGTCGAGCGCACCCTCTCCGGCACTTCAGGCAGCTACGCCGCCTTGGACACCGCCTCCACTGTTTACGACCCCGGCTCCCCAACCGCCGCCAATTGGGCCCGTTCCATCTACAACCCCTCCGGAGCCGCGGCCGCCCATGGCCTGGGCCTCGGAACCGGCTTCACCACCCTGCCCACCTCCACCACCCTCACCGCCCCGGACCCCTTCCGGATCTATTTCGCCCCGGCCAACCCCGCCGATCCGCTTCTCGCGACCGATCCGGGCCGCTTCGCCGTAGGCGCCAACGACCTCGTCAGCACCACCGCGCCCAAACCCTGGTTCGACGGCATCACGGTCTACATCCAATCCGTCGACGCCGAGGTCCGCGCCGACGGCGCCGATGCCGACACCGACCCGGACCGCATCGACTCGGGTGTGCGTCTCTGGAACGGACGGGGGAACGCCATATCCCTTGACGGCACCCTCTATCCCAACCGCACCGGCTTCACCTTCTGCACGAACGACGCCGCCTATATCGTCGGGCATTTCAACGCCGACGGCACCATCAACAGCAACTCGGCCGACAACACCGACCCCGGCGGCTACAGCGCCCGCTACCCCGACAACGCCTCCGAGAGGCTCTGCTCGGTCATGGCCGACGCCGTCACCATCCTGTCCCAGCCGGTTTTCACCAGCGCCACCACACCCTATTCTCAGATCAACGGCTGGAGCGATTCGCTCAGCCCCAACCGAAGCGGCACAACTTGGAGTTCCTCATGGCAAACCACCCAGCCGAGCGGCTCGAACCCCATCGACGGCATCGATCGCAACCTCATCCCCGCCGCCATGCCCAATCTCGGCAGCGCCACCCCCGGCGCCTCCGGAGCAGCCCGCAGCGTCAAATTCGGCAACCCCGCCACGACCACGGAAGTCTCCGCCGCCCTCCTGGTCGGCATCGTCCCCACCAACCACAACCCGGCCACCGTGACGGATGGCCCTCCGAGCACGGGCGCAAACGGGCAGACGAGCGGCGGCGTGCACAACTTCCCGCGCCTGCTCGAAATGTGGGGCACGGCCGGCCTCTACATCCGCGGCTCCATGGTCGCCATGTATGAAAGCCGTGTCGCCATGGAACCGTGGAGCCTCCGCTGCTACTCCGCTCCCGGCCGCTTCTGGGGCCTGCATCAGAACCTTCGGACCGCCAATCACGATCTGCCCCTCGAACCCATCCTCCTCGGCGCCCGTCGCCTCGGTTTCAAGGAGATCACCGCCTCGGAATACGCCGCGATGAAGTCCACCATCGAAGCCCTGCCGCACTGAGCGCGCCTGAAAATCCCCCGGCAGGGCGGCCCGGCCCGGTCCGCCGCTCCTGCGCAAACCGATGGACCCAACCCTCAGGGGGCTGCCGCCAGCCACAGCGCCAACTGCGCCCACGCGCGGCCGCGGTGGCTGATCGCGTTCTTGGCCGGCTCCTCCAGCTCCGCATAGGTGCAATCAAATCCCGCAGGCACGAAGAGCGGGTCGTAGCCGAAACCCCTCCCGCCGCGCGGCTCGTGGCCCAGCACGCCTTCGCAACGCCCCTCAAAAACCCGCTCCACTCCTCCGGGGCCGCGCAGCAGCAGCACGCAGACGAAGCGAGCGGCGCGCTGGCCGTCCGGCACGCCCCGCATGACCTCGGCCAGCTTGCGCAGGTTCGCCGCGGGATCGCCCTGCGGCCCCGCATAGTAGGCCGACTCCACGCCGGGCGCGCCGCCGAGCGCGTCGACGCACACGCCGCTGTCGTCAGCCAGCACCCATGCGTCCGGCGGCAGCGCCGCCTGCAGGGCGGCGGCCTTCTTCCGCGCGTTGCCCTCGAAAGTGCCGGTGTCTTCCTCCACCGGCGGCATCGCCGCCGCCGGCTCGATGCGCAGGCCAAGCCGCGCGCTGGCCGGCGTCTCGTCCGCCAGCCGCTGCATCTCCCGGGCCTTGTGCCGGTTGCCGGAGGCCAGATGGATGACGCAGCCCCTCATCCGCCGGGGCTCCGTCGGCTGAAAGCCGCCTCGTCGATGAACATCTTCTCCGGATACTTCACGAAACCGCGCATCAGCGAGTCGTCCCCGTGCACCTCGTGGCGCACGCACGTGAGCCGCACGGCGTTGGCCAGCGTCTCCGTGCGCAGGCCGCGCAGGATGGTCTTGCCCTTGTCGTCCGCAAAGAGCACCGGCGCATGGTAGGTGAACAGGTAGTCGAGCTCGTGCGCCTGCAGCAGCTCGCTCAGCAACTGCGCGCCGCCCTCGAAAAACACGCCCGTGATGCCCTCCTCCGCGCAGCGCCGCCGGAAATCCCCGAAGCTCACCTTCGCCGACTGCCCGCCCAGCACCCAGGTCTTCACGCCCATCGAGTTCAGCTTCCGCACGTAGCCCAGGCCGCCGTGCGGCGTGGTGACGACGATCGTGCGCTCGCGAAACTCGTCCGTGTAGACGCTGGGCATCGCCTTGTCCAACACGCTGCGCAGCAGCCCGTCGAAGACGAAGCGCCACGGGCACCACTCCGTGCCGTTGACCCGCGCGGTCAGGCGCGGGTTGTCCGCGCGCAACGTGCCGGCGCCGACGGCGATCGCCGGGAAATACCGCCGCCACAAATGGCCGTTGGCCCGCGCCGGCTCGCCGGTGATCCACCGCGAATCACCCGTGCGCGTCGCCACCTTGCCGTCGAGCGTCACGCCGGACTTCGCCGCGAAAAGCGGGCGGCCGGTCGTGATCCAGTGGTTGAAAATCAGGTTCAGGTCCTCGCACTCCGCCGCGAGCACGCCGCTGGCGACCTCGACTCCGGCGGCCCGCAGCACGTCGTAACCATGTCCCGCATGCGCGGGGTTCGGATCGGTCGCGCCCGCGACGACGTGCCTGATGCCGGCCGCCGCGATCGCCTCCGTGCACGGCGGCGTGCGGCCCTGCGTGCAGCAGGGTTCGAGCGTCACGTAGAGCGTCGCGCTGGGCTTCGGCTTCCGTCCGAGCGTGCGCAGGGCGTTGACCTCGGCATGCGCCTCGCCGGCCTTCGCATGATGCCCTTCCGCCACCACCTCGCCGCCCTCGACGACCAGCGCCCCGACCAGCGGGTTCGGGTGCGTGTCGCCCCAGCCGCGCTTGGCCACGTCGATGGCGCGCCGCATGAACCAGGTGTGATCGAGCTCCTTCATCGCGCCAGCGCCGCCACGAACGGATTGCCCTCCTTCTCGTCGCCGACGGTCGTGCGCGGCCCGTGGCCGGGCAACACGACCGTGTCGTCGGGCAACGTGTAGATTTGCGAGCGGATCGAAGCCGCCAGTTGCTCGAAGCTGCCGCCGGGCAGATCCCAGCGGCCCACACCCCCGTTGAAGAGCGCGTCGCCCACGATGGCCGCCCCGGCGGTGGGGCCGGTCGAACCGTTGGCCGGGAGATAAAACAGCACGTTGCCCGGGCAATGCCCCGGCACATGTCGCACCTCGAAGCTGCGGCCGAGCGCCTCGATGCTCTCGCCCTGCGCGACCCACTGGTCGACCTTCACGCCCTCGAGGCCGAGCTTGGCCCCCATGAAGCCTTCCATGATTTCCGGCGTCTCGATCAGGCCCTGGTCGTCCCGATGGGCCAACACGCGCGCGCCGAGCTCGCGTTTCAGCCTGGCGGCGTCCTGCATGTGGTCGAAATGCCCGTGCGTCAGCCACAGGGCCGTCAGTTTGCAGCCTTCCTTGGCGAGGATCGGCCGGATGACCTCCGTGATGCCGAGCGGCGCGTCGACCAGCACCGCCTCGCCGGTCTTCGGCTCGGTCAGCAGGTATCCGTTGGTCTGCAAGGGCCCGGCAGGCAGCACGTGAATCTTCACGCCGACTAGATGCGTCCGTCCGCGCCGGCCCGCAAACGTAAATTGCCGCCGCGCCTAGCCGCTGCCCCGCGCCAACTTTTCACTCGCCGCCCTCCGCTCCGTCCTCTGTCTTCTGTGCTTCCGTCCTCCGACATGACCTCCGCCCAGATCCGCCAGTCGTTCCTCGATTTCTT
>PNKG01000069.1 GCA_013822585.1 Opitutus sp. | reverse complement strand
GGGCGACGAGGTCGTCGTGCCGGCGCCGTATTGGGTGAGCTATCCCGAGATGGTGAAGCTCGCCGGCGCGACGCCGAAGTTCGTGCTCTGCGACGACAAGGCCGGCTTCAAGCTCACGCCCGCGCTCCTCGGGGCCGCGATCACGCCGAGAACCAAGCTCGTCATCCTCAACTCGCCCTCCAATCCGACCGGCGCCGTCTACACCCGCGCCGAGCTGGCCGCGCTCGCGGAGGTCTGCCTGGGGCACAACCTCTACGTGCTCGCCGACGAGATGTATGAGCACCTGATCTACGACGGCAATCGGCCGGTCAACTTTGCGATGCTCGGCGCCGAGATCGAAAAACGCACGATCACCGTCGCGGGTTTCTCCAAGACCTACGCGATGACCGGCTGGCGTCTCGGCACGCTCGTCGCGCCGGCACCGATCGCGAAGGCCTGCGGCGAACTCCAGAGCCAGATGTGCTCGAACGCGACGACCTTCGCCCAATACGGCGCGCTCGCCGCCTTGAAGGAGAAGGCCAAGGCCGACGCGGCGATCACCGCAATGAAGGCCGCGTTCGACCGCCGCCGGAAGTGGCTGCACGCCGAGCTCAACGCGATCCCCGGCATCACGTGCCTCCTCGCCGGCGGCGCGTTCTACCTTTTCCCCAACATCTCCAGCTTCGGCCTGAAGGACTCCGAGTTCTGCACGAGGCTGCTCGAGCAGGAAAAGGTCGCCGCGGTGCCGGGCTCGTCGTTCGGCGCCGAGGGCTATCTGCGGCTCAGCTATGCGGCCTCCGACGAAGCGCTGCGCAAGGGCGTGGAGCGCCTCCGCCGGTTCTGCGCGGGGTTGAGGACATGACCCGCGCCTCACCCGCGGCCGGCGCCGCGTAATACCAGTTACGCTTCGTTCCGAGACTTTAGATTCGCCCGGTGGCCGCGAGCACCAGCGAGTGGAAGATCGTCGGCTCGCTGGCGCTCGCCGCTGCGGTAAAAAGGCTCAAAGCTTGTCGTAACTGGTATAAGCGCGGCCCCCCTGCGGCATCGCGGCACGCGCGGCCCTTCGCGCCGGGGTGGACGGTGAGGGGGCGCGGCAGCGGTGCGCCGGATGCCGCCGCGGCGACCTTCAACGAAGTCAGGCCGCGAGGATGCCGCTGACGATCAGAATGGCGATCAGGATGCCCATGAGGCTCTCGCCGGCGATGAGGCCGGAGGCGACGGGCACGACGGTCTTCTCGGCGAACGCGGGGTTGCGGCGGCGGATGACTTCCGCAATGGCGGCGCCGAGGAACATCGCGATCGAATTGCTGCCCGGCACGACCATGGCGATGCCGAGCCCGGAGGGGGAGGGGACGTAGGCGCGCAACGGTCTCGGCGCGAAACGCTCCAGCAGCGCCAGCGCGACGCCGAGCGCGAGGCCGACGACGATGGCGGTGCGCGATGTCTCGTGCAGCGCGCCGATGCCGTCGGAAAACGCCTTCGACACGCCCGCCCAGACGACGCACGAAGGCGCGGGCCAGGCCTCGCCGCCGAGCATGCTCGCGTCGGGGATGATGAGATTGAACGCCGGCACGATCACAAGCGCGCCTGCCACGACGCCGAAGAGCTGCGCGTAGAGCTGGTGGCGCGGCCTGGCGCCGAGCAGCCAGCCGGTCTTGAGGGTCGTGAGGAGATCGGCCGCGTGCAGGCCGATGCCGCCGGTGACGTTGGCCGACATGATGTTGCCGGAGAGATTGCCGGGGGTCATCACGCCGTAGAGCATCTGGGTGACGGGGCCGAGGGCCTTGGTCGGGGTGACGTCGGTCTCGCCCGTCACGCGGGCGGCGACGAAGCCCATGACGACGGCCAGCGGGACGGCGACGAGCGCGGCCCAGAGCGGGATCTGGAACAGCCACACCATCAGGAACACCACGAACGGCGACAGCACGGCGAAGCCGGCCGGGAACCACCACTCGGGGCATTCGAGCGCGGCCATGCCCTCATCGGTGGACTTCGGCCCGCGGCCGAAAAGGCGCGTGAGTCCGGTGAACGAGCGCGCGATGCTCTTGTAGTCGATGGCGAAGGACGTGAGGCCGGAGGCGACGAGGATCGCGGCGCCGGGCCAGAGGGTCCACGCGACGATGGCCTTGTAGGTGACCGCGGTGACGATGCCCCGCTCGACGAGCGAGGGGCCGAGCACGCCGTAGGTGAGCAGGCCGCCGAGAAGGAGCGACCAGCCGGTCTTGAAGCTCATGAGCGCGCCGCCACCGATGAGCACGACCTCGGCCTTGAGCGACAGCGTCCAGGCCGCGAGCTTGTGGCCGGCGAGCGTGAAGGGCAGGGGAATCGTCGCCGGGATCCAGTGCCACGCATCGCGGAACCACGTGAGCAGCGCGGCGAAGGCGGCGGAGCCGGCGAGCCACTTCGATTTGCTCGCACCCGCGCCCGACGCGGCGGAGTGGATCGAGGCGATCGTCTCCGCCGTGGCGGTGCCGGTGGGGAAGGCGAGGCCTTCCTGGTTGATGAGCTGCCGCTTGATCGGGATGGCGGCGAACACGCCGAGCGCGGCGATGAGCGCGAACCACGCGATCATCGAGAGCGAGTCGGGGCGCACGGTCGTCACCATCAGCAGCGCGCCGAACGCCGCCATGTTGCCGCCGCCCGTCATGTAGCCCGCGCCGGACGCGACGGTGGTGAGGGCGTTGTTCTCGAGGACGCCGAGCGGCTTCCTCACCAGGCGCGCGGCCTGGAGCAGTTGGAACGCGCTGAACGCGAGGATGCACGCCGTGAGCGTCACCCCCATGCTCCAGCCGGTCTTGAAGAACACGTAGAGGTTCGAGAGGCTCATCGCGCCGCCGATGAGCATGCCCACGAGGACGGCGCGGACGGTGAGGTTGGTCGCCTCGGGCTGGTAGATTTTGGCAAGCCACTCGACTTCGCGGGGTGAATCGGCGGCGGCGGGGCGGGGGGCGGCAGCGACGGACATGCGGATGATGGCGCCCCACCATGCGGAGCGCGCGCGGGCCTGCAAGCCCCCAGCCGCGAAGGCGGAGCGAAAGTGCGGGAGCTTACGGCGGCGCCTCCGGGGCTACTGGCGGAACGGGGCAGGGTGCGCCGTTTTTCGGGTTGCGCGGGGCCGGCCCGGGGGAGCAACGTTCCTGCGTGCGCCCGGGCCAGGCGCGCCCTCCAAGGCATACGACGATGAAAAGACTCACCTGGCTCCTCGTGGTCCTGGCCGCCCTCGCGGTCTTGTTGGGTTTGGATATCATTTCCCGGGCGGCGCTGCTTTTCCTCCAACAGTCGCTGCTGGTGAAGAGGCTCGCCGCCGAGATCGGCGCATCCGATCCGAAGACGATGCTCGTCCTGGGGGAGGCGTGGTTCGTGGGCCTGCTCGGGGCGTTCACGTTCTACCTCGGTGTGTTTCTCGGTTTCATCGGACGCGAGTCGCGCGGGAAGACGCTGCAGCACTTCGGCTATGGCGCGGGCGGCCTGGCGCTCGTGGCGCTGTTTTGCGTGTCGGGCGGGATCGTCGCGGCGGTCTTCCAAGCGGCGCAGCCGGGCACGTTCGCGCCCATCCAGGCCTTCGTGCTCGGGGCGACGTGGCCCTCGGTGGTCACGCGCATCATGTCGGGCGACGGCGGCAACCTCGTGCCCGGCGCGAGGCTGACGGATGAGCCGCCCGCGAGCATCCCGGCGCCCGGCGGCAGGTCGGCCACCTCGGCCGAAGTCACCATTTGACAGGCCCCGCCCCCGAACCACCTTTTCCCCATGAACGTCCTCCAGAGCGGAATCAGCAAATTCGTCGCGGCCGACGTGCCGACCGTCGATCTCGATGCGCCGGTGCAGGCCGCCGTCGATGCGCTCAAGAACAGCCGCTACGGCGCCGTCTACGCCGTGACCGAGGGCCGGAAACTCGCCGGCGTGATCACCTCGTGCGACATGATCAAGTTCAGCGCGACCGACAAGCCGCCGCAAAAGGCGCGGGACCTCGCCACGACGACGAAGGTGGTCGGCATCCGCCAGGACGCGGAGCTGTGGCAGTTGCTCAAGATCATGAACGGCGAGAACTCCATCAACAAACGCTTCGACCGCATCCCGGTGGTGAACGAGCGGAAGGAAATCGTGGGCGTGGTGGACCGGCAGGCGCTGCGCGCGGGCTTGAGCGACGTGCAGATCCCGCTCAGCGGGTCGTTTCTGGGCTGACCGATCGCCATCGCCCTGTGGCACCCAAGCTGACCGCGGATCCTTTCGCCATGCCCAACGAGCTGCTCCTGTATCGCACGACTTCCCTCTCCATCGCCGCCGCCACCGCGCGTCTGCAGGAGGTCTCCGCCGCCCACAGGTTCGGCGTGCAGGCCTATCACAACCTGCGCGAGAAGATGGCCGCCAAGGGGGTCGCCTTCGACCGCGAAGTGCGCATCGTGGAGGTCTGCAATCCCGCGCACGCCGCCACGGTGCTCCGGCACGACATCGAGGTGTCGACGGCGCTGCCCTGCCGCATCTCGCTCTACGAGGAAGACGGGCGCACCGTGCTCGCGACGATCAAGCCCACCGCGATGCTCGGCATGTTCCGCGCGGCCGGCGCCGCCGCCACCGCGCAGGAGGTCGAGGACACGCTCGTGCGCATCATGGACGAAACCTGCCACGGCTGAAGGCCGCGCCTTTCGCGTTGCCCGGGGTGCGGCGGCACGCATCCTGCCGGGACCTATGATGCGACGTTACCTCCTGTCGGCCGCCATCGCGATGGCGGGTTGGGCCCCGCAACTGACGGCGAACGAAGCGGACCTGGCCGCAGTCAAAGCCGAGATCCCGAAGAACCACGACCGCGCCCTCGCGCGTTTGCAGGACTGGATCAAGCTCCCCTCGATCGCCGCGGAGAACCGCGGCTTTCCCGAGGGCGCCGAGCGCATGGCCGCCCTGCTGCGGGAAGTGGGTTTCCAGCACGCCGAGATCATCCCCACCGACGGCAAGCCCGGCGTCTTCGCCACGTTCGACGCCGGCGCGGCCAGGACCGTGGGCATCTATTTCATGTATGACGTGAAGCAGTTCGACCCGCAGGAATGGACCTCGCCCCCGCTCGCGGCCGCCTTGGTCGACAAGCCCGGCTACGGCAAGGTCATCGTCGGCCGCGGCGCCACCAACCAGAAGGGACCGCAGTCGGCCCTGCTCGCTGCGCTCGATGCCTTCCGCACCTCCGGCAAAAAACTGCCGGTCAACCTCGTGCTCGTCGCCGAGGGCGAGGAGGAGATCGGTTCGCCCCACATCCGGCAGATCGTCCACCAGCCGCACGTGCAGGCGGCGCTGGCCAGGACGATGGGCGTCTTCATGCCCATGGGCCTGCAGAACCTCGATGGCGGCGTGACGGTCAACCTCGGCGCCAAGGGCGTGATCGAGGTCGAGCTCACCTCCAGCGGCGTGCTCTGGGGCCGCGGCCCGGTTCGCGACGTGCACTCGTCCTTCAAATCGATGGTCGACAGCCCGACCTGGCACCTGCTCGCCGCGCTCAACTCCCTCGTCACGCCGGACGGCAACACGGTGGCCATCGACGCTTGGTTCGAAAACGTCCGCCCGCTGCTGCCCGAGGAAAAGGCGATGATCGCCGACGCGGCGAAAAAATTCAGCGAGCGCACCTACCAGGTCGGCGCGGCCACGCGCAAATGGATCGACGACCTGCCGTTCCTCGCCGCGCTCGAGCGCTACGTCTCGCAACCCACGGCCAACATCGAGGGCATCCACGGCGGCTACACCGGCCCGGGCGGCAAGACCGTCCTGCCGAGCAAGGCCTCGGCCAAGCTGGATTTCCGTCTCGTGCCCAACCAGACCGCCGAGGAGGCCGTGGCCAAGCTCAAGGCCCACCTCGCCAAGCGCGGCTTCGGCGACATCGAGGTGAACTACACCGGCGGCTACAGCCCGACCGCCACCGATCCGAACTCGGCCCTGATCCAGAAGCAGCTCGCCGTGCTCCGGGCCAACGGCATCGAGGGCGTTCTCTGGCCGCGCCTCGCAGGCTCCTATCCGGGTTTCGTGTTCACCGATCCTCCGCTCAACCTGCCGGCCGGGCACTTCGGCCTCGGCCACGGCGGCGGGGCCCACGCCCCCGACGAGTTCTTCGTCATCGAGTCGTCCAATCCCAAGGTGCAGGGCTACGACGGCATGACCCGCTCGCTGGTCGAGTATCTCTACGAGCTGGCGAAGTAGAGCCGCCGCCTTGCGCCCCGTTCATTGCCGCTGCCGCAGGATCTCCGCGGCGATTTGCGCGGCCAGCCGGGCGTTGTGCAGCACGAGGGCGCTGTTGGACTCGAGCGAACGGCCTCCGCTGAGCTCGAAAATGCGCCGGAGCAGGAACGGGGTCACCGCCTTGGCGGCGACACGGCCCTGCGCCGCCTCGGCGAGGGCGCGTTCGATGAAGGGCAGGATCGTCTCCCTCGGTATCTCCGCTGCGGCAGGAATCGGATTCGCCACCAGCTGTCCGCCGGGCAGACCGAGCCGGGCGCGCATCAGATGGGCGGCGGCGATCGCGGCGGGCGTGTCGAGCCGCAGCGGCGCGGGCAGGCCGGAGGAGCGCGACCAGAATGCAGGGAACTCGTCTTGTCCGACAACGATGACGGGCACGCCGAGTGTTTCGAGCACCTCGAGCGTCTTGGGCAGGTCGAGGATGGCCTTGGCGCCGGCGGACACGACCGACACGGGTGTTTCCGCGAGTTCGCGCAGGTCGGCGGAGACATCGAAGGAGAGTTCCGCACCGCGGTGCACGCCGCCGATGCCGCCGGTGGCGAAGACGTCGATGCCCGCCAGCCGCGCGCAGATCATGGTCGCAGCCACGGTGGTGGCGCCTGTGCGGCCGGCGGTCAGGCAGACCGCGAGGTCGGCCCGGGAGAGCTTCATCACGCCTTGGGCACGGCCGAGTCGGTCGAGTTCGGCTTCGGAGAGGCCGACGTGGATGCGGCCCTCCAGCACGGCGATCGTGGCTGGCACGGCGCCCGCGGCGCGCACCTCGGCTTCGACCCGCCGGGCGGTCGCCACGTTCTGCGGCCAGGGCATGCCGTGGGTGATGATGGTCGATTCCAACGCGACCAGCGGTTTTCCGGTCCGGCGGGCGGCCTCGACTTCGGCGGAAAAGGCGAGCGGCGGATTCATGCGCGCCCGATTGCACGCGAGAGGGCGGCGGAGGCCAAGCTCAATGGATGAAACCCTGCTCTCCTCGCGGAAATGGTGCTGCGGCGCGTCCGGATTCTGTTTTGCTGCGGCGCCATGAAGCTCAAGGACGTGATGCTGGCGCTCGAGGCCAGGAGCAGCGAGCCGACGAGGCGGATTCTCCTGAAGCACGGGGCCCGGGAGCCCTTCTTCGGAGTGAATATCGCGGACATGAAGCTCATCGCGAAGCGGCTCAAGGGCGACCAGGCTCTGGCTCTGGAACTCTACGCCACCGGCAACGGCGATGCCCAATACCTCGCCGGCATGGTCGCCGACGGCGCGGAGATGAGCCGCAAGGAACTGCGGTCCTGGGCCGCCAGCGCCTCCTGGCGCATGATCTCCAGTTCGACGGTTCCGTGGGTGGCGTCGGAGCATCCCGATGGCTGGGCGCTCGCGCTCGACTGGATCGACGCGAAGAAGGAGCACGTCGCCATCGCCGGTTGGGCGACACTCGGGGCGTGGGTCACGACGCATGCGGACGCCGACCTCGACCTGAAGACGATCGGGGCGCTGCTCAACCGGGTGGGAAAGGCGATCCACGGCTCGCCGGACCGCGTGCGGCAGCAGATGAACTACTTTGTGATCGCCGTGGGCACCTATGTCGGTCCGCTGGCGGCCAGGGCCATCGCGACCGCCCGCAAGGTGGGGAAGATCGAGGTGGATGTCGGCGACACCGACTGCCAGATTCCAGACGCGGAGAGCTACATCATCAAGTCGCGCCGCGGCGCGCCGGTTGCGCCGAAGCGCAGGACCATGCGCTGCTAGCGTTGTCGGCCATTCGGGTTATCTTTGGTCATGAAGTGGAAACGAGGCGGATGGTTTCTCCGCTTGTGCGGCCTTGCCCTCGCGTTTGCGCCGGCGCCGGTCGCGGAGGCCAGCGGGGCGAACCTGTCCGGCGACTACGACGATCAGGGGGAGATATTGAGCGGTGACGTGTCGATGGTCGGCGGAGTGGTTTCCCTGCACGCGCTGTTCGCGCTCGAATTCGATCCCGGGCGGGCGCAACTCCTGCACGCGCAAACGACGCGGGTCCGTCTGGGGCAGAGTCCGGACATCGTCGAAATCACGGCCTACGATGCAGACGGCCAAGCGACCCCGCTCGGCCGCTGGCGCCGCGGGGGCGGCTACGTGCCCCGGGGCGCCAGCCTGCAATTGAGCACGCGCGGCCCGGATGCGACCTATGTCTTCACACTCGAGCCGGCAAGGGACGGCGCGATGTTGCGGCTCACGGTCCGCCGCGAGAAGAAGTCGGTCTTCGGTCCCGGTTTCGAGGACATCGGAGCATTCGTTTTCGCCCGCCGCATGGCGACGCCGTCCGGGAAGTGAAGTGACCGGTGCCCCGTGCCGTGCCGGCCGGGCAGTCCTCATCACGGGACAGTGGGGGGCCGCGGTCGGGATTTCAGGCCGCAGCTACGGCAGCTTCCCGGCCTCATGCCACAGGCCGATCAAACCCAGTCGCGCCAGCCACGGATCGAGCAGGGATACATCGACTCCCGTCACCGCGTCTATCGCGCGGATATCGGTCAGGCGCTTGGAGGAGCGACCTTCGCGATAATATTCGAGTTTGCGCAGGACGACATACTCGGGCGGAGCGACGGACACGGTCAGACCTTTGTGCCACCCGATCCGGCGCCGCAGTGGCAGCGCCCAGGCGTGCAAGGGGTCCGATCCGACCAGATAGATGTGGGCTTTGTAGCCGGATTCGAGATGGATGAGGTTGAAATGACCGCCGTGAGTGCGCGCCTGCTCCGCCGAAATCACGTCGAACGGCGGCACGTAGAATTCGGTTTCGCGGAAGACCTCCGAGAGAGCGGTGCGCTGCGCCTCGTTTAGGCTGAGGACCACGTCCAGGTCGCCCGTCACGCGCGGCTGACCGTAGATGATCGCGGCGGTGGCGCCCGTGATCATGTAGGGGGCGCCGATCTGTTCCAGCCGCTCGGCGAACAGGCTCAGTTCAGTCGGTGCGGGCATGCAGGATGCGCTCCGCGACTGCGCGGGCGACCTCGGCGTCGGTCCAATTCGGATGGCGCTGGCGGAATCCGGCGGCGAGCAGCTCGCGCATCGCCTGATTCATGCGACCCGCTTGGGCGAGACGCTGCGCGGGGCTCATCGCCCGAATGATCGCGAGCTGTCGTTCAGAGGCAGTTTTCGCGCGATCGGTGCAGGCGGTCGTTGGCACGGCAAAAAGCCACCGACCGAAACTGCCTTGGCAAGCGCCGGGCACGAATGCGCGCCAGGCGCCGCAATGCGGCGTTCACCGGCGGCGAACCGGGGACATCCGCCGCCGTCTCGTCTGCGGCGGAGGCGGATGGCGATGCGCGCACCCCGTCTGCATGGCCACGATATACCCGGCCCGCGATTGCCGGGTTGCGCCGGGGCTGCGGGGCTGATGCGCTGGGGCGCATGATGCCCACCCACCAGGGATCCTTCCGGCTTTTCCGTTTCAACGGGATCGATGTCCATGTGCATTGGTCGTGGTTCCTCGTGGCCGTGTATTCCGTGTCGCAACGCGTGCCGAACTACGAGGCGCCGGTCTGGGCCCTGGGCGAATACCTGTTGCTGTTCGCCGTCGTGACGCTGCACGAGTTCGGCCATGCGCTGGCCTGCCGTCAGGTGGGCGGCAGCGCGGACCGGATCGTGCTCTGGCCGCTCGGCGGCGTGGCCTACGTGGCCCCGCCCCAACGGCCGGGCGCCACGCTGTGGAGCATCGCGGCCGGACCGCTCGTGAACGTCGTGCTGCTGCCGGTCATCATCGGCGCGGGCTGGGCCTGCCGCCGGGCCGGGCTGCTCGACGACAATCCCGACTTCGCGCGCTTCCTCCGGGCGCTCGTGTGGATGGACGTCAGCCTGCTCGTGTTCAACCTGCTGCCGGTGTATCCGCTCGACGGAGGGCAGATCCTGCGGTCGCTGCTGTGGTATCCGCTCGGCCGTGCGCGGAGTTTGCAGGTGGCGACGGTTCTCGGCGTGATCGGCGGAGCCGGGCTCGTCGCACTGGCGATCTGGTGGGCGTCGGTCTGGACCGGGATTCTGGCGGTTTTCCTCCTGATGCAAAGCTGGGGCAGCTTTCGGGCCGCCGGCGAGCTGCGGCGGTTGGAGAAACTGCCGCGCCGGCCCGAGTTCAAGTGCCCCGAGTGCCATGTCTCGCCGCCGCGCGGTGAGTTCTGGATGTGCCCCTCGTGCCGGCAACCCTTCGATCCCTTCGCGACCAGCGCCGTGTGTCCGCACTGCCGGGCTGCGCTCGATGTCACTGCCTGCCCGGATTGCC
Source organism: Opitutus sp. (assembly GCA_013822585.1). Lineage (GTDB taxonomy): Bacteria > Verrucomicrobiota > Verrucomicrobiia > Opitutales > Opitutaceae > Didemnitutus. The sequence goes on along the minus strand of PNKG01000069.1, from coordinate 718 downwards.
AGACGGCACGACCGCACCGGTCGTGGTGAGGCGGACCGGGCAAGCGCGACCGCAGGTATGCCCTGTCAGAGTCAACCTATTCTCTGACCCCTTTGACGCTTCCCTTTCACGCTGCCCCTAAAATCCGCGAAGAATCATATAAGTCGCATAGGACCTATGCCTCGATGCTGGACTGCTGCTGTGTGAGCGTGTGCCTAGAGAGCGGCTAGGATGCTGTTGAACGTCGCGCTCGGTCTAAGCGCGGCCGATGCCAACCTGTCGTCAGGTTGGTAGTAACCGCCCACGTCGGCCGGCTTCCCCTGCACGGCCAGCAGTTCCTTGACGATCTGTTCCTCGCTGGCGGCGAGTTCGGCGTAGACCGGCACGAAGAGGCGGTGGAGTTCCTCGTCGACGTGCTGCGTGGCGAGCGCCTCGGCCCAGTAGAGCGCGAGGTAGAAGTGGCTGCCGCGGTTGTCGATCGTGCCGAGTTTGCGGCCGGGCGACTTGTCGTTCTCGAGGAACTTGCCGTTGGCGGTGTCGAGCGTGTCGGCGAGGACCTTGGCCCTGGCGTGCTTCTCCACGATGGAGAGGTGCTCGAAGGACGCGGCGAGGGCGAAGAACTCGCCGAGGCTGTCCCAGCGCAGATAGTTTTCCTGCTGGAATTGCTCGACGTGCTTCGGGGCGGAGCCGCCGGCGCCGGTCTCGAAGAGGCCGCCGCCGTTCATGAGCGGGACGATGG
>PNKG01000068.1 GCA_013822585.1 Opitutus sp. | reverse complement strand
AGCGGATGCAGCCGCCCGATCCCAAGCAAGGCGAACGCGACTACTTCGCCCGCATCGGACCCGAGGGCATCGCCCACACGCTTCGCAAGCCCTTCAGCGACGATCATTGCGCACACTACCTCGCATCGATGACCGCGCTCTTCAACCTGCTGCCGCCACCGCCGCTGCGCGTCGTCGAGTTCGGCTGCGGCACCGGCTGGCTCGCGCTCGCCCTCGCCCAGCGCGGCTACTCCGTGCTCGGCGTGGACATCTCGGAGGACGCCGTGTGTCACGCCCGGGCCACCGCCGCATCCCGCGGTCTCGATAACATTGAATACCGCGCGGCCGACTACGAGCATTTCGACGGAGCGGGAACGTTCGACTTCGCCATTTTCCACGACGCTCTCCACCACGCGGAGGACGAGATCGCCGCACTCCGCTGCGCCTACGCCGCGCTGCGCCCCGGTGGATGCGTCATCGCGCTGGAGCCGGGATCGGGGCACGACGCCACGCCGGCCTCCGTGCGCGCGGTCACCGAATTCGGCGTCCACGAGAAATGCATGCCACCTGCGCACATCATTCGCTCGGCGCGAGCGGCGGGTTTCAGCCGCCACCTCGTGCTGCCCACCCCGCATGAACTCAACCGCCTGGTCTACCGCCGCGCCTATCACGCTTCCCCCTCGCAGGCCGATCTGTTCGGCCGTTGGACGCTGAGCCTGTTTCGCTCCCTCTGGCACCTCGGCAAATCCCGCTGGGATCCCGGACTCGTGCTGCTCTGGAAATGAGCCTCCCCGCCGACGCTCACGGCCCTCGGAAGCGCATCGAACTCGGGCTTATGACGCTGCCCGCGCTCGCAGAAGCCGGGTTGCGTTCCGCCTGAATCTGCATTCTCACTGCTGGCTCTCCGCGATGATCGAAGTCGAAAGCCTCACCCGCGTTTTCCGCACCTACAAGAAACAGCCCGGCTTCTGGGGCGGCGTGAAGGGGCTCGTCAAACGCGACTTCGAGGAAACGCGCGCGGCGGACAACGTCAGCTTCTCCATCCGCGAGGGCGAGTTCGTCGGCTTCCTCGGCCCCAACGGCGCCGGCAAGACCACCACGCTGAAGATGCTCTCGGGCCTGATTTACCCGACGAGCGGCTCGGCGCGCGTTGCCGGCTTCGATCCGTCGCGCCGCGAAAACGCCTACCGCCGGCTCTTCGCCCTCGTGCTCGGCCAGAAGAACCAGCTCTGGTGGGACCTGCCCGCCCTCGAATCGTTCTACCTCCTCCGCGCCATCTACGGCCTCGACCCGAAGGAATGGCAGGCGACCCTCGACGAGCTGGTCGCGCTGCTGCACGTCGGCCACAAGCTCAACGTCCAGGTGCGCGAGCTCTCGCTGGGCGAGCGCATGAAGATGGAGCTGATCGCCGCCCTGCTGCACCGCCCGCGCGTGCTCTTCCTCGACGAGCCCACCATCGGACTCGACGTCGTCTCGCAGAAGAACGTCCGCGACTTCCTCCGCGACCACAACCGCCGCCACAAGACCACGATCCTGCTGACCAGCCACTACATGGCCGACATCTCGCAGCTCTGCGAACGCGTCATCGTCATCGACCACGGCAGGAAGATCTACGACGGCGACCTCGACCGCATTTCCGGCGCCGGCGCGCGCCAGCGCATCATCAAGTTCAAGCCCCGCGACGCCGCCTTCCCCGCCGACTGGAAGCCGCTCCACGGCGAATGCAAGGTCTGCGAGGACGGCGAAATCCTCCTCCATGTGCCGAGCGAACACGTGACCGCCGTTTGCCAGCAGATCCTCACCCAAGGCGCCGTCGACGACATCACGATCCAGGACGTGCCGCTCGAAGACATCATCAGCGAGATCTTCTCGCGCGGGGCGGCGCGCTGAAGCGCGGCCGGCTATTGCCGCAGGAGCGACCGCAGCGTCGCCACATCGAACGGTTTCTCGATCACGGTGGCGCCGGGCGCGGCGGCGAGCGGGGTGTCGCCGATGGCGGTGAGGAGCGAGCGGATGCCCGGCTGGAGGCGCCCGGCCTCGCGCACGAGTTCGGCGCCGGCGGGACCGTTGCGGGGCTCCACCTCGGCGATGAAGAACTCGAACGGTTCGGCCGCCAACCGCGCACGAGCCTCCGCGGCCGCGGTGCTGGTCACCACCCGGTAGTCGCGCCCGAGGATCAGCGCCAGGGTTTGCGCCACGACGGGATTCTCGTCGAGCACGAGCACGGCCGGGCGCAGCGCTTCGTCGGAGGCCGCGTGATGTTGCAACGCCACCTGGAGGAGCGCCTCGGGCGAGCGGCCGTCGCGCCCCAATTCGGCGTAGCCAAGCTTCACCCCGGGGCCGAGCAGGGCGCGCCATTCGCGCAGGCGCGCCCGCAGCCCGAGACCGCCGACCCCGCCGAGCACGAAGCCCAGCCGGTGCGCATCGTAGGGGCCGACCGTTTCCCCCTCCCGCAGCGCGGCGCGCAGGGCGGGCAGCCGGCGCAACACGCCGTCGCCACCGGAGCCGCCCTCGACGAGGGCGAAGCCGAGCGGTCTCTGCTCGGCCAGCGCGCGGTAGGTGTCGCGCTTCATCAACTCGAGCAGCTTCACCTGTTCGCCGGTGAGATCGTGCAGCACCACCAGCCAGTCGGAGCGGGCGGCGTCGCCCACGCGGCGGGCGACGCCGTAGACAAGCTTGCCGCTCGTGCGAAGATGGAAACCGCCGTCGCCGCCCGCCTCGAGCTCGTCAAAGGGCGGCGTCGTGCCGCCGAGCCAGCGCTCCGCGAGGTCGTTGGCGACGAGCGCGCGGCCGGCGGCGGTGTAGGCGGCGATGCCCACGGGCGCCTGGTTGAGCAGGAGGCGGAACAGCTCGCGCCCACGCGCGGCGTCCTGCTGGCGTTGCGCCTGGGTGAGCACCGCGCCGAGGAAGTCCGCAAGGCCGGTGAGCAGGTGCAGGTCTTCGGCGGTGAACCCGCGACGCTCGCCGGGCACGCCGACCTCGAGCGTGCCGAGCGCTTGATCGTCGCCGGTGAGCGGCAGAGCGAGCAGGCCGGGCGCGAAGCGCTCGGCTTCGGCGACCACCGCGCGGTCAAGCACGAGGCGCGCCGTCTCGAAGCCGCTGGCGCGTGGCACCACGGCATCGAGAGCCGCGACGAACCGGTCGAAGTTCTCGAACTGGCTGAAAGCGCGCGCCAAGGCCCGCAGGGCGAGCGGGCCGGGGAGTGCGACGGGGGCGGAAGCGGCGGACATTTCAGGAACCGAGCGGCAGGTGGACGAAGAAGGTGGTGCCCTTGCCGGGCTGGCTGGTCACATGAATTTCACCGTGATGATGCTGCACGATGCGCTTCACAATGGCGAGACCGAGCCCCATGCCGTGCTTGCCGCGGCGTTCGCCGGTGGACTTGGTGGTGGTGAACGGCTCGAAGATGTGCGGCAACAGCGCGGGGTCCACACCCGGGCCGTTGTCTGCCACGCTGATGCAGACCTGCGGGCGCGGCACATCCCAGGTGCGCTGCGTGAGCTCGATCACGAGGTGGTTGTCGACCCGACCCTCCATCGCCTGGACCGCGTTCTGCGCGAGATTGAGGAACACCTGCAGGAGCTGGCTGTTGTTGCCGCGGATCGAGGGCACGGGCTGTCCTTTGAGCTCGACGGCAACCTGCGCGCGCTCGAGCTCGGGGCGGATGATTTCCAGCACAGTGCGCAGCACATCCGGCACGTTGACGACGCTCATCTCGACCTTGTTGCTCTCGGCGAAGGCGGCGACGTTTTCGACGATGCTGGCGATGCGGGCCACGTCGCGCTGCACGACGGCGCTGAACTCGTGCAGCGTGTCGGGATCGGCGCGGCTTTCCTTGAGCAGGGCGGTGAAGGTCTGGATGGAGGTGAGGGGATTGCGAAGCTCGTGGGCGAGGCCGGCGGCGAGCGTGCCGAGCGCGATGAGTTTCTCGGTCTGGCTGGCGCGCCGCTCGAGCTGGCGGGCGCGGAGCGTGACGGCGATCTGCAGGCAGAGCGACTCGAGCAGCGCGATCTCGGACTGGGTGTAGCGTTCGTTGCCCGCGCGCTCGCCGAGGAGGATGAACCCGGTGAGGAAATCGTCGCTCGCGATGGGAAACACGGCCTCGAAAGGCAAGCGTGCCGCCAGCTCCTCGAGCTGCTGCACGACGCCCGGGCCGAAGCGCACCCCGGAGCCGTCGAGGAAGACCGGGGCCATCTGCTGCTGGAAAACGCGCGTCAGCACCGAGTCGACCGGCTGGCTGGGCGGGCAGCGGGGCCAGCCGTGCACGGCGCGGAGCTGGTAATCGCGGTCGAACTCGGTGCGGACGTAGACGGCGACAGCCTCGGCGTTGAAGGCGCGGACAATCTCGGGCGCGAGATGCTCGAAGATCTCCTGCTCGCTGCCGATGGAGCCGATGCGCGCGCTGAATTCCTTCAGCTGCCGTTGCTGCGCGTGCCGGCGGCGCAGGTAGGTCTGCGCGAGGATGCGGTCGGCGATGCGGTGGAGCTTCGGCACCCACCAAAAGAAGAACCAGCACACCATCAGGCTGGCGAGGAAGTGCGTGAAGAGCGCGGCCGGCGTCACGTCGTGACCGAGCCACGGGGCGAGCACCGCGAAGATGAGGAGGTAGATGACCGAGAGCGTGACACTGAGACCAAGATAGACGGAGGCGTGGAGAAAGTCGTAGGCGACGAGCGGCGGCTGGTAGCGCGAGACCGCGTGCGCCATGATCATCAGATAAAGGAAGATGAGCAGATTGCCCAGCGGCGGCACAGGCACGTCATACCAGAGCGGAAAATTCGTCGCGCCGCCGCCGAAGCCCACGATGGAGGCGAGCAGGATGTTGCGCAGCTGCATCGCGCGCATGCCGGTGGACTGACGCAGGTGCTTGGTCAGGAACCAGCCGGCCTGGAGCGTGAGCACGCCGAAGAGCGTGAGGTAGAGCCAGTAGAGCGGGCCGGCCGTCGGCCAGAACGGGAACGACATCTTCGGCTCGACGCTGGCCACCATCAGCGGGGTGAAATTCACCGCCGCCAGCGTCGCCGCCACCGCATAGCCGCCGCGCACGACCCACCGGGGCTTCTCGCCGCAGAGCTCGGCGATGAAGTGGAAGAACGTCACCGGCACAAAATACGCGAAGAGCATCAGCACGCGTGTGAAGAACAGCGCGGCGGTGGCGTCCTCGCTCAACTGCCAGAAAAAATACGCCGCCGACCAGGAGCCGGTCGTGAAGGCGAAGACGCCGAAACGGAGGTTGAGGCTGTCCTTGCGGCCGCGCACGATGACGGCCAACCCGAGCATCCCCGCGGCGAGGAAGTTGAGGAGCGAAGAGATGACGAGGTAGATCGTCACTTCTGCGCCTTGACCACGACGGCCTGGTTGCCGAGCGAGGGGAAGGTCTCGCGCACGGCAAACCCGGCCTCGAGCGCGAGCGCGGCCAGCTCGGCATCGGAGAAGAACGCGTAGTGGCCGACCTCCTCCTTCAGACGGATCTTGCCGGCGGCGCGGAGGAGATTGCGCGCGCGGTCGATCTCCTCGGCCGTAACCTGCTGCCCCATGAAGTCGCGGTAGATGGCGGACATGTCGCAATGCGGCTTCATGCTGGAAAGGACGACGACGGCGCCGGGGCGCGCAATGCGCTGCAGCTCGCGGAGCAGGGCCTGCGGACGGCGGAGATAGGAGAGCACGAGGCTGCAGCAGACGACATCGAAGGTCGCGTCGGCGAAGGGCAGGTGCGGGCCGCCCGGCGCTTCCGCGAGATCGTTGAAATCGAAGCGCAGGTAGCCGAAGCCGGGCGGGCCGCCGCGGAGCAGCTCGTCGCGGTGCAGGCCGAGGGCGTGGAGGTGGTGGCCGAGCGCATCCCGCAGGCCGCGGTCGGTGAGGTCGAGGCCGACGTAGAGCGAGGGCAGGTCGCCGGCGGCGAACTTCACGCGTCGCTGGCGCATGGCCTCGTGCAGGACCCAGCGGCCGAACATGCCGTTGCCGCAACCGGCATCGAGCACGGTGGCCCCCGGGCGGAAGGCGCAGAGGCGGCCAAGCAGTTCCATGTATTGACGGTAGTCATCGGACTTCTCGAGCACGCTGTATTTCTCGAGGTAGCCGGACCAGAATGTCGTCTCGCTCTCGGCGGGCATCTCGGACCGCCGGAGGCGCTCGCGCTCCTGCTTGTTCTGCTGGAGGATGAGCTTCTTGTCGGGAACTTGGAGCTTGGCGTGCTCGTCCCCCGGGTAGTCAGCCTCGGTAAGACAGGCCCAGACGACGCGACGGAACACTTCCTCGGCGGCCTTCGGATTCTCACGCACCTCGTGCATCGCGCCCTCGATGGCGACAAGGCGGGCGAGCGGCTGGTTCTCGGTCGCACGGACGACATCGCGGTAGTCGACCCAGGTGTCGTTCATCGCGAAGAAATACGTCAGCGGCACTCGGAGGGCGGCGAGGTCGGCAAGGGTGCCGTCAAGGTCGTGCATGTGGGCGTCGACCGCCGTGCCAAGGAATATCTCGCCGTTGATGTCGAAGCCGAGGATGTCGGTCAGGCCCCAGTGGCGGCCCTGCAGGTAGGTGCCGAAGATGTCCTCCCGGTAGACCTCGCTCAGGGTGTGCTGCATGTTGACGACACCCACGACACTGATGAGGCGCTTGATGCGGCGCTCGGTGACGGCAGCGCGGAAAGCGCAGCGGGCGGAAAGGCTGTTGGAAACCAGCACGGCCTCGCGCGCATAGCCATGTTGCTCGAGGAAATCGTAACAGGCGACGATGTCGTCGACGGCACCGGGCAACGTGAAGTCCTGCATACGGCCCTCGCTCTCGCCGACGTGGTTGGTCTGGTCGAAGCGGAGGACGTTGAGGCCGTTGGCGGCGAGAGAGTAGGCGAGTTGGAGGTTGTTCTTCTTCGTCTCGCCGTATTTCGGGGCGACTACGACCCAGGGACGGCCGCGCAAGTCGCCGCAGTGGTCGAGGCACGCCGCGATCTTCAGCCCGGTGCGGCTGGCGAAACAGACGAATTCTGTCCGAATTTGCCCGGTGTGGACATGCGAAGTATCCGCAATCATGAGGGTCGGCCCGCGGTCGCCAAAAAGAGACTTTCGGCGCGAAATGCAATGAGCAAGTCCCGCTTCTAGGGTGATTTCCAGTGTTGTTCACGGGAGTTCACGCTTGCTTCGACCGGCGTCGCGCGGTGTTCTCCCCCCAACCCACGGAAGTGACCCGGCTCCTCCTCATCACCGACGACCTCGCTCAAGCGCCCGCGCTCCAAGCGGCCCTGTCGTCCGCCGCCGACTTCCAGATTCACCATCGCCTCGCCCTCGCCGACGCCCGCGGGCCGCTCGCCGCCGGGGCGTTCGACGCCTGCGTGTTCCTCTCGGCCCGACCTGACGCCGAACTTTCCGCCCAGCTCGCCGACGCCCGCGCCACAGCCGCCCAGGTGGCGCTCGTCGTCGTGCTGCCGGCCGGCGCCGCGCCGGACGCGCAAGCCCGCCTGCTCTCCGCCGGGGCGGACAGCGTGCTTTTCGCGCCGCTCGACCCTGCCACGCTCGCGGCCAACCTCACCCGCCTCGCATCCCGCGCCGCGCCATCCCCGGTGGCGCCGCCCGCTGGCGCGGGATTGGCCGCGCCCGCCCGCCTCAACGCCAAGGCCGCCGCGCTGTCGTCGGCGCTCGAGGTGCTCCGCGATTTTTCCCAAGTCCTCGGCTACTCGCTCGATTACCGCCAGCTCACACACCACTTCATCCTCAAGCTCCGCGAGGTCGTCGGCCTCTCGCGCATCGCGATCTTCCTCGAGCCCGTCGCCAGCGACGCCCTGCCGGCCGGCGCGCGGCCCGACACCTCCGCGCTGCCCTGCGCCGCCGCGATCGGCGTGCCGGCGGACCTCGTCGAGTGCTTCTCGCTCACGCGCAAGAGCGGCCTCGGCCGCCAACTGACGCTCCATCCGCAAATCCTCCGCGCCCCCACGCCATCCGCCGCGCCGCTGCTCGACCCGAAAATCGCGCGCGAATTCGACGTGCTCGGCGGCCAAGTGGCGATCCCCGTCAACGACCGTGAGCGGACGTTGGGCGTCGCCGTGCTCGGCGGTCGCATCACCGGCGGCGAGTTCAGCGACGAGGAACTGCTCCTCGTTTACCACCTGCTCGAGGAACTCGGCCTGGCCGTGAAGAACTCCTGGCTGCACCACCAGCTCGTCGCCAGCCACCGCCTCTTCGGCCACGTCCTCAACGGCCTCACCGTCGGCGCGCTGGTGGTGGGCGGGAATCAGCAGGTCGTCTACGCCAATCGCGCAATCATCGATTTCCTCAAAGGCACCAGGGCCGACCAACTCGACATCGCCGACCTGCCGCCCGAGATCGCCGCCCGCCTGCACGACGTGGTGGAAAACGGCGCCGACGCCGAGCCGTTTTTTCACGAGCTCACCACCCCCGCCCCGCGCTATTTCCGCGTCTCGCTGCTCCCGCTGCGGCAGCCCTCGACCAGGCTTCCCCAGACGGCGATGCTGCTGCTCGAGGACTTCACCAAGATCCGCGCCGCGCAACGGGCGGAAATAGAGTCGTCGAACCTCAAGCTGATCTCGCTCATCGCCCGCCGGTTCGCCCACGAGATCCGCAACGCCCTGGTCCCACTGACCACCCACGCCCAACTTTTCGACAGCGAGATCGGCCAGGAGGATTTCCGCGCCTCCCTCAAGGAGGCGCTCAACCGCGAAACGCAGCGCATCCAGCGCTTCACCGATCAGATGCTGCTGCTGGCACGCTCCGACCAGCCGCCCAGCGAACTCGCTCCGCTGGAGGACATCCTGCGCGCGAGCTTCGAGAAATCCCGCGCCTACGCCGGCAGCGACGCGGAATTGGAAATCAAAAGCACCCTGCCCCCGGTGATGCTCCGCTGCAACCGCTCAAGTCTGGCCCATGCCTTTCAGGAGATATTCCTCAACGGACTCCAAGCCGGCAGTGGCGAGGACCGGCGCCTCACGGTGTCCCTCAGCACCGTGACATCCGCAGACGGCCGCGCCAATCTCGTGATCGCGGTGCGCGACAGCGGCAGCGGCTTCGCCGCGGAGTCGGCCGCGCGCGCGACCGAACCCTTCTTCACCACACGCAACACCGGCGTCGGCCTCGGACTGACCATCGCCCGGCGTGTGATCGAGGCCCACTCCGGGTCGCTCGATGTGCATCCGAGGCTGCGGCCTACCGATCCTGACATTATGATCTGCCTCCCGCTTCCCCGTTAAGACATGAAACCGGTCGCCTCACCCCTCCCCGCCCACACCTGCCTCGTGCTCGGGGGGGCAATCGCATTCCTCGCCGGCGCGACCGGCGCCTCGGCCTCCGGCACGCGCGTCGGCTTCAAGGACGCCTTCGCCACCGCGCGCGGCAACGCCTTCGTCGCCACCGCCGACAACCCGAGCGCGCTCTACTACAATCCCGCCGGCATCACGCAGCTCGCCGGCGCCCAGTTCGCCGCCAACATTTATCAGGTCGCCGTCTCCTCCGACTTCACCGGCCCCGGCGGTTCCGCGTCGATGAACGACGACCCCGTTTCCGTGCCGGCCCTTTATGCGACCTGGAATCCCTCCGATGCCCCCTGGGCCTACGGGGTCGCCCTGTATGCGCCCTTCGGCCTCGAGACCGAATGGCCGGCCGGCTCCCCGCTCCGCACCTTCGCCCTCAAGAACGAGCAGAGCTACGTCACCTACAACTTCACCGGCGCGTGGCAGGTTTCGCCTGAGTTCTCGCTCGGCCTCAGCCTGACCTACAACCGCGTGGAGACCGACCTGAATCGCGCCCTCGGGTTCCTCGCGCCCAACGACCGCTTCCGCTTCGAGGGCGACGGCGACGCGATCGGCGTCAACCTCGGCCTCCTCTGGAAAATCAACGGGCGCCACCAGTTCGGCCTGAGCTACTCGCACCGCACCAAGGTCAAACTCAAGGGCACCTCATCCACCATCCCGCTCATCCCGAGCGAGGCCGCGGACGCGACGTTCGAGTTTCCGGAGGTTTTGATCCTGGGGTGGTCCTTCCGCCCGACCCCTGCCTGGAATCTGGAGGTCAACCTGGATTGGACCAACTGGGACCGCCTCAAGACCGTCGTGATCAACAAGCCTTCCGGCGCGACCCCAATCCCTTTCAATTGGGAATCGGGCTTTTTCTACGAATTCGGCGCAACCCGCTATTTCTCCAACGGATTGAATGTCAGTGCCGGCTATACCTTCACCGGAAACTCGACCCCGGACTCCACCTACACGCCAGCCGTCCCGGATGGCGACCGTCATTTCTTCTCGCTCGGCGCCGGGTATCACGCCCGGAATTTCTCGGTCGACCTCGCATGGCAATACGCCGACGGCGGCACGCGGCGGGTCGTCGGCAGTCCCCCTTCCCTCATCGGCGCCACCGCCGACGGCGCCTACGATAACTCGATCAACGCCGTCTCGCTTTCGGTTGGAATGAAGTTCTAAGTCGCCCCGGCACCGCCTCGTCATGTCCGCCACTCTCGCGCCGCAAACCACCGCCACCCCCGTCCTGCTGCCCACGCTCCTCATCGTCGACGACGAGGAAGGCCCGCGCCACTCGCTGCGCATGGTCTTCAAGCAGGACTTCCGCGTCCAGGCCGTCGACAACGGCGACAAGGCCCTCGAATTCGCCAAGGCCAACCCCGTCCAACTCGCCATCCTCGACATCCGCATGGCAGGCAAGTCCGGCATCGACGTCCTCCGCGGCCTCAAGGCCATCGATCCGCACATCGAGGTCATCATGCTCACGGCCTACGAGACGATCGAGACCGCCCGCCAGGCCCTCCGCCTCGGCGCCTGCGATTACCTCAGCAAGCCCTTCGATCTCTCCACCATCCGCGAGGCCGTCACCCGCGCCCTCCACCTGCGCCGCATCTCCGAAACCGTTTCCTCCACCTCCGAGCGCCTCCAAGCCCTCACCGAGCAGCTCAACGACTCCTCCCTCAAGGAGGAGATGGCCCGCACCACGACCGAGATCTACGCCGGCGCCCTCCACGACATCAACAACCCCCTCACCGTCATCACCGGCTACGTCGAGCTCCTCCGCCACAAGCTCGAGGCCGTCGGCTCGCTCTACGGCGCCGACCTCCAGGCCGTGCGCGAAGACGTCAACCTCCTCGCCAAGCAGGTCAACACCTGCTCCGCCATCACCCGCCGCTACCTGCGCTTCGTCAACAAGCGC
>PNKG01000067.1 GCA_013822585.1 Opitutus sp. | reverse complement strand
TTGGGTCCGCAACGAGGCGGAAGCCGCGCACTACAAGCACTACATCGAGGACAATCCGGTGGCAGCGCGGTTGTGCGCGCGGCCGGACGAGTGGAAATGGAGCAGCGCAACTGGCGCCGCCGGAAAGTAGCACAGGCGTCCCGCCTGCAACGAACGCCGAAGCAGGCGGGACGCCTGCGCTACTTTGCGCGAGCGCTACGTCACACGCCCGCGTGCTGGAGCACGTCGTCGACGCCGTAGTCCGTCGCGCCGGGCTGGAGGTAGCGGGCGATGCCGCGCACGTCGTCGCCGGCGGTGACGATCGGGGGTTCGACGTTGCCGGCGGCGTCGCGCTGGCCGAGGCCGGCGGCGGAGAGCAGGCCGTTGCAGAGGCATTTTCTCCCGGCTGGATCCGCCGCGGCGCCGCCCTTGGCGACGTAGGCTTCCGGGGTTTCGGCGGGGCAGCGATAGCCGATGGAGCCGTCGGCCCGGGCGAAGGGCGCGCGCAAATAGCCGAGGTCGCAACGGCGCGTCCGCGCCTCGTAAACGGCGGGATCGGCGACCGTGCCGGGCAGATCGACGACCTTGAAGGGCATGCCGGTGGGCGAGGCGCGCGGATCGGTGCGGAGATCGAGCGCGCCTTCCCGGGCGCGGGCGAGCGCGGCGGACTTGATGTCGGGCGCCAGGCCGCTCTCGCGGCAGAAGGCGAACGCGGTGCCGATCTGCACGCCGGCGGCGCCCGCCGCCTCGGCGGTGCGCAGGGAGGCCGGCGTGGCCTGCGAGCCGGCGAGCCAGAACGGCAGACCGAGCGCCTTGATCGCAGCGAGGTCGGGGGTGTCGCGCGGGCCGTAGATGGGCTCGCCGCGCTCGTTGAGCGTCGTGCCGCCGCGCGGTGGGGCGTTGTGGCCGCCGGCCGTCGCGCCTTCGACGACGAAACCGTCGACCTGGCCGCTGGATTTGCGCGCGAGCGTGAGCGCGAGCGTGGAGGAGGAGACGATTGCGAGAAACTTCGGGCGCGAGAGCGTGCGCTTCCCGCCGGGCAGCAACGCGGCGGGGTCGAGCGTGATGACGTGCTCGGCTGTCGCGCCCTCGACGGCGACGCGCATCTCGGCCTTCTCGCCGGCGGCAAAACGGTCGAGGATGCCCGGGATCGCCTTCGGGATGCCGGCGCCCATGAGCACGTAGTCCACTCCGGCCAGCATGGCGCCGTAAAGCGAGGCGAGCGTGGGGAGCTGGATCTTTTCCAGGAGATTGATGCCGACCACGCCAGAGTGCTTTTCCTTGGCGAGGCAAACCTCGACGAAGTTGGCCGCGGCGGTGAGGCCGAGCAGTTCGGCGGCGGAATCGAGCGTGAACATCGGCGCGAGCTTGTAGGGCCGGCCGCGGCCGATGCCGCCGGGCACGAAGTATTTCTCGAGGATCTGCGCCACGTTCGGCAGCGGGCAGGCCGCGAGCGCGCGGCGCATGGCGCCGTCCTCGTCGCCGTCCTGCAGGCGGCGCACGAAGACGGTGTTGAGCGCGGTGCCCGACACGACGCCGAGGTGGCCGCGGAGCGAGACGGCGCGGGCGAGTTGCCAATGGGAGACGGCGATGCCCATGCCGCCTTGGATGAGGCGCGGCCAATGCGCGGGTGGATTCGTCCAGTGCATGGGCGCCATTGGGAACGCCCGGCGCGGAGGGTCAATGCTCCGGCCCGTCAATTCCTGCGCATATCTTGGCCAGGGCCGACATGCGCCGCGCAACTCCTTGCGGCGCGCGACGCGCCCCGCAGCCACACGGGTGTTGCCCTCGCTGGCCGACGCGGTTTCGCTCGGCCCGCTGTATGCCTCACCCCGTTTCCCCCGCGGCGCCGCGCGGCCTCTGGAAGATCATCGGCGCGGCGTCCGCCGGCACGCTGATCGAGTGGTATGATTTCTACGTGTTCGGCTCGCTGGCGACGGTGCTGTCGGCGCATTTTTTCCCGAGCGGCAACGAAACGGCGGCGCTGTTGAACACGCTGGCGGTGTTCGCCACGGGTTTCGTCGTGCGGCCGTTCGGCGCGCTGGTGTTCGGGCGGCTGGGCGACCGGGTGGGGCGCAAGCACACCTTCCTGCTCACGCTGTTGCTGATGGGCGGCTCGACGTTCGCCATCGGGCTGCTGCCGACGTTCGCACAGGCGGGCGTGGCGGCGCCGCTGCTGCTCGTGCTGCTGCGACTGGTGCAGGGGCTCTCCATCGGCGGCGAGTATGGCGGGGCGGCAACCTACGTGGCGGAACACGCGCCGGACGCGCGGCGCGGCTTCTACACGGGTTTCCTCCAGACGACGGCGTCGCTCGGGCTGATCATGTCGCTCGGCGTGGTGCTGGGTTTCCGCACGGTGCTGGGGCGGGCGGAGTTCGAGGCGTGGGGCTGGCGGCTGCCGTTCCTGCTCTCGATCCTGCTGGTGCTGCTGTCGTGGTTCGTCCGGCGGCGGATGGACGAGTCGCCGCTGTTCGCAAAGGCGAAGGCGGCGGGGCGGCTCTCGGCCAGTCCGGTGCTGGAGAGTTTCACGCGCTGGGAAAACGTGCGGGCGGTGCTGCTGGCGCTGTTCGGCTTCGTGGCGGGGCACGCGGTGGTGTGGTATACCGGTCATTTCTACGTGCTGTTTTTCCTGCAGCGCGTGGCGAAGGTGGATTTCGTGGCGGCGAACTCGCTGGTGACGTGGGCGCTGGTGGCGAGCGCGCCGCTCTACGTGGTGTGGGGCGCGCTGTCGGACAAGGTCGGCCGCAAGCCGATCGTCATGGCGGGCTGCCTGCTCGGCGCGGCGGGTTTCTGGCCGGTCTACCACGGGCTGGTGAGTGCGGCGGCGGCGGGCAACACGGGGCTGCTCTTCGGGCTCGTGCTGCTGCAAATGAGCTTCGGCACGATGACGTATGGGCCGCTGGCGGCGTGGTTGGTGGAGTTGTTCCCGACGCGCATCCGCTACACGGCGCTGTCGCTGCCGTATCACCTGGGCATCGGCGTGCTGGGCGGGTTGACGCCGTTCGTGGCGACGAAGCTCGTGGCGGTGACGGGCAACGCCTACGCGGGGCTGTGGTATCCGATGGCGTTCGCCGCCCTGGCATTCGTGGTCGGCACGCTGCTGTTGCGCGAGCGGCACGGGCAGCCGCTGGAGTAGCCGGAGGGGCGGCTCAGTTCTTCATGCCGACGCGCGTCTGGCGCCAGCGGCGATAGCCGAAGCCGACCAACCCGGCGGCCATGAGGAGCGCGCCGTAGGTCGAGGGCTCGGGCACGGGCGTGACCTGGGTGTCCCACGACTGCCAAGTGGTGTCATTGCCGGTCCAGGGTCCGGAGGGGGCGAAGGTCACCTGATTCAACGGCGCGGCGCCCTGCGTGCCGGGCGAATTGGCGACGTTGAAGTAATCCTGCGTATCGGCCCACCCCGCGACGGCGAGCGAGTAGCTGCCGAGCGAGAGGCTGGTGAAGTTGACGGTGGAGTTGGCCGCCGCATCGAAATCGATGATGGAGTTGCCCGTGAGCTTGAGCGTGCCGAAGGTGCTGGTCGAGCCGTTGACGTCGAGGGTGCCGCCGGCGAGCGTGATGGTGAGGCCGGAGGCGTTGAAGTTTGCGCCGAGGGTGAGAGTGACGCCCGATCCGACGACGAGCTCGCCGGTGCCGGAGAACGAGCCGGAGAAGGTCGAATTGCCGGAAAGCATGAGTGTGCCGCCGGTGCCGAAGTCGACCGCGCCGAGGCCGGAGAGCGTGCCGATGGTCTGGGCGTATTGGACGAGCGAGAGCGTGGCGCCGGTGCCGACGGTGAGGTCGATTGAGGAGCTGTCGAGCGCGCTGTTCGCGCCCATCGCGAGGGTGCCGCCGGTGAGGCCGATGTCGCCGGCGAAGGTGTTGCCGCTGTTGGAGAGGGTGAGCGTGCCGGCGCCGTCTTTGTTCAGCACGCTGGCGGCCGCGCCGGTGATCATACCGGTGATGGCGGTGTCGCCGGCGCCGCCGACGGCGAGGGTGTTGGCACCGAGGGCGACGGTGCCGGAGAGCGTGAGCGTGTCGGAGTCGGAGTTGATGCGGGTGGAGGCGGAGGCGACAGCGATGGCGCCGGCGTAGGAATTGCTGCCGGAGACGTTGCGCAGCGCGCCGTCGCCGGAGACGCCGGCGCCGCTGAGCGAGAGCGACTCGGCGCCGACGCTGATGTTGTTCTGAAGCTGGAGGGCGGCGCCGCTGGCGACGGTGGTGCCGGCGAGGGTGGAGCCGAGGGCGTTGGAGCTGCGGATATTTAGCACACCGGAATCGACGGAGGTGGCGCCGCTGTAGGTGTTGTTGCCGGTGAGGATAAGCGTGCCGCTGCCGTCCTTGGTGAGCGCGCCGGCGGCCGTGCCGATGGCGCCGTTGATCGTGGTGGTGCCGGCGCCGCCGACCGTGAGGTTTTTGTTCAGGGCGGTGATGGCACCGCTGAGTGTGAGCGAGCCGGAGTCGGTGTTGATGCGGGCGTGGTCGGCGAGGGAGACGGAGCCGGCCCAGGAATTGGCGCCGCTGACGCTGCGCAACGCGCCGTCGTTGGCCACACCCACGCCCGAGAGCGAAAGCGCCTCCGCGCCGACGGCGATGCCTCCCTGCACCTGGAGGGCCGCGCCCGTGGCGACGGTCGTGCCGCTGGCGGGATCGCCGCCGCCGGCCTGGCCGAGGGCGTTGGCGTGCTGGATGTTGAGCACGCCGGCATTCACCGCGGTGACGCCGCCGTAGCCGATGGAGTTGTCGCCGGTGATGGTCATCGTGCCGGCGCCGGCCTTGACGATGCCGCCGAAGTTGAGCTTCGCGTCGACCGTGAGGTCGCTTGCCGCGGCGCCATCGGCGACGGTGAAGGTGCGCGCGCTGTTGGCCAGTGTGATCACGCCGCTGATCTCCGCAGTCTGGGAGGAGGCGAGCGTGGTGATGCCGCCGTTGAGCTCGAGCACGCCGGCGCCGGTGATGATCTTGCCACCTTGGAGTGTGATGGCTCCGACGGTGTCGTCGCGGGAGTTCAGGTTGAAGAGGCCGTCGCTGTTGATGGTGACGGTGGCGGTGTTGGAGATCTTGTTGTTCGAGCCGATGACGTTGGAATAGCGCAGCACAGCGCTTTGCGCGGCGCCGGTGCCGTCGCCGATGATCAGGTTGCCGCGGATGGTCTCGTCGACCGGGCCGTCGAGGGTGTCGAGGATGAGCGTGCCTTCGCGGATGTCGGTCGTGCCGGTGTAGTAGTTGGCGTCGCCGTAGTAGGTGACGGTGCCGGTGCCGGTCTTGATCACGCCGCCGGAATCGCCGAGGTTGCCGACGAAGGAGTTGATCAGCATGTTGCCGGCGCCACCGAGCGTGAGGGTGTTGGCGCCCATGCCGATGGTGCCGCTGAAGTCGGCGGGGCCGATGGTGAGCAACTGGCCGGCGGTGCTGGAAAGGATCGTGCCGCCGCCGGTGCCGATGGTGAGATTGCCATCCCACATGTTGGCGCCGCTGACGCTCTGGAGGGTGCCGCCGTTGAGGGCGAGGGGGCGGTTGCTGACGGTGATGCCGCCTTGGACCTGGAGCGTGGCGCCGCTGGCGACCGTGACCGCCGCGGTGCCGGCGCCGAGGGCGGTGTTGTTCTGGATGTTGAGGGTGCCGGTGTTGACCGTGGTGGCGCCGGTGTAGCCGGTGGCGCCCGTGAGGGTGAAGGTGCCGGTGCCGGCCTTCACGAGCGAGCCCGTGCCGGTGATGTTGCCGGCGTAGCTGCCGGAGAGATTGTTGGTGCTGCCGACCGTGAGGGTGTTGGTGCCGAGGGCGACGGTGCCGCCGGTGCCGTTCAGCGCACCGAAGGTCTGGCTGGCGCCGAGGTTGACGGTCGCGCCCGCGGAAACGGTGATGTTGGCCAGGGTGCCGAGGGCGGTGGCGTTGTTGGAATTGAGGGTGCCGGCGGTGACGTTGACGGCGGTGCCGTTGGTGATGGCGGCCGCGGCGGCGCCGAGGGTGAGGGTGCCGCTGCCGGACTTGGTGATTGTGTCGGCCGATCCGCCGTCGTTGAGGGCTCCGAGGGTGAGGAGGGCGTTGGAGCCGACGTTGAAGGTGGCGGCGCCGGTGGTGGTCGTATTGCCGAAGGTGATGCCGCCGGTGCCGGAGGTGGCGTTGCTGCCCCGATCGACCGTCAGGGTCTGACTGCCGATGGACAGTGTGCCGAGCGTGTGCGTGACGCCGGCGCCGGCGGTCAGCCGGTCCGAGGTGATGGCGGCGTTGCCGGAGACCGTGGTGTTGCGGTTGAAGGACAGGCCGGTGTCGTTGGCCAATTCCAATTCGCCTCCCGCAAGTGTGAGGGTGCCGGATCCAAGGGCGGTGGCGTTCGTCGTGGCCCGCAACGTGCCGGAATTCACGGTGGTGGCGCCGGAATAGGAGTTGTTGCCGGAAAGGACCCATGTGCCGGTGCCGTTCTTGGTGATCGAGCCGGTCCCGGAAATCTGGGATCCTATTGTGCCCACGCCCGTGCTGCTGCCGGCGAGGGTCAGTGTGTTGGTGCCGGTTGTGGCGATTGTGCCGCCGGTGGTCGAGACCGTCAGATTGCCGGTGCTGGCCACATTGAACGTCGAGGCCGCACCAAGAGTCAGGCGCAGGCCCGCGCCCGTGATGGTCTGCGTAGAGTCGTCTTCCTGCAGGATGCCGTAGGAACCGAGGGTCAGGGTTCGCACGGTGCCTGTTTTGGAAATGGTGTAGGCGCCGGCTCCGCTGGCAAAGCGGAGGCCCGCAACACTGCGGCTGCTATCGATCGTGACAGTCACGCCCGTGGCATTGCTGAATTGGGCGTAATTCGTGGTCAGGCTGTTGGCCGGGGCCGTGCCTCCGACCCAGTTGGAGTTGGTTGTCCAGTTGCCGCTGGAAACACTGCCCCACGTAACCGCCGTCTGACCGAATTGCGTGGTCGCAGCCCCAAAAAACAGGCCCAACGACAGCGCTGCCGAGATCGGTGTCCGAACTCGAAAGGCATGGGACAGTTGGAACTGGGCCGAAGGCATCGGGAGTTGATCTGTAATTTATCTACATCGGCTCTCTCTGAAGTCGACACAAAAACTAGGGTGAAGCTCCTAGTGGTTTTACAATCAAATTTTGGGGCATAGGGTAAAACTCCCAGAATATTCTTGCGCATTGCACTTCAGTTGCTCCAAATTAGAGACGTCAACCAAGAGTGATTTCCGCTTCCCCCACCCTAGTCATGAGCACCCGCATTCTAAGAGCCTGTTCATTCGTTGCTCTGCTGCTCACATTTTTCGCGCAGTCCCATGCCCGTCCCGGCGATCCGGTGGTCGGCTACCTCCCGCAGACGGAAAATGTCGAGGGCGACCAGCCGCTTTTCCATACTTACGTTTTGCAAATCATCTCGCCGAACAACGTCCCGGCAGGCTCCTCCCTGATCATCAGTCCCCAGCTGGTGCCCACCGTCATGCCCGATGGCGTTTCGGCTGCACAGGCCCTCAACTATGTTTCGTTGAGCCCCACTTCGCTCACGTTCACCGGTCCGAATCAGTCCCAGAGTGTCTTGGTGACCTGCAATTTTCCGATCGGCATGCAAGCCGGCGATTACGCCTATGCGATTCAAACTCCGGGGTGGCCGGCACCGGCCCAAGATTATTACGGCTTCATCAACGCCCGCATCCTCCCACCGCGTGTCACCGACGTTCCGTCCGTGACGCTCAATAACCCGCTCGACGGCGCCGTCTACACTTGGGTCGTCGGCGGAACCCCGGCGCAGATCGATGTGCAGTTTTCAGCCTCGGCCCCCGTGGCTTCCCCCATCACGAGCATCGATGCCAAAGTCGGCACCAACAGCGTGACGCTGACCACAATCTCGGGGCTCGGCACCGGTTCCGTCACCGCAGGCGGCCTGTTCTCCACCACGACTCCCGGCATTTACACCGTCGTGGCCAGTGCCACCAATTCCGAAGGCACGAGCAGCGATTCCGCGGAAATCCGTGTCGTCGTCCAAGCCGGGCCGCCCACCGTCTCGATCGCCCAGCCGGCGCCGTCCAGCACCTACACTCTCCCAGCCGCCGGTTCAGTGTCCGTTCCCTACTCTTTCAGTGCCTTGAGCGCCTACGGTGGCATCACCAGCCTCACCGCCACCTTGAACGGCAGCCCCGTCAGTTTCTCCCCCTCCGGCATCGGCAGCCTGACGGCTTCGGGAAGCGGCAACTTTTCGCTCACCACCGGCGGAAGTTACGAACTCGTCGTCACCGCCACGGACGCGAACGGCACATCGACGGCCAGCCGCTCCTTCACGGTCGTGGCCGCCGCCCCCGCCCCCACGGTCACGATCAGCCAGCCCTTGAACGGCGCCACCTACACCCGTGTCGCAGGATCCGGCCCGACCGCCATCCCCTTCAGCTTTGCCGGCACTGCGGGCAATGGCTACACGATCACTTCCCTGACCGGTGCGCTCAATGGCAATGCCATCACCGCTAGCATCGCGGGGGTCGGTTCCGCCAGCGCCACGGGCACCGGTTCCCTCTCGATCTCATCGCCCGGCACCTACACCCTGACGGCCACCGCCGCCAGCGGTGCCACCACGGCCAGCACTTCGGTTACCTTCACGGTGACGCAGGTCCAGCCCCCAGCCCCGGCCTGCTCCGTGAACTGGCTGCCCCCCATCTCCCTCGGCAAGGTTCAGAAAGGCGGCCAGAATGTCGCGATCATGTTCGAGCTCGATTGCGGCACCGAGCAAGGCGAAGACCGCGATGGTGACGGCGACCCGGACCACTATCCCGGCCAGCGCACCAAGGCCAAGGACAAGATCGACACGTCGATCGTCATCGCGGTGTCGGAAGTCTACTCCGACGGTTCGACGTCCGCGCCGCAGCTCTTCGCTTACGACTCCGGCTACACGATTCAGGGCAATGACAAGTATCACCTGAACTTCCCCACGGCCCGAGGCACCCACCGCTACCGCATCGAAGTCTTCCAGACGCCTGCCGGCGGCAGCCCGCGCGTCATCGGCACCAAGGAATTCGCCACCAAGTAAGCCCCGCGCCTGCTTTCCTCCTCACCGGCACGGCATCCCGCCGTGCCTTTCCGTTTCCCGATTGAACGCCGCCCTGCCGCCCGCGCCACTCCCCGGAGCAAGCTGCGGGAAAGGGGGCCGCATTCAACGGGTCGCCAGCACCCGTTCAAGAATCGCATAGTTCAACTCGAGCGACAGCGGGCGCACCACGCCGAGCAACATCAAGGGAGAAGTGATGGGCTGGGCAAACACCTGTTCGATGCGCTGCTGGGCGCTCGCGCTCGACAGGTCTGCCTCGGGGAACTTGGCCCGCACCGCCGGCAGCCACTCCGTGCGGCCTCCCACGGCAATCGCACAATACAGCGCCGCCAGCGCCTCGTGCCTCGCCGCCCCGCCCCCCTCGCGGGCCCACGACTCCGCGGCGTCGCGGCAAAGCGCAAGCAGCGCATCGTTCGGATGGCGCACCAGGTGCAGGGCCACGACGTTCACGGCGACCTCGCCTTCCTCGTCCCGGCGCGCCAGCAATCCGCGCACCTCCCGCTCGAGCACGGCCCGGTTGCGGGCCACCGCATGGGCGGCGAGCGTCAGCCGCACGATGTCCCGCTGCCCCAGCCCTGTCGCACGCTCGCGCAACAGCAGCAGCGCCTCCAAGCCATCGCCGAATTCCAACAACCGTTCGATGCGGTGCACCACTGCGTAGGGCGTCGCGCCGATCGGCTCGGCCACCAGCATCCGGCGCGCCTCCCCGAAATCCGCCCGGCGCAGCCGCACCTCGAAATCCAGCAGTGCGCGCGCCGCAGCGGGCGCTTGGTCGTCGCGCGCGGCGGCCTCGAGAATGCCGTAATCCCTTTCCCATCGGGCGGCCGTGAGCAAGGCATGCAGCCACACCGGCCATTCCTCGGGTGAATCCACCAGGCGGCGCCGCGCCAGTTCGCCCGCGCCAACCATCTGCGCACGCGACAAAAGGCTGCGCAGCCAGACCCGCGAGGTTTCCGCCCGCCGCGCCGGGTGCAGCTCGTAGAGCCGGCGGTAAACGAAATCCGCCCGCTCCGGGCGCACGAGATGGTCGACCTGCGCCAGCAACATGCCGGTGTCGTAATCCTCCGGCGCCAATTCGCTGGCCAGGCTCAGCGACGCGAGCGCCTCGCGGAATCTCCCCTCCCGGAGGAAATCGGCCGATTGCCGGCGAAAGAAATCCGCGCGCACCAGCCGCAGCCCGGACCACGCCGGCGGCCAGAAAATCTGCCGCAGGCCCACTTCGTAGCCCACCACGCGCATCGTCACCCACAGCCCGCCGCCCACGCAGGCAATCGCCGCCGCCACGGCCAGCGCATCCATCCCGAGCATACGCACCCAAAACGGCCGCACCTCCTCCGGACGGACGCTGCACCGCCACTCGCCCGCGGCATTCTCCTTCAGCAGCGGGCACACACGCCGCGCAAAGCGCCGGGGGCTGACCCAATACGTCACCGCCTCGCACCGCGTCTCGCCGGGCAGCCCCGAGTCGCTCTCGTTTTGGCACGGGCACTGGCCGCGCCGGCCGCGCGCGACGAAGAGGAACTTGCGCGCGTTCCAATACCACGGCGCCGCGAGTCCCCGGAATAAATCGGCCAGCCTGCCTCGCATGTTTTCGACCTCATCAAGTCGCGGGCCGGCGGCGGGCGCAAGCGGCATCGCCACGCCGGCGAAACGGGCATTGCCGGCCCGCTCGCGCCCCGCGGTGTCGCCGCGCTTTCCCATGACCACCCACGCTTCGCCTGCGGCGCACGGCCACACGCACCCTCCCCGCGGCCTCTGAAAGGTGATCGGCGCCGCCTCCGCCGGCATGCTCATCGGGTGGTATGACTTCCATCTCCTCGGCAGCCTCGCCACGGTGCGCTCGGCGCACTTCTTTCCCGGCGATAACCCCGCGGCGGGCTTCCTGAAGACCCTCGCGATCTTCGCCTCGGGCTTCGTCGTGCGGCCCTTCGGCGCGCCCGTGTTCGGCCGCATCGGCGATCTCGTCGGCCGCAAATACACCTTCCTCATCACGCTGCTGCTGATGGGCGGCTCGACGTTTCTCATCGGCCTGCTGCCGGGCTACGCCCAGATCGGCGGGTTCGCGCCGCTCGGACTTTTCACGTCGCTCGGCGTGATTCTGCTGTGCCGCCAGGGTCTGGGCAAGGAGGCCTTCGAGGACCGGGGCTGGCGCGTGCCGTTCCCGCTCTCGATCTTCCTCGTGCTCCTCTCCTACTATATCCGCGACTCGATGGAGGAGTCGCCGCTTTTCGCCAAGGCCAAGGCCGGTGGCAAACTTTCGGCCAATCCGCTCAAGGAGAGCTTCGGCAAGCGCGAGAACCGCCGCCTCGTGGCGCTCGCGTTGTTCGGCGCCGTCGCCGGCCGGGGTGTCGTCTGGTATGCGGGCCAGTTCCACGCGCTGTTCTTCCTCCGGCGCGTCGCGCAGGTCGAATTCGTCACGGCGAACCTGATCGTCGTCTGCGCGCTGCTGCTCGCGACGCCGTTCTTCGTCTACTTCGGCAGCCTCTCCGACAAGATCGGCCGCAAGCCCATCATCCTCGCGGGCTGCCTGCTCGCCGCGACGCTCTACGTGCCGACCCGCTAAG
>PNKG01000066.1 GCA_013822585.1 Opitutus sp. | reverse complement strand
CCTCAGGCTTTCTGCGCCAATTCCCGGCCCGCCCGCGGCTGCGGCTGCTGCGGCTGATGGCGCGCGCGACGGCGCTGCTCCGCGCCGCCGGCGGCGACGAGTTCGCGGTGATTGCGGCCGCGGCCGTGCAGGTGCTGGGGGTTGACGGCGATGCTGCGGATCGGGCTGCCGTATTTCTGCGCCGGCGGCTCGGATGGCGGCCGGCCGTTCTCATGCTGTTCCTTGGCCTCGTGCAACAGCAGTTGCCGGGCAGTGAGCCAGTGGTCGAGGTCGCGGCCGTCGACCTGGCCGTCGTTCAACCAGAGCTGGTAGGCGAGCAGGCGGATGTTCTCCTCGGCCGGTTCGGAGGGGATCCACTCTGCGGTTTTGGTTTCGGCACTCATGTTTCTGGGGGTGAAATGGAAAGTTCGCATCAAGCACGAAGCCCCGGAGCCGATCCGGCTCCGGGGCCACGAAGGCGGGTGGGCGTTCGCCGCGCGCTCCTTCCCGGACACACACGTTAGGCGCTCTCGCTTTCGCGGGCCGTGTGCTCCCCGACGCCACTCTCCGCGGCAGGCGGATGTCTCGGTCTCATGGCGGGACCGTCCCGGCCGTTGCCGGCTGGGATCTGTCGAGTGAGGCCTCTGCGCCCGGGGCGCGCTCCCTGCCGGGAACGTCGCGGCGGACGGGGTGTGGAACACGCCTGCAATGGCTGCGCGTCTGCACCTTTACCACGGGGACGGCTCCGGCTTCTGGCCGGACGTTGGCCCCGCGTTACGGGTCTGACCTCTTACCTCTCAAGTTGCGTTCGATTGCAGCCGGGGCGGCGCGGTTTGTCGCGCTCCCCCAGGCGAAGAGGATGGACGGGCTTTGCCCCGCCCGCCCCGCTCTCCGTCGGGCCAAGCCGTGTTGCGGTCCTGCCTCGCGGCAGGCCTTCCGGCGGGGTGAAGCCGCCCGGCCCGGCCGACGTCCTGGTCTGCACAGTAGCAACTCATACCCTCTGGGCAACTGTGTGGACGGACCGGTCGAAACTTCCGGTGCGTCTGACTCGGCTCGGCGTGGTTTCTCATCACGCCTCGCCGCACAGTCCCTCATCCGTGGGAACTGACCGGACACGACTCCGGCCAGAGGGACTGGTGAAACATGCCGCGCGCAGGTGTTACCCCGCACGGGGGAAAGCGACACCAGTTGCCGCCTTCCTTTCCCCGGTCGCCCGGGATCATCCCAGCCGTGCTCTCGGCCCGGCATTTCAGCCGAACCGCACCGCGGCTGTTCTTTCAAGGAACAAGCGATGATAGCCCTGTCCGGATGCTCTGCTCCGCATTCCTTGCCCCGCGCGGCGGATTGAAAATTATCTAACGGCACTTGGCGGGATTAGGTCGTCGCGGGGACGTTTTCCCAAAGCTCTGCGCGCCAGTCGTTCCATCGGGTCGGGACAATTTCCACCGAGGGTGCTCACCCTAGCCCCGCACTTGGGCGTGGGAGCCGCTCCTCTCGACAAGACCCACGGCAAGAACACCAACCGCCGCTCCACCCGTCCCGCGTCACTTCGGATACGCCGAATCCCTCATGCCGGATTCCAAGCCAGACGGCGACCGCCGCAGCGAGCGCCGGTTGAGGCAGCCCGGCGCAAGCTTCTGTCGGCTGATCCGGGCGGAAGGCGAGGTCTCCGCCGAGGGCGCCTCGAACTCATCATCCTCATTAGGCGCGGTGAATAGCGTGACCGCCGGGCCGTGTCCTTGACCGAAGTCAATGTCGGCAATACCAGTAATAGGTAACATCGGCGGAGTATGCTACCCCCGCCCACACACTTCTACCTGCTCGCTCCGCGTGGAGTGAGGTTCGTCGTCGGCTCACTGGCGACGCTTGTCAGTTTGCTTTTCCTCTCCGGCTGCGGCTCGAAGGAGGAAGCCGAGCAAGCCGCCAAAGCCTCGCCCGGTCCCGCTGAACTCGCGGCCAACCAGCCCGAGGTGCACGGCATCGAGATCAAGCACGTCGAGCTCACGCATCCGCTCAAGCCCGAGTGGGTCTCCGCCGGCAAGGGCATCTACGAGATGAAGTGCCTCGCCTGCCACAAGCTCACCAACGAAAAGATCGTCGGCCCCGGCTGGGCCGGCGTCACCAAGCGCCGCCAGCCTCTCTGGATCATGAACATGATCACCAACGTCGACATGATGCTGGCGACCGACGAGGAGGCCCAGAAGCTCCTCGAGCTCTGCCTCGTGCGCATGCCGAACATGAACGTCTCGGCCGACGAGGCCCGGCACCTCCTCGAGTTCATGCGCCACAACGACGGCGAGCCCTGAGCCGCCGCGCCCCCCTCCTCTTTCTGTGCACAACCCTAAAATGACCATGAAATCCCGGACATGCCTCCTCCTCGCCGGAGCGGCCGCGCTCACCGGCGCCGCCTTGCTCACTGGCTGCAAACCCAAGCAGATCGCCACTCCGGTCCAATCCGGCGCCGCGGAAAAAGTCTACGTCGCCCCGGGCAAGCACGACGAGTTCTACGCCGTCGTCTCCGGCGGCTTCAGCGGCAATGTCGCCATCTACGGCCTGCCCTCCGGGCGTCTCCTCCGCCAGATCCCCGTGTTCGCCCAGCACCCCGAATCCGGCTACGGCTACAGCGAGGAGACCAAGCCCATGCTCAACACCTCCGTGGGCCTGCAGGCTTGGGACGACCAGCACCACCCCTCGCTCTCCACCACCCACGGCGAGCATGACGGCCGCTGGATCTTCGCCAACGCCAACAACACCCCCCGCGTCGCGCGCATCAGCTTCTCCACCTTCCGCGCCGAGGAGATCATCGAGATTCCCAACAGCTCCGGCAACCACTCCTCGCCCTTCGTCACCGAAAACACCGAATACACCGTCGCCGGCACGCGCTTCGCCACCCCGCTCGACGACGAGGGCAGCAACCCCGACGTGCCGATCAACACCTACAAGAAGAACTTCAAGAGCACGGTCAGCATGATCTCCGTCGACAAGCAGACCGGCCGCATGAACGTCGCCTTCCAAGTGCTGCTCCCCGGCGTCGACATCGACCTCGCCCGCGCCGGCAAGCTGAAATCCCGCGACTGGATGTTCTTCTCCTGCTACAACAGCGAACTCGCCCACACCCTCCTCGAAGTCAACGCCTCCCAGAAGGACAAGGACTTCATCGTCGCCATCAACTGGAAGAAGGCCGAGGAATACGTGAAGGCCGGCAAGGGCCGCGTCTCCAAGACCCGCTACGCCCACAACGTCTGGGACGAGCATACCCACTCCGCCACCTCCACGATGAAGGACGAGGTCATCGTCCTCGATCCGACCGAGCTCCCCGGCTTCGTCTACCTCATGCCCTGCCCCAAGTCCCCGCACGGCTGCGACACCGACCCGACCGGCAGCTACATCGTCGGCTCCGGCAAGCTCGCCGCGCTCATCCCCGTCTTCTCCTTCGACAAGATGATCGCCGCCATCGACAAGAAGGACTTCGAAGGCGACTTCCACGGCATCCCCGTGCTCAAGTATGACTCCGTCCTCCACGGCGAGGTGAAGAAGCCCGGCCTCGGGCCCCTCCACACCGAGTTCGACGGCAAGGGCTTCGCCTACACCTCGTTCTTCGTCACCTCCGAAATCGTGAAGTGGAACATCGAGACCCTCCAGGTCGTCGACCGCCAGCCCACGTTCTACTCCGTCGGCCACCTCAGCGTCCCCGGCGGCCCCACCACCAAGCCCCACGGCAAATACGCCATCGCCTACAACAAGATCACCAAGGACCGCTACCTCCCCACCGGCCCCGAGCTCACCCAGTCCGCCCAGCTCTACGACATCAGCGGCGAGAAGATGAAGCTCCTCCTCGACTTCCCCACCGTCGGCGAGCCCCACTACGCCGAAGCCATCCCCGCCGAACTGGTGAAGCCGAAGTCCAAGAAATTCTTCAAGATCGAGGAGAACAAACATCCCCATGCCGTGAAGAGCGAGAAGGACGCCCGCGTCGTGCGCCACGGCAACCAGGTCCACGTCTACATGACCGCCATCCGCTCCCACATGGCCCCCGACAACATCGAGGGCGTCAAGCTCGGCGACGAGGTCTACTTCCACGTCACCAACCTCGAGCAGGATTGGGACGTCCCGCACGGCTTCACCATCAAGGGCGCCGGCATGGAACTGCTCATCATGCCCGGCGAGACCGCCACGCTCAAATACGTGCCCACCCGCATCGGTATCCAACCCTTCTACTGCACCGACTTCTGCTCGGCGCTCCACCAAGAGATGCAAGGCTACCTCCGCGTTTCCCCCGCCGACTCCGACGTGCCGCTCAAATACGGCATCGGTGAGACGGCTCAATAACAGCCCTCACCCGCACTCGCCCGCCCCCGGCCCGGCCCGCAGCCGCGGCCGGGGGACCGGTGCTCTCTGCCCGCCCGATGCAACCACTCCACCGCTTCACCCGCATCCTATTGGCCTTGTCCGCGCTCACCTTCGTCGCCACCTACTTCCTGCCGTTGTGGACGATCCAGCTGTGGGCGCCCCAATACCCCGAGGGCCTCACCATGCATATCTGGGTGAACCGCATCAGCGGTGACTTCGACATCATCAACGGCCTGAACCACTACATCGGCATGCGCACCATCCACGCCGACATGTTCCCCGAGTTCCAGTTCATGGACAAACTCATCGGCCTCCTCATCCTGCTCGCCGCGCTCCCCGTCTGCACCGCCCGCCGCCGCTGGCTCTATGCCTACGCCGCCCTGCTCTGCGCCGTCAGCTTTGCCGGCATGATCGACTACTACCGCTGGGGCTACGACTACGGCCACAACCTCGACCCGCGTGCCGCCATCAGTGTCCCCGGCATGTCGTATCAACCCCCGATCTTCGGCTACAAGAACCTCCTCAACTTCGTCGCCTACGCCGGCCCCGCCTCGGGCGGCTGGGCCTTCATCGCCGGCGTCGTCACCACCGTCGCCCTCGCCGGCTGGGAATACTGGCGCAACCGCGCCCGGCGCCCCGCATCATGAACTTCCTGCGTGCAACGCTCGCCGCGCTCCTTCTGCTCGCGCTCGCCGGCTGTTCCCGCGGCCCGGCCGCCATCCGCTACGGACAGGACGCCTGCGCGCACTGCCGCATGACGCTCGTCGACCAGCGCTACGGCGCCGAACTCATCACCCCCAAGGGCAAAATCCTCGTCTTCGACGACCTCGGCTGCCTCCTCGCCTACCAGCGCCAATCCCCCGCCGCCAACCCCGCGCGCGAATCCGTCTACGTCGCCGATTTCGCGCACGCCGGCCGGCTCCTGCCCGCCGCCGACGCCCTTTTCCTCCACGACGCCCAACTCCGCAGCCCCATGGGCAGCTCCCTCGCCGCTTTCGCCACGGAGGCCGACCGCGCCTCCGCCCGCCAGCAACTCGGCGGCGCCTCCCGCCTCCTCCGCTGGCCCGAACTGCCCCGCTCCCCCTGATCCCATGCGCGGTCGCCTGACCTGCCTCGCCCTCCTCGGCCTCGTCCCCGCGGCGATGCCCGCGGGCGGGTTGCACGTCGGCGCCGGCCAGCCGCACGCCACCCTCCGCGCCGCCCTCGCCGCCGCCCAACCCGGCGACACCCTCCACGTCCACCCCGGCATCTATCGCGAGAGTCCGCTCGTCGTGGACAAACCCCTCACGCTGCTCGGACACGGCCGACCGCAGCTCGACGGCGAACACCGCAGCGAGATCCTCATCATCGTCGCCTCCCAAGTCACGGTCCGCGGCTTCGACCTCGTCCGCAGCGGCGGCGGCAGCATCGAGGACATCGCCGGCATCCGCGTGGCCAACGCCAGCCATGTCCTCCTCGAGGACAACCGCGTGCGCGACTGCAGCTTCGGCCTCTACTTCTCGAAATCCCGCCACGTCGCCGCCCGCCGCAACGAGATCACCGGCTCCCCCGCGCGAAACACCGACAACGCCAACGGCATCCACGCCTGGTCCTGCGACCACGTCGAGCTCACCCACAACCGCGTCAGCGGCCACCGCGACGGCATCTACCTCGAGTTCGTCACCGACTCGCTCATCGACCGCAACCACGTCGAACATTCGCAGCGCTACGGCCTGCACTTCATGTCGGCCCACCGCAACCGCTACCGCGAAAACACCTTCACCGCCAACGGCGCCGGCGTCGCCGTCATGTATTCGCGCGAAGTCGAGATGACCGGCAACCGCTTCAGCCGCAGCTGGGGCTCCGCCTCCTACGGCCTCCTCCTCAAGGATATCTCCGACAGCGCCATCGTCGCCAACACCTTCGAGTCCAACTCCGTCGCCGTCACCATCCAGAACTCCAGCCGCCTCACCCTCGCCCGCAACCGCTTCCTCCAGAACGGCTGGGCCCTGCAGGTCGACACCAACTGCGCCGACAACACCTACCGCACGAATAATTTCATCGGCAACGCCTTCGACCTCACCGCCCCCGGCGCGCTCGACCAAAACCTCTTCGAAGGCAACTACTGGGACAAGGCCGAGAACTACGACCTCAACCACGACGGCACCGGCGACCTCCCCCACCGCCCCCTCAGCCTCTTCGCCATGCTCGTCGACCGCGTGCCCACCGCGCTCCTGCTCCTGCGCAGCCCGCTCGCGCATTTCCTCGACCGCGCCGAGCGCATCTTCCCCAGCCTCACCCCCGACGGGCTCGCCGACCCGCGCCCCGCCATGCGGCCGCACCCGCTCTGATTTCCCCCCCCACCACTCGACCCCATCCATAATGCCATGAAGAACACCCGCCTGCTCCTCACGCTCCCGTGCGCCGCCCTCCTCGCACTGTTGTTCGCCGCCTGCTCCAAACAGCAACCTGCCGCTCCCGCCGAAACCGCCGCCGCCCCCGGCGCCGGCCAGTCGGCCGTCGCCGACGACGAGTCCCAGAAGGACATCGTCAAGGTCGCCGCCGGCAGCAAGGCCCACACCACCCTCGTCACCGCCGTCAAGGCCGCCGAACTCGTGGACGTCCTCACCAACACCGGCCCCTTCACCGTCTTCGCCCCCACCAACGAAGCCTTCCAGAAGCTTCCCGCCGGCACGGTCGACAACCTCCTCAAACCCCAGAACAAGGACGCCCTCGCCGACATCCTCCAGTATCACGTTGCTGTTGCCGTCTTCAAACCCGAGATGTTGAAAGACGGCATGACCCTCAACATGGCCAACGGCGGCAACGTCAAGATCGCCATCAAGGACGGCAAGATCATCCTCAACGGCGCCGCCACCGTCCTCGGCACCGCGCCCGCCTCCAACGGCATCGTCCACGTCATCGACGGCGTGCTCCTGCCGCCCTCGGGCAAATAAACCGCCCGCGAAGTCGATGCTCCACGCCACCGACCTCACCAAGCACTTCGGCCACCTGCGCGCCCTCGACGCCCTCACGGTCCGCCTCCAGCGCGGACAGTGCGTGGCGCTCATCGGCCCCAACGGCGCGGGCAAGACCACGTTCATCAAGTGCGTGCTCGGCCTCGTCCGCCCCGACGCCGGCACACTCACGCTCGACGGCGAAAACCTCCTCGACTCCCCCGAGCCGCGCCGCCGCATCGGCTACATGCCGCAGATCAGCCGCTTTCCCGACCACCTCCGCGTCGGCCAGCTCTTCGACCTCATGCGCGACATCCGCCGCGGCACGCACGCCCGCAGCGACGACGAGCTCATCCGCACCCTCCAGGTCGACCGCTTCGCCCGCCAGACCGCCGGCACCCTCTCCGGCGGCTCGCGCCAGAAACTCAGCGCCTGCCTCGCCTTCCTCTTCGACCCCGATGTGCTCGTGCTCGACGAGCCCACCGCCAGCCTCGACCCGCTCTCCGTCGAAATCCTGAAGGAGAAAATCCGCGCCGAGCGCGACCGCGGCAAACTCATCCTCGTCACCTCCCACATCCTCAGCGACCTCGACGAGATCGCCACCGACGTTCTCTACCTCCTCGAAGGCCGCATGCGCTTCTACCGGTCCAGCGGGCAGCTCAAGGCCGCCTCGGGCGAAACCCGCCTCGGCCGCGCCGTCGCCCAGCAGATCCGGGCCGACGCTGCCGCCGGCCCGGCCAACGGAGGACCCGCGCCATGATGCTGCCCCGCCTGCTCAAATACGTCGTCGGCGACATCCTCCGCGGCCGCATCGTGCTCGGCTACGCCGGATTTCTCCTGCTCGCCGCCTTCGGCCTCTTCAATCTCGCCGGCGATCTCCCGAAGGGCCTGGTCGGCCTGCTCAGCCTCGTGCTCATCGCCGTGCCGCTCGTGAGCATCGTCTTCGCCTCGTCGCACTATTACCAATCCTACGAATTCCTCGAGCTGCTCGCCGCGCAACCGCTGCCCCGCACCACCATCCTGCTCGCCCAGGCCGCCGGCGTCTCCCTCGCGCTCTGCGGCGCCCTCCTCGTCGGCATCGGCCTCCCGCTGCTCGTCTACACCCCGGGCCTCACGGCGCTCTCGCTGCTCGCCGTCTCGCTCGTGCTCACCGTGGTGTTCACGCACTTCGCGTTCCTTGCCGCTGTCGCCCTGCGCGACAAGGGCCGCGGCATCGGCTTCGCCCTGCTCGTGTGGTTCTACTTCGCCTTGCTGCACGACGGCCTCACCCTCTACGTGCTGTTCCTCCTCCAGGAATATCCGCTCGAAGGCGTCAGCCTCGGCCTGCTCGCCCTCAACCCCATCGACCTCGCCCGCGTGCTCGTGCTGCTGCAGATGGACGTCTCCGCGCTGCTCGGCTACACCGGCGCCTTGCTGAAGGACTTCCTCGGCACCGGCCTCGGCCTCGGCTTCGCCGCCGCCGTGCTCGCCGGCTGGATCGCGCTGCCGCTCGGCGGCGCCCTTTGGGTCTTCCGCCGCAAGGACCTCTGAGCCACGGCCACACCCCGCCCTGCCGCGCTTCCCCTCGCACGGCGGCTTCGCCAGAGGCTTCCGCATCCATGCAGAGTCCGCACAATGCAGCGAATTTAGGGGCGCAGTCTTGCTGCGCCCGCTCGACCGTCGAAACTTCCTGGGCGCAGCAAGTCTGCGCCCCCATCGCCCGATCTGGAATTCCGGAAAATCTCCCGCCCAACTGATCATGCCAGCCCTCCGCCCTCTCGACGTGCAACTCATCGGCTCCGAGGTCGCGCTCCGCTGGAGCGACGGCAGCGAGAGCTTCATCACGTTCGCCACGCTGCGCGCGAATTCGCCCAGCGCCGAGGTGCGGGGCGAGCAGGACATCTTCGGCGCAAAATACGGCGGCGAGGCGCCGCGGGATCACACGGGGGTCGGCGTGCTCGGCTGGGAGCAGGTCGGCAACTACGCGATCCGCTTCGACTTCTCCGACGGCCACCGCACGGGGCTCTACACCTATCCGTTGCTGCGGCAGCTCGGGGAATTGCCGCGGGGGTGAAGCGAGCGCGGAGCGCGCGTGGGCAGTTGTAGCGCAGGCGTCCCGCCTGCAGAGGAGACCGGAGCAGGCGAGACGCCTGCGCTACGCTCAGCGGCCGGCGATGACGCCGCGCTCGCTCTTCTCGACGAAGTTGAGGAAATTCTCGAACTCGGGCGTCTTGGACAGCGGGTGCGCGTGGAGCCGCTCGAAGGCTTGCGTGCGATTGAGCCCCGCGCGGTAGAAGATGCGGAAGGCCTGCTTGACGCTCTCGAGCTGCCCGACGGTGAACCCGTTGCGCTCGAGGCCGATCTTGTTGATCGAGCGGGCGATCGCGGGGTTGCCGTCGGCGATGATGTAGGGCGGCACGTCCTGCACGACCTTCGACATCGCGCCGACCATCACGTGCGCGCCGACGCGGCAGAACTGGTGCACGCCGCATTTGGCGCCGAGCGTGACGTGGCCCTCGACGATGACGTGGCCGGCGAGACCGACTGAATTGCTCGCGATAAGATGGTCGCCGATCTGGCAGTCGTGCGCGACGTGGCAGTAGGCCAGCAGGAGGTTGTCGTTTCCGAGGACGGTGAACTCGCCGTCCTTGGTCGCGCCGTGCACGCTGGTGTATTCGCGGAAGACGTTGCGGTCGCCGATGCGCGTGCCGGGGCGGCCGCCGCGGTGCTTGAGGTCCTGCGTCTTGGCGCCGATGCAGGTGAACGGATAGAGCTCGCACAGCTTCCCGAGCGTGGTGAAGCCCTCCACCGTGGCGTGGTGGTGCAGCAGGCAGCCGTCGCCCAGCACGACCTCGGGGCCGACGTAGGCATAGGCGCCGATGGTGACGTCGGCGCCGAGCTGCGCGCCGGGCTCGATGATCGCGGTCGGGTGGATGTTCGACGCCATGACTCAGTCCATCGCGCTGGTATCGACGAGGGCGAACATGAGTTCGCCGCCCGAAACCGCCTGGCCGCCGACGCTGCATTCGGCCTCGGCGCACGCGATCGTGCCGCGGACCTTGGTGAGCTTGACCTTGATCGAGAGCTGGTCGCCGGGACGCACGGGCTTGCGCCACTTGACGTTGTTGCAGCTCATGAAGAGGGCGGTCTTGTTCTCGATGTTGGTGCGGCGCAGCAGGAGGATGCCCGCGGCCTGCGCCATCGCCTCGATCTGCAGCACGCCCGGCATGACGGGGTTGCCGGGATAGTGGCCCTGGAAATAGGGCTCGTTGATCGTGACGTTCTTGATGGCGGTGAGCGTGTCCTCGCCGAGCTCGACCACGCGGTCGATCATCACGAACGGATACCGATGCGGGATCGTGTCGAGCACACGGCGGATATCGAGGGTGGACTCGACGGCGATCTCGGCCTTCGGGGTGGCGGGCCTGGCGGGTTTCCTGCCGCCCTTTTTCCATGCCTCGTATTTCTCGAGGAGAATCTTCGTCAGCTCGGCGTTGATCGCGTGCCCGGGGCGCGTGGCGACGATGTGGGCCTTGAGCGGCGCGCCGAGCAGCGTGATGTCGCCGATGATGTCGAGGATCTTGTGGCGGACGAACTCGTCGGGGAAGCGCAGCGGTTCCTTGGAGATGATCTTGTCGCCCTTGATGACCACGGCGCAGTCGAGCGAGCCGCCCTTGATCTTGCCCATCTTGAGCAGGCCTTCGATGTCCTCGTAAACGGCAAAGGTGCGCGAGGCCGCGACCTGCGTGACGTAAACGTCGGGGTCGATGGTGAGCGAGAGGTGCTGCGTGTGGATGCCGCGGTCGTCGGCGCTCGTGCAGGAGATTTTCAGGCCGTCGCAGGGCAACGCGATGACCGACGAGTTGCCGCGGGAGACGGAGATCGGCTCGGTGAGCGTGAAGTATTCGCGCTCGGCATCCTGCTCGACCGGCTCGCCCTGCTGGATCATCTTTACGAACTCGCGCGCGGAGCCGTCCATGATGGGCGGTTCGCCGGCGTCCATTTCAATGAGGAGATTGTCGATGCCGCAGCCGTTGAGGGCACTGAGCACGTGCTCGACGGTGTGGATCTTGGCGTGGCCCTGCTGGATGGTCGTGGCGCGCACCAGGTCGGTGACGAGATCGACCCGCGGCTTGATTTCGGGGTGGCCGTGCAGGTCCACGCGCTTGAACACGATGCCGTGGTTCGCGGGCGCGGGCTTGAAGGTCATGTGCACGGCGTCTCCGGTGTGCAGGGCGTTGCCCTTGATGGAGACTTCGCGCAGGAGGGTGCGCTGCTTCATGTGGTGTGTCGGGCGAGTGTCAGGAGGTGCTTGGCAATGACAAGCTTGGAGATGGTCCCGCGCCCCTGACCCGCCCCAGTTGCCCCACCCGGGTGCGCGCGACGGGCGACCGCG
>PNKG01000065.1 GCA_013822585.1 Opitutus sp. | reverse complement strand
CGTCGCGATCGCCCTGATCGACCGGATCGGACGCCGGCCGCTCCTGCTCATCGGCTCCCTCGGCATGTCGTTGTTCCTCGGCGCGCTCGCGTTCATCTTCGCGCGCGCCACGGTCGGCGCCGACGGCAATCTCGTGCTCGGCTCCGGCGCGGGCACGGCCGCCCTCGTCTCGGCCAATCTCTACATCGTGGCCTTCGGCATCTCGTGGGGTCCGGTCATGTGGGTGCTCTTGGGCGAGATGTTTCCGAACCAGATCCGCGGCGCGGCGTTGTCGTTCGCCGGGCTCTGCCAATGGGGCGTCAATTTTCTCGTGACGATCACCTTCCCGATGCTCCTCGCGTCGATCGGGCTGGGCGGCGCCTACGGCATCTACGCCGCCTTCGCTCTGTTCTCGGCCTTCTACGCCTGGAAATTCATCCGGGAGACGAAGGGCGTCACGCTGGAGCAGATGCGCTGCGATTGAGGGAGGACGCCCTTGTTCTCGCCGCCTGGGGCCGCTGGCCGCGTGCTGCCCCGGGCGGCCGGACGCAAGGTTGCCGCCGGCGGCTAACGCTCCGAGACGTCCAAGGAAACCACCCAGGCAATGATCGTGGCGACCAGCACAAAAAGCAGGAGGGGGAGGGGCACGTGGGGGTTCGATGCGCCAAGCCCGGAATTGTTCAATAATACCGAATTCCGTGATTGTCTGAAGTGTGGGAGGGGCTTTACGCCCCGACATCGGCAGCATTGCCGGCGCACGAACGAGTGGCGGCGTAAAGCCGCTCCCACATTCGGAGTCATCCAATTCAATCGCGGAATTCGGGATAATACCAAGCATCCGTGGCTAATTGACTTTCGGGTGGGCGTCGGCGTCCCCGACGACGCCTGTCGCCGCCGGGGACGGCGGCGACCACCTGCCTGCCCAATAGTCCAGAAGCAAGCGGACGCTGGTATGAGATCGTTCAACCCGGATTCCGCGATTGCCTGAAGTGTGGCGGGGCCTTGCGCCCCGACATCGGCAGCATCTGTCGCGCACGGGCAAGCGGCGGCGCAAAGCCGCTCCCTCGTTCGAAGCAGTCCTCTTCAAACGCTGAATCCGGGATCCATGGCGCGCCGCCCGCCCCCTCTCTCCCGTTTTCCCCGAGCCCGTTTGTAGTCTATTAGACTACAAACGGGCTCGGGGACCGTCCGCGAGGGTTGAAGGCCTGCGCAAAGGTTATCGGCGGTGGCGCATCGCCGGGTGCCGCGCAACGTGGCCGAGCGCGGTGCGCAGGAGCGTCTTGCCCGGCTCCATCCGGTGCCACGGTGAAGCCCCGCTCGGATGCGGCAGCGGGATGCAGTCGAGCGCGCGGCCGCGGTGCCTGATGCGGATTTTTCCCGATGAGATCGTTCAACCTGGATTCCGCGGTTGTCTGAAACGTGGGAGGGACCTTACGCCCCGACATCGGCAGCATCTGCCGCGCACGGGCGAGCGGCGGCGCAAAGCCGCTCCCACATTCGGAGCTGACCTCTCCAATCGCGGAATCCGGGATAATTTGCCACGACATCCCGCCGGGGCGGCTCGTCCGAGGCGCTGTGCCCGCTGCGCGCGCCGCCGCGGACTGGTCCGTGGCAAATCTGCATCGACATGCTTCCGGCGAAGCTCTCGATTGGCTGCTGAGACTCCCCACGCCATGTTCTCCCGCCTCCTCGCCCCCGTCCTTCTCTTTCTATCCCTCGGGTTCGGCGCCCGCGCCGACGTCCTTCCACCCTCGGCGCCTGTCGAGGAGCGCGTCCGCCACCTGCTCGCGCAGATGACGGTCGAGGAAAAGGTCGGCCAGCTCGTGCAATACTCCTCGCGCGACGACATGACCGGGCCGGCCGAGCAATCCTCGATCACCCCGCAGCTGCAGTCGGGCGGCGTGGGCAGCATGCTCAACGTGGTCGGCGCGGCGGAGACGCGCCGCTGGCAGAAGATCGCGGTCGAGGGCTCCCGGCTGCGCATCCCGCTCCTCTTCGCCTACGACGTCATTCACGGCTACCGGACGATCTTTCCGATTCCGCTCGCCTCTGCGGCCTCGTGGGACCTCGCGCGCATCGAGGAGGCCGAGCGCATCGCCGCGCGCGAGGCCGCCGCCGCCGGCCTGCACTGGACCTTCGCGCCGATGGTCGACATCGCCCGCGATCCGCGCTGGGGCCGCATCGCCGAAGGGGCGGGGGAGGATCCGTTTCTCGGCTCCGCCATCGCCCGCGCGCGCGTGCGCGGCTTCCAGGGCGACGGTTCGTTTGCCGACGCGGAGAGAATCCTCGCCTGCGCGAAACATTTCGCCGCCTACGGCGCGGCGCAGGCCGGCCGCGATTACTTCACGACCGACGTCACCGAGCGCGTCCTGCGCGACGTCTACCTGCCGCCCTTCCAGGCCGCGGTCGATGCGGGCGTGGCGACGTTCATGTCGGGTTTCAACGACATCGACGGCACGCCGTGCTCCGCCAGCCCGTTTCTCCTCGACCGCGTGTTGCGCGGCGAGTGGGGCTTCAAGGGCTTCGTCGTTTCCGACTGGGCCTCTGTCGGCGAGATGCTCCTCCACGGCAACATCGCCGACCTGCGTGAGGGCGCGCTCAAGGCCTTCCTTGCCGGCCTCGACATGGACATGCAGAGCGACGCCTTCGGCCCGCACCTCGCGGCGCTGGTCCGCGAGGGCAGGATCCCGGAGTCGCGCCTCGATGCGGCGGCCGGCGCCATCCTCACCGCGAAGTTCCGCCTCGGACTCTTCGAGGATCCCCACCGCTATTCGGACGAAACCCGTGAGAAGACGCTGCTGGGCCATCCCGACCACCTCGCCGCCGCGCGCGACCTCGCCCGGCGGTCGGCCGTGCTGCTCAAGAACAATGGCGTCCTGCCGCTCGCGGGCTCCGGTCTGAAGGTCGCGCTCGTCGGCCCGCTCGCTGACGCGCCGCTCTCGCAGGTCGGCACCTGGCGCGCGCGGGCGCGCAAAGAGGACACCGTCACCGTCCGCGCCGCCCTGCGGCAACTCTACGGCGACGGCCTGCGCTACGCCTTCGGTTGCGATGTGCGCGGGGACGACACCACCGGCTTCGCCGCCGCCGTGGAGACCGCCCAGGCCTCCGACATCGTCATCGCCGCGCTCGGCGAGGATGCCAGCCAGTCCGGCGAGTCCACCAGCCGCACCTCGCTCGATCTATCCGGCCCGCAGCTGGCGCTGCTCCGCGCGTTGAAGACCGCGGGCAAGCCCATCGTCCTCCTGCTCATGGCCGGACGCCCGCTGATGCTCGAGCCGGTCGCGCCCCTGGCCGACGCGATCCTGATGGGCTGGCATCCGGGCACGATGGGCGGACCGGCGCTGGCCGACGTGCTGACCGGCGCCTACAACCCCTCGGGCCGTCTGCCGCTCTCCTGGCCGCGTTCGGTCGGGCAGATTCCGTATTTCCATGCGCACAAGAATACCGGCCGCCCGGCGCCGCTGCGCGAGGGCGATCCGTATTACTCGCGCTACATCGACTCGCCCAATACCCCCCAGTTCCCCTTCGGCTTCGGCCTCAGCTACACCACCTTCGCCTACGATCAGCTGCGTCTCAGCTCGCCCGTTCTGCGTGACGGTGGAGTCCTCACGATCACGGTCCGCGTCGCCAACACCGGCGCCCGCACGGGCGAGGAGGTCGTGCAACTCTACGTCCGCGACCGCGTCGGAACCCTGACCCGGCCCGTGCGCGAGCTGAAGGGCTTCCGCAAGATCGAACTCGCAGCCGGCGAGGCGCGCGAGGTGGAGTTCGCGCTCGGGCCGGCCGACCTCGCCTTCTGGCGGGGCGACATGACCTTCGGCGCCGAGCCGGGCGATTTCGACGTCTTCGTCGGCCCCGATGCCACGGCCAAGCTCACCGCTTCGTTCAGGCTCGAGTGACCCAACCGTCGCCCCCGCCGTCGCCCGCGAGAGTGTCCGGAAACTCTGGCGCTCTGGAGTGGCAGACGACCTGATGGCGGGCATTGCGGGCTTGGTTCCCGCCTGAGACGGGGCTGGACTCCGGCCCGGGAGCGCGAGTGAATCGCCCCGATCCACATGGCGGCTGCCACCCAGACTTACCTCGTGACCGGCGTTGCCGGGTTCATCGCCTCGCGCGTGGCGGAAATGCTCCTGGAGCAGGGGCACACGGTCGTGGGCGTCGACAATCTGAACGACTACTACGACGTGCGGCTCAAGGATTGGCGGCTGGGCCGCCTGTTGGGCCCGGCGGCGCGTCCCTTGGGCAAGGATCCGAAGCAGTCAGTGTATGCGGACAGCTCCCGGCCGGCGGCCCACGGTTCGCGTCGCTTTTTTTTCCGCGCCCTCGACATCGAGCAGCGCGAGCCGCTTCAGGCCTTGTTCCGGGAGTTCAAGTTCGACGCCGTGTTCAATTTGGCGGCGCGCGCCGGCGTGCGCTATTCGATGGAGAATCCTTACGTCTACCTCTCCACGAATGCCCTCGGCACGCTGAACGTCCTCGAGTGCATGCGGGCGCACGGCGTGAGGAAGCAAGTGCTCGCCTCGACCTCCTCGCTCTACGCCGGTTGTCCGATGCCGTTCCAGGAGGATTTGCCGGTCAACACGCCGCTTTCGCCCTACGCCGCCACCAAGAAGGCCGCCGAGCTCATGAGCCACAGCCACCACAAGCTCCACGGCCTCGACACGACAGTCGTGCGCTACTTCACGGTCTTCGGTCCCGCCGGTAGGCCCGACATGAGCGTCTTCCGCTTCATCAAGTGGATCGACGAGGACCATCCGCTCGAACTCTTCGGCGACGGCACGCAGTCGCGCGACTTCACCTATGTCGACGACATCGCCCGGGGCACCATTCTCGCGGCGAGGCCGCTGGGCTACGAGATCATCAATCTCGGCGGCGGACGGAATCCCATCACGCTGCAGACCGTGATCGCCTTCATCGAAAAGGCGCTCGGCAAAAAAGCGCGGATCGCCGGGCAGCCCTTTCACGTCGCCGACCTCAAGGAGACCTGGGCGGACATCGCCAAGGCCGGCCGGTTGCTCGGGTGGAAACCGCAGGTGAGCCCCGAAGAGGGATTCCAGAGGACGGTGGATTGGCATCGGGAGAACAAGTCCTGGCTGGATGACGTGCGGGTCTGAGCGCACCCGTTGGCAGCGCCTCACGCGGAGTCCGACGGCGGATGCAGAGGACCGCATCGTCCGCGCCGGGTCTCCATCCCGCGCCGGAAACCGGACAGGAGTTGTGCAGGGGCCGGGAGAGGATGAGCCGACCCCGAGCGCGGGCAAACGACCCCGCGGCGTGGGGAACGAATCCGGCGGCGCAACGCCGCCCGCCCTCAGTCGCGCAGAAGCCGCGCGAGGCCGGAGGTGAGATCGCCGCCGGCGCGAAATCCGAGGAGCGACTCCGCCCGGCCCGGAAACCCGAGGGAGTGACGGATGTCGCCGACCCGGGCAGGGGCGCGCGCCGGCTGAACGGCCGCGCCCAGCGCCTGCCCCATGGCGGCCAGGAGTTCCTGCAGGCTCACCGCGCGCCCTGTGCAGACGTTGAGGACGTGGAATCCGCTGAGCGGACGAGTCAGCGCGAGCAGGTTGGCGCGGGCGACGTCGGCCACGGCGATGAAATCGCGAGTTTGTCCACCGTCGCCGTGGATGGCCGGGGCGCGGCCTTCGCGCAGCGCGGCGGCGAAGAGCGAGATGACACCGGAGTAGGGCGAGCGAGGGTCCTGCCGCGGGCCATAGACATTGAAGTAGCGCAGGGCGAGCGCGCTCAGTCCCGGCTGGGCCAGCACGGCGCGTCCGAGGATGTGTTCGGAGGCCAGCTTGGCGGCGCCGTAGGGGCTGAGCGGTCGTCCGGCGCTTTCCTCCCGCAATGGCAAGTCCGGGCAGGCGCCGTAGACGGCGGCGCTCGAAGCCAAGACCAGCCGGCGAACACCGGGCGCGGTCACCGCCGCCTGGGCAAGCAGCCCGGTCATCTCGATGTTCAGGCGGCGGTTGAGCCCGGGCTGCGCGATGCTCTCGGGCACGCTGACCAGCGCGGCGAGATGCAGCACCGCTTCGGGCTTATCTTCCGCAAGGATGTGCGCCAGGACGCCCGGCTCGGCCGCGTCGGCGCGGATCAACTTGAAGCGGGGGTGGCCAAATGCCGCGGCCAGGTTCTCCTCCCGTCCGGTGCGGAAGTTGTCCAGACCCGTCACTTCGTGCCCCTCGGCCAGCAGCAGGTCGACCGTGTGGCTGCCGATGAATCCGGCGGCGCCTGTGACGAGAATCTTGGTCATGGGCTGCCGGCATCGTCATCTCCGCCCGGCGAAGGGAGCAAGCCCGGGTTTCGCTTGTCGCGCCGCGCGGCTCAACCGTTCGTTTTCTCCAGCGCGGCCAGCAGCTCCTGCGGGTTGAAGGGCTTCGGCAGGCAAAGGTCCGCGCCGGCGTTGCGGGCGATTTCGAGACACTCGTTGACGCCCATCATCTGG
Organism: Opitutus sp.; assembly: GCA_013822585.1. Lineage (GTDB taxonomy): Bacteria > Verrucomicrobiota > Verrucomicrobiia > Opitutales > Opitutaceae > Didemnitutus. The sequence goes on along the minus strand of PNKG01000065.1, from coordinate 5,233 downwards.
CTGCCGCCGGACATCGCGATGATGCGGGGCCGCGGGGAGAGGGTGCGGGCATACTGGATCAGGTCCACGCCGTTGCCCGATGTCATCAGGATGTCCGTGACCAGCACATCGGGAATTCGCTCGAGCAATTTGCCAGCGGCTTCATCGCCCGAGGAAGCGTGGCGCATTTCGTGGCCGGCGGCGCGGAGCCATGTCCCGAGCATGTCGGCGAGAGCCTCGTTGTCGTCGGCGACCAGCACGGAAAGCAACCGCGCGGCGCGGGGGATGGGGGGGACGGAGTCGGTCACGGCGGGCAATGGGATTGGTCTGGTGACGGGATGATGCGCTGGTGCGACTTTGTCGAGAGGGCGCCGGCCCCGCCGTCGAGCCGTCAGGCCAGCGCGGCGCGCAGGCGAGCGGCGAAGGCGGGGAAGGCGAATTGGTCCGCCCGGGCCCGGATGACCGCGGGATCGCGCGGGTGGCGGACGATGTCCGACACGGCGAGGGCGATTTCGTCGACATGGCCGTATTCGACGAGCGCGCCGACAGGCGTGCCGCCGGTGAGCCCGGTGGAGCCCGGCAGGCCCACGACTTCCGGGGCGCCGCCGGCCCGGGCGGCCAGGCAGGGTTTGCCGTGCGCCATGGCCTCGAGATACACGAGTCCGAAGCCTTCCTTGCGGCTGGGCAGGGCGAAGAGGTCGCACTCGGCGTATTCGCGTTCGAGCGCCGAATCGTCCAGGCGGCCGGCAAAATGCACGACGGCGGCCACGTCCAGACGGCGGGCGAGTTCCCCGAGCCGCGGCGCGTCGTCGCCCGTGCCCACGATGCGCAGATGGGCGGCGGGAAATTCCCGCCGGATCAGCGGCAGGGCCTCGATCATCAGGTCGACGCCCTTGTAGGGATCGGTCGCCAGCAGACGGGAAACGACGAGGATGCGCGGAGCGGCAACCCCGGACGGGGCCGGGCCGGGGACGGCAGCGTTGCGGGCGAGGGCCGGGTCGAAGGAATTGGGCACGACGAGCAGGCGGGCCGGCTCCAGGCGGGGCTCGTAGCGCAGCATCTGGCGCCGGGTGTATTCGCTGACGCAGAAGATCCGCTCGGCGCCCCGCAGCGCGAGACGTTCCCAGTGACTGTAATTGCGCCAGACTTCGATGCCGTGCGCCACGAGGTGGTATTTCAGACCCGGCCGCAAGAGCCGGGCGAGCCGGGCGAGAATCAGATGAAAGACATGCCCGCAGACAATGCGGTCGGCGGAAAAGGAATGCCGCAGCACCGCGAAGGCGAAGCGGGTGCGGCTGCCCGCGCAGTTGACCACCTTGCCCAACGCCTGGCCGGCCAGTTGGCGGGCTTGGGCGGTGGTATCCCCCTTGTCGAGCAGGGTCACGATGTCGATGTTGTCGCCCGGGGCGCAACCCGTGCCGAGCGCCTTCAGGTAGAGGCGCATCATGCGCGCGATGCCGCCCTCGGCGCGGAAGAGATCGGGAAGGACGAGGAGAGTGCGCATGTCAGTCCCGGGGGCGGTTGGCGAAGGCGATCAGGATCGCGATGGTCCAGATGCGGGACCAGGAGCGGGTGTCCGCCCCGGAGGTGAAGCGCAGCCAGTCGCGCTGCACGTTGCCCGCGTCGAGCCAAGGGCAGGCGGCGAGCGAGGCGGGGGAAAAAGCCTCTGCGAGGAAGGGCCGCAGCTCGCTCTTCATCCAGCGCGGGAAGGGCAGGGCGAAACCCTGCTTGGCGCGGCGGCGGATCGGTTCGGGAACCACGCCGGCGACGGCGTCGGCCAGCGCGCCCTTGGGGCGGGACGGATCGAAGCGGTGGGCTTGCGGCTGGTTCCACCACCATTCCACGAGCACGCGGTCGACGAAAGGCACGCGGAGCTCCAGCGAATGCGCCATGCTGAACACGTCGCTGTCCCGCAGCAGCACGTCGGCCATGTAAGTGCGCATCTCCCATGCGCTGACGGATTGGGCCGGATCGGCGCCGGTCAACTCGAAGGCGAAATCGTCGAGCCGCGGGTGATAGGGCCCCAGTCGCGCCGCCAGCCGGCGCGCCTCCGGGGCGAGCAGTTCGAGCCGCGAGGTTTCGGCGAGAACGCGGCGGCGGAGCGAGCAGATTTCCTGCACGTCGCGCCCGTAGGCGAGGAAGTCGGCGAACTTGCGCGCCCAGGCGCCGCGGGTCCGGAGCAGGCCGACGAGCGGTTGCCGCATCGCGCCGGGCAATTGCCGCCACCAGGGCAGCCAGCGGGCAAGCCGGGGCACGTCGGCGAAGGAGTCGTAGCCGCCGAACAGCTCGTCGCCCCCGAGGCCGGAGAGGACGACCTTGACGCCGCCTTCGCGCGCGGCCTGGGCGGCGTAATAGGTGTTGAGGCCGTCGCCGGTCGGCTGATCGAACTGGCGGAGCAGCCGCGGCAGGTCGGCGGCGACGCGCCCGCCCGTGAGCACGGTTTCGTGGTGTTCGGTGCCGAGCGCCTGCGCCGCGAGCCGGGCGGATTCGCGCTCGGAATACTCGGTTTCCTCGAAGACGAGCGAAAAGGTCTTCAACCGTGCCGCGCCGGTCTGCGCCATCAGCCCGACGATGGAGGTCGAGTCCAGGCCGCCGGAGAGGAACGCCCCCACCGGCACGTCCGCCAGGCGGTGCGCGCGGATCGTGTCCTTCAGTCGCTCGCGCAGTTCCCCGACGAATTCTTCGTAGGAGCGGGTCGCCGGCTCCACCCGCGCCCGGGGCAGGCGCCACCAGGGCCACACCGCGCAGCGTCCGTCGGCGTGCACGCGCAGGCAGTGGCCGGGCGGGAGATTGGCGATGCCGCGATAGAGGGTGCGCGGCGCCGGCACGGCGAACCACGCGAGGTAGTCGCCCACGGCGACAGGGTCGATCTCCCGGGCGGGCGCGCCGCTGGCGAGCAGCACGTTCAGTTCCGAGGCGAAGACGAACGCTTCGCCGCGGGGCCGCGTGTAGTAAAGCGGCTTGATGCCGAAGGGATCGCGCGCGGCGAAGAGCGTGCGTTCCCGGCGGTCCCACACCGCGAAGGCGAACATGCCGCGCAAACGCGCGAGACACCCTTCGCCCCATTCGGCGTGGGCGGCGAGCAGCACCTCGGTGTCGCATCGGGTGCGGAAGCTCCGGCCTTTGGCTTCGAGTTCGCCGCGCAGCTCGGAGAAATTGTAGATCGCGCCGTTGAAGACGAGGTGGAAGCGGCCGTCCGGTGTCGCCATCGGCTGCCGCCCGTGGACGGGATCGAAGATGGCCAGGCGGCACATGCCAAGGGTCGCCTCGTCCGCGCTGATCATCCCCGAATCATCGGGCCCGCGGTGTGACTGCCGCGCCACCATGCGCCGCACGGCCTCCTCGCGGGAGACGGGAGCTGCCCTGGCGTCGACGATGCCGGCGATACCGCACATTCAGGCGCTACTCACAGCAGGAACCGAGTTGGCGGGCAACCCCTGGGTTGCGGTGCCGCCTGCGCGCCGGGCCCGGCGATGGGTGGCCGGTGTTTTGCGGAGGGGCCTGCGCCGGCGAGAGAATGGCGAGGCTGTGGTCGCCGGCTGCGCTGCACGACCGGCCGGGCGGGAGACGATGGCGTCAACAGGTTCGAACCTCGACGCGGACTGCATTTCCAGGCGGTTGAATGCCGCCCCATTCCCCGCAGCTTGCTCCGGAGTAGCGCGGGCGGAAGGGCGGCGTTCAATCTGGTGGTCAGACGAGCGCGAAGTCGAGATGCCGGGCCAGCGCGTGCGTGCGGATGCCGTAGAAGGCGGCGAACTGCCGGATGGCATGTGCCCGGTTCTCGCGTGTGCGGGCATCGTCCGCCCGGGCGCGGCGCGTGGCGGCGATCATGAGGTTCTTGGCCGTGTGCTCGGTCGAGATGAATTCGAAGACCTTCGTGTCGTAGCCGGCCCATCCGAGAAGCAGGGCGCGCAGCGCGTCGGTGGCGAACTCGGCGTGCCGCTCCTGGAAAATCCCGTGGTGCAGCGCGGGCGCGAGCGGCGAACCGGCGGGGGGATGCAGCTGCGCGCGCAGCTCCTTCTGGCAGCAGGGCGCGACGACGAGGAGCGTGGAGCCGGCCGCCAGGCCGCGGGCGAGGGCGTCGTCCGTCGCCGTGTCGCAGGCGTGGAGGGCGATGAGGATGTCCGGCGCGGGGATCGCCGCCTCACGGATCGTGCCGCGGACGAACGAGAGCTTGTCCCGTCCGGTCTTGTGCGCGAGGGCGTTGCATTGTTCGACGAGGTCCGGCCGCTGCTCGACGCCGCAAATCCTGGCCGAACGATGCGCGACAAACTCGAAATAGTCGTGCATCGCGAAGGTCAGGTAGGCTTTGCCGCAGCCCATGTCGGCGATCTCGATCGGTCGGTTGAAGGGCAGGGCGGATTCGCGCTCGGCGCGAAAACGCGCGGGGTCGGCGAGGAGGGGCGCGGTGAGGTGCTGGAGGAGTTCGACGAACTTGTGGATCTGCCGGTATTTGTCGGACATGCCCTCGCGGACGATTCCCGCGTGGTTCGTGACCCCGAGCGCCTGCAGCCACTCCTGGCTGCGCCCGGGGAACAGGCGCGCCTTGGCGCGGTCGTGGGACTTGTCGTTCGCGGGGGCGGCGGCGGAATTCGCGGCCTTGCCGAAGGTCAGCCGTGGTTCACCCTTCTTGCTGAATTCGAGCTGAACCGTCCGGCCGGAGAGGAAGAGATGGGCGCTATGGAAGATGGCGCCGACCAGCCGGCCGATTTCGAGCACGCCGTCCTCGGGCGGGATGTTCTTGGTCAGATCGCGCGTGTCGTGCCGCCAAAGGAAGCTCAGGTGCGGGCCGGCCTTGAGCCGGACGGGGCGCACGTAGACGTTCTGCAACGAGGCGTCGCTGCCGCCGCGCGGTTTGCCCAGGGTCAGCCGCGTGAACGAGCCGTCGCGCAGCGCGGCGTCGAGCAGCGCGAGAAATTCCGAGACTTCGGGCGCAAGGCCGGTGGACATGCCGCCAAGGTTGCGCGCGAAGCGCCCGCGAAGCAACCAGCGAGACAGGCCCGGCGCGATGGGGCTAATAAGCAACAATCGCCGTCCGCCCATCCAGGTGCCGCGGCGAAGAAAATGGACGTGCCCTGACGATTGTTGCTTATTAGCCCCAAAGGCGGAGGTCGCGATGTTCGGGGGCGAGGTGGCGGCGGTCCGACCCTGCCGGCGCTGCCGCGCCAAAGTCCAAATTCCAAGGCTCCTTGGTGTAATACCAGCGTCCGCTTGTTTCTGGACTATTGGGCAGGCAGGTGGTCGCCGCCGTCCC
>PNKG01000064.1 GCA_013822585.1 Opitutus sp. | reverse complement strand
CTCCGCCGAGCGCGGCCCGCGCACGCTCTTCGCCACGCACTACCAGGAGCTCACCCAACTCGAGAAACACCTCCCCCGCCTGCGCAACTTCTCCGTCGCGGTGAAGGAGTGGAACGACGACATCGTCTTCGTCCGCCGCGTCGTCGAGGGCGCCGCCGACCGCAGCTACGGCATCCAGGTGGCCCGGCTGGCGGGCCTGCCGCTCGGCGTGATCGACCGGGCGAAGACGATCCTCACGCAGCTCGAGTCCGACGAGGTCACCGTTTCCCTGCCCGCTGCCCCGCAGGCCAAGCCGAAGAAGAAGATCACCGTCGCCCCGCGCGACGACTCGCAACTGAACCTGCTGTGAGCAGCGCCGGGCCCTCCGGGCCGGTGGCGTCACGCACTCCAGCGCAACATCAGCCCATGCCCGGCGCGGCCGTAGCCGCGCCCTCCATGAATCGGATCGGCGCTTGGCGGGGTCTGCGCCTGCGTCGATAAGCGCGGCGGTAGCCGCGCCCTCCAGGCGTCCGCCATTGCGAAGTCGGTTCAACCCGGATTCCGCGTTTGGGGAGGACGGTTCCGAATGTGGGAGCGGCTTAACGCCGCGACTTTCCCGGGCGCGGAAGAGGCGGCCGATGTCGGGGCGTAATACCAAGCACCCGTAGCTAATTGACTTCAGGGTGGGCGTCGGTGTCCCCGACGACGGCTGTCGCCGCCGGGGACGGCGGCGACCACCTGCCTGCCCAATAGTCCAGAAGCAAGCGGACGCTGGTATAAAGCCCCTTCCACACTTCAGACAATCGCGGAATCCAAGTTCGATGGAGGGCTCGGCTACCGCCGAGCCGTTTCGCGGTTGCAGGCCGGGATTGCCCGATCACCGTGTCGATGGGCCAAGCATGGAGAATTTTCCGTCAGACTCGCGGCCCCGGCCGGACCGTCATCGTCCGGTCCACCATCCTGTTCAGGGTTCAGGCAATCGCAGTGCGATTGTATTCGTCACGGTGTGCACTCGGCAACGTGAGCCGCTCCTTGCCGACACGGCACTGCACGGATTGCTCCGCCGTGTCTGGCACTCCGCCGACCGGTGGCTGGTGGGCCGCTATGTGATCATGCCCGACCATGTGCACCTGTTCTGCGCTCCGAATCTCAACCCTCCTGCGCCGCTGCGCACCTGGGTCGGCTATTGGAAGGCGACCGTCGCCCGCGAATCCGGCTACGGTGCCGGACTTTGGCAGAAGAATTTTTGGGACACGCAGCTTCGGCGCCACGAGAGCTATTCAACCAAATGGCAATACGTGCGGCAAAATCCAGTTCGGGCCGGATTGGCCGTGCGCAGCGATGACTGGCCATACCAAGGGGAAATGAATGTCTTGAGCTGGCACGATTGACGGTCGCGGCGCGGCGGCAGCCGCACCCTCCAGAAATTGGAGCGGTGCTTGGCGGGGTCTGCGCCTGCGTCGATAAGCGCGGCGGTAGCCGCGCCCTCCAGGCGTCCGTCATTGCGGAGTCGGTTCAATGGAGGGCTCGGCTACCGCCGAGCCGGCTCCGGCTTCAGACAATCGCGGAATCCAAGTTCGATGGAGGGCTCGGCTACCGCCGAGCCGGCTCCGGCCACGGCGGCCGCGTTCCGCGCTCGCGCGTCTTTTCGGCCCGCGGTCCCGGCGGCCCCCTTCAATATTTCCGGCGGAATTCCCCGGGCAACGGCGCGGCGGCCTTGAAGGCGTGCGTCTTGCCGCCGAATTCGTAACTGAAGCCCGTCTCGAGCGAGTGCAGGAAAAGGCGCTTTTCGCCCGTCGTCTTGGCGAAGGCGCGGTTCAGGGCGAAGTCCCCGTAGGTCTGGTCGCCCACGATCGGCAGGTGGCGCTTGGCGCACTGCACGCGCAGCTGGTGGCTGCGGCCGGTGTGCGGCTCGAGGCGCACGAGCGAGGTCGAGAAGGCCCCCTGTCCGTGCCGCAGGAACTGGAACTGGGTGACGGAGGGAATGTTCCCGGCCGTGGCATTGGAGCGCACCTGGCCGCCCTTCCGCTGCACGGCCAGCAGGTCGCGCCAGAGCTGGAGCCGCTCCGCGGGCTTCCCGAACACGAGCGCGGTGTAGACCTTGCGCACTTTCTTCCGGGCGAACTGCTCGCGCACCGCGCGGGCAAGCTCCCCGTCGCCCGCCGTGAGAATGACGCCGGACGTCGCGCCATCGAGCCGGTTGAGCAGCCAGAGACGGCGCTCCGCGCCGCCATCACTCCAGACAAAGCACTGCGCCTCCTCGTCGTAGCGGCAGGTCAGCAAGGCGCGCGGCTCGTCGGCGCGGGAGTTCGGATGCGAGAGGACGCCCGCCGGCTTGTTGAACGCCGCCAGGCCGTTGCCGTCGCGGTGCAGGAGCGCGACGCCCGCGCCGAGCGGCAGCGAATCCCAGAATTCTGCGGCCGGAGCGCTCACTCAGTAGTGGAAGCTGAACGTCATCGTCTGCTGCCTGCCCAGCACGGCGATCATCTGCTCGGTCCACTTCCGGTAGGGCTGGCGCGTGGTGATGGCGTTGGTGCAGGCGTAGACACCCTGGCGGCCGGCGGTTTCCTCGGTCGAGAGGATCGAGACCTCGCCGTCGGAGTTCAGGGTGAAGGTGACGACGACGCGCGTGCCCGTCTGCGGGTAGATGCGGCTCTCGCGGAGGATTTCCCACCAGGAGGTCTGCACGATCTCGATGAACTCCTGCATGTATTCGCCGTATTCGCTCCAGCGGGCGTCGATGCCGAGGATGCCGATGTTGGAGGTGCCCGCGATGCGGTTCTGCAGCGGATTGGGGCGGGCCTGGGTGAGACGCGGGCGCGGCCGGGGCGTCGGGCGGTCGACTTGGGAGCTCTCGGTGAGTCCACCGGTCGCGCTCTTGCCGTTCTTGGCACCCTCCGCGAATTGCTCCGCGTTGTTCGAGGGCGACTTGCTCTGGGAGATGTTGCTGCCGATGCCGTCCTCGGACTTGCCGTCGATCTTTTCCGTGCCGGCGAGTGGGATCTGCTCGGCGCGGGCCTGCTGGGCGGCCTGCGGCTGGAGATTTTCAATCGCCTGCTGGGTGGCGGTCACCGCGGCGCCCTGTTGCGGACGGGCCAGGTCGCCGGAGACGATGGAGGAGTCGTTCTTGATGTCGTCGCGTCCCTTCACGCTCGGGCGGTTCTCCGGGTCGATCTCGGCCGGTTTTTCCTGCTGGGCGGACTGCTGGTTGCGGTTGCTGTAGTTGATGGTCTTGTCCGGCGTGTTTTCCGGGGCGTCGGGGTTGGTCTCGACGAACTTGAAGGGGTCGGCGGGTTTCTCCGCCGGCGGGGCGTCCGCCAGCTCGAAGTTGAACTCCTTGCCGCGGGCGGCCCTGGCGATGGCGCCGAGGTTCGAGTGCGAGCCGGCGAACTTCTCGACCGGGAAATACGGCGCCAGACTGAGCAGCAGGACGTGGAAGAGGACCGTGCAGACCAGACCGATGCCGACGGAGCGGTTCTCCCGCGCCCTTTGTTCGGCGGCAAGGGATTCGGCGGGGGAGCGCGGGGACGGTGAGAGCGTGAGCACGTTGACTGGGGGGATTTCAGTGCTTCAGACCCGCACGAGTCAAAAGTTGTTTCGTCTCTTCGAGCGGAAGTCCGATGATATTCGTCAGCGAGCCGGTGAAACCCGCCACGATGAGGTCGCCCTGCTCCTGGATCGCATAGCCGCCGGCCTTGTCGAGGGTGTGCACCCGGTCGAGGTAGAGGGCGATGGTGGCGTCGTCGAGCGGCTTGAAGGTCACCTCGCTGGCCACGCCGAGATCGAGCTTCAGCGCGTCGCGGCCGCGGCGGACCGCCAGGCCGGTGAAGACGGTGTGCGTGCGTCCGCCGAGCCGGCGCAGCATGGCGCGCGCCTCGGCGGGGTCGCGCGGCTTGTTGAGCACCACGTTGTCGATGAAGACCGTCGTGTCCGCTCCCAACACCGTCGCTTCCGGATGCCGGGCGCTCACCCACTCCGCCTTGAGCGCGGCGTTGTGCAGCACCATGTGCCGCGGGTCGGCGTCGGGCGCCTCGTGCTCCGTGACCTCGGCCGGCACGACCCGGAAGGCGAAGCCGGCCTGGGCCAGCAGTTCGCGGCGGCGCGGGGAGACGGAAGCAAGGATGAGTTCGGACATTAGCGGCCGGCACAGTAGGCCGTCTTCCGGCTAACGGCTAGCGGGATTTGCCAGCTTCGGATTGCAGTCGCCCGGCCCCCGCCCAACCTTGGCGGCGCCATGCGGATCGGACTGGCCCAAATCAACACCCTCGTCGGCGACCTCGCGGGCAACCGCGCCCGCATCCTCGATGCCTATGCGAAGCTCGTCGCGGACGGCGCGGAGCTGGTCCTGTTCCCGGAGCTCGTGGTGTGCGGCTATCCGCCCCGCGACCTGCTCTTCAAAAAACGCTTCGTGGCCGACGTCGAGCGCACCACGGCCGAGATCGCGGCGGAGATCGGCGACGTGCCCGCGGTGCTCGGCTACACGCTCGCCAACCAGGCCGGCGCGGGCCGCCCGGCCTTCAACGCCGCCGCTTTCTGCCACCGCGGCGCCATTACGAAAGTCGCCCGCAAGTGCCTCCTGCCGACCTACGACGTCTTCGACGAGGACCGCTATTTTGAGCCCGCGGCCGAGCCCACCGTCGTCGAGTTCGGCGGAAGGCGCATCGGGCTCACGATCTGCGAGGACATCTGGACGCACGAACTGGTGTCGACCCGCCGCCGCTACCATCTCGACCCGGTGAAGTGGCATGCCGGCGCTAGGCTCGACCTGATGCTGAATCTCTCCGCGAGCCCGTGGCATCTGGCGAAAAACTCCGTGCGGCGCACGCTCGTGTCCGACGCCGCCAGGGCCTGCCGCTGCCCGGTGGCCTACTGCAATTCCGTCGGCGGCAACGACGAACTGCTCTTCGAGGGCCGCAGCGTCGTGGCCGATGCGCACGGCCGGGTGCTGGCCGGTTTCGCCGCCTTCCGCGAGGAGCTGTGCGTCGTCGACCTCGCCACGACAGAGCCCCCTTCCCTGCACGCCAGCTACGAGCAGGAGGAGCTGGCCGACGTTTACGACGCCCTCGTGCTCGGCGTGCGCGACTACGCGCACAAGACCGGATTCAGGAAGGCCCTGCTCGGACTCTCCGGCGGCATCGACTCGGCCCTCGTCGCCGTGCTCGCCGCCGAGGCGCTCGGTCCGGAGAACGTCACCGGCATCAGCCTGCCCTCCGCCATCTCCAGCCAGCACAGCAAGGACGACGCCGCCGCGCTCGCGCGCAACCTCGGCATCCATTGCCACGCGCTCTCCATCACCGACGTCGTGGCCGCGGCGGAGGCGACGCTCGCCCCGGTTTTCGCCGGCCGGCCGCGCGACATCGCCGAGGAGAACATCCAGGCCCGCGCCCGCGGTCTGCTGCTCATGGCGATCTCCAACAAGTTCGGCAGTCTCCTGCTCACCACCGGCAACAAGAGCGAGCTGGCCGTCGGCTACTGCACGCTCTACGGCGACATGTGCGGCGGATTGGCCGTCATCTCCGACGTCTACAAGACCCAGGTCTACGCCCTTTCACGCTGGATCAACCGCCAGCGCGAGATCATCCCGCAGAACACGATCGACAAGGCCCCGAGCGCCGAGCTGCGCCCCAACCAGACCGACCAGGACTCGCTCCCGCCCTACGACCTGCTCGATGCCATCCTCAAGGGCTACGTCGAGGACGGCCTGTCGCGCGCCGACCTCGTCGCGCAGGGCTTCGACCGCGACGTGGTCAACGACGTCGTGCGCAAGGTCGACCTCAACGAATACAAGCGCAAGCAGGCCGCCCCCGGCCTGAAGATCACCTCCCTCGCCTTCGGCACCGGCCGCCGCATCCCCATTGTGCAGAAATACGTGAGCTGAATTTCGTGGAAGGGATGCCGCAGGACGTGCCGTGCGGCGCCTGCACCCGGTGCAGCTGCCGCGCGCCGGCCGGGCACAGGTGCCGCAGTTCGCCCTCCTCCACCGCTCCGCGCACGAGACGCAGTTTCGGGGGGAAACCACGTCGAGATTGTGGCGCCAGAGCCGGGTCGGCCGCGCGGACATTTCCGGAGAGCATCTGGGTGCCCTCCGGGACAGCAAGCCTGGCCGCGGCGCGACAAGGCGGGCTGATACCAGTTGCGCTTCGTCCCGAGACTTTGGACTCGCCCGGTAGCCGCGAGCGCCAGCGAGTGGAAGATCGTCGGCTCGCTGGCGCGCGTCGCTACGGTCATAAGGCTCAAAGCTTGTCGTATCTGGTATGAGCCATTTCGGCCTCCGCCCGCAGCCGCTCCTGATCCGGGGAAAGCCCGCCTGAGGCTTCCCCCAGGGATTTTTCCCGGCCGATGCCTGCACAGCAGAAATCTTATTGGCGCACATCTTTCTGACTTTACTTCGCCGCACAGGTGCGAAATCAATGCCGCCCAGCTGCGACCGACAGGGCCGTGTCGTCGCCAACTGCGGGAAGGATCATGGAATTTCGGCCCTGTCCATTTATCAATACAGCACGTCTGCGCCCGAGAGGTGCCGTTAAGGCACGCATGGCGGTGGCCCCCACATTTGGCCCTTCAGGCTTGGTCATCACAACGCCCGCGCGGCGGAGCTTTCTGTCTTCGCGCACGGCATCATGCGGCTCAAGGGGCTCGCCACTGAGCCGGAAGCCGCAGTTGTCCTCCGGATTTTCAGGCGCAAATGCAGAAATCATGCGCCCCAAAAGCATCTTCCCCCTATTCTCATGAACCCGAAACAGACCTGCAGATCGCTCTGGGCATTTGCCATCGCGCTGGGATTCCTGGCCCCCGCGGCCACAATATTCTCCAAGGAAGAAAGCGCGTTCGTGACGCGGCGTGGCGGTCTTGTGCAGGGAACCGTTTCCGGGAGCGTTTCCGCCGTGGGACCGGCCCCCACCCTCACGATTGATGCCGGGGCCGAGGTGACGGGCAATGTGCTCGTGCCGGGAGAGCACGAAGGCGCAGAGCTCAGGATTGTGGGGCTGCCGCGGCGTCCCGCGGCTTCGCCCGCCCGCACCGCCACGGTGAATCTCCCCAGCGGAGACGCGACATTCAGCAGCAAGCTGCGCGCGGGTGAATCGTTCGAGTTGCCCGCGCTCTTCGTTCCAGCCGCCAGAGGTGCGGCCAAGACCGTGACTGTCGGGCGCCGCGCGGCGGAGCCGGCCGATTTCACCGGAGCCGGAGACATTGCGGTGCGCGATCCGGCAGGCACGGTGGCGATTCCCCCGGGTTCCTATGGGGCCCTGGGGGTCGCCCAAGGGACCGTGGTGTTGGGTTTTTTGGGAGCGACTGAGCCGGTCTTCTATGAATTCCAGTCCCTGCTGGTGGAGGCCGCAGGCTCGATCGTGGCCGCGGGACCGGTGGTGGTCACGGTCGCGGAGGGGGCCACGGTGCGCGGTCCGGTCGGAAGCGCCGACAGGCCGTTCTGGCTGGATTTGCGGGTGGCTCGGGGCGACGTGTTGGCCGCCGGCCGGGGGAGCGTTCAGGGCGTCCTGACGGCGCCCAACGGCAAGGTCACGATCGCAGCCGGAGCCCAGATCCGGGGTGGCGTGGTCAGCGACCGGCTCGAGGTCCTCGCCGGCGGACATGCGACTGCCGTGGCACCGGACTGGTCCGCCACGTCGCCCGCGCAGGCCCGGCCGATCTTCCCGCATCGGGCACTGCGCCTGCAGGCGAACCTGACCGAGCTCGGCGCCGCGTTCCGCCACAGTTTCTCGCCGGCGGTTTCGTATGTCAGGGATGTGCCGTTTCTGATGCTGGCGGAGAACAGGCGTCCGCGAGAGCACCCCCGGGCCGATGAAGAGGAGAAGCGCGCGTTTTTCAGCGCCTGCTGCGCGCTCTTTGTCGACACCGGTTTCGAGCGGGCCGGCTTGATGCTCGTGGGCTATTCCCCGGACCCGGCAGTCGCGCCACCGGCCGTGCGGAACCTGAACTTCACGCGCGGACAATTCGAGACGGCCCTGGGGGAGATCGGCAGGGGGGCCGATACCGCGGCCAATATCCGGGCGATCGTCTTCGATGCCGGAAGGCTCGGCCAATTCTACTCGCAGATGACGGCGGGCAGCGCGGGCTCCCGCTGACCCCGGATCCCGGCTCGACCCCAAACCCGTCTCCACGGACACGCCCCCCGATGCGCCACCTTCCTCGGATAACCGCCATGAAACTCCTTGCCCTGCTCCTGCTCTCCGCGTTGCCGTCGGTCCTGGCCCAGCCCGCCGCCCCGCCGGCCAACGCCAACCCGAACGCGAACGCGGCGGCGGCCGACGCCGCATGGGCGGCGCTCAAGTCGCGCGGCCCGGGCCAACCCGTGGATGTTCCGGCGGGAACCGACGCGGCCTCGGCCCGGCAGGCGCGGGCGGACGCCATCGCGGCGTATCTGCGGGACGCCGACGACCTGCGCGACTTCCGCCTGCGCTTTGCCGATCACGCCGCGGCCAACGAGGCCAGGCTGCTCGAGGCGCAGGCGCTGCTCCGCACGAAAGCCCTCGGCGACACCGCCCAGGATGCCCGGCGCGACCAGCTCGTGGCCGACATCCGCCGCGACACCGCGATCCCCGTGGCCCGGCGCGCGCCCCTCGCCGCCTATTCCGACAACCTCGAGGTGAGCCGCACTCCCGGTCTCACGGGGGATGCGCGCCTCGCGGCCTACGAACGCACCGCCCGCGCCCTCAACAGCGAGTTTCCGACCATGCCCGACGGCTACGAGTCGCTCGTGCAGATCGCCAAGGTCAGCCCCGATGACCGCGCCCAAGCCATCGCCCGCGAGATTCTAGCCCATCCCGGCGCTCCCGCGCACGCCAAGGCCGAGGCCCGGATGCTCGGCGAGCGCCACGCGCTCGTCGGCCGCCCGCTGCGCGAAGCTGCCGGTCCGATCCTCGCCAACACCGCGCCACAGGCGGCCGCGGGGGGACGTCCGGTCGTGCTCTACACCTGGGCCAGCTTCAGCCCCCCGAGTCTGGCCCAAGCCAGGCGCCTCGCCGGACTCGCCCCCGGTGGCGCGCGGCTCGTCGGCGTCTGCCTTGACCAAAGGACGCTCGCTCCCGCGCGCGCCCTCGCCGCGGAGCAGGCCCTGCCGGGCGAGCAGGTGTTCGACTGGCTCGGCCGCCGCGGCGAACTCGCCGAGGCGCTCAAGCTCACCGAGGTGGGCCTCGTCTACACCGTCGATTCCGCCGGCACGATCCGCTCCGTCTCCGCCCAGCGCGACCTCGCCGCCGCCCTCGCCGCCCTCGCGCAACCCTGAACGCCGACATCTCCATGAGCCGCTTTCTTCGTCTCCTGTCGCCGCTCGTCGCCCTGGCGCCGTCGGCTTTTGCCCAGTTCTCGTGGAATGCGCCCGCCACCGCGAACAGCGGCGCCACCTACTTTGTCAGCGCCTCGGCCACCTTTAACCTGCCGGATTACGTAGTGCTCTACAAAAACGGTTACTATTTCACAGACGGAACCTCTTGGGCGGGTGGTTACACTTCGGACACCGGAGCGCAGGTCGTCATTTACGATGCCGAAGGGTGGGACGTTTGGTATAATAACAACTATTGGGGTTCTCGCACGGTCACCATCGTCGTCCCGAACAACCCGCCCTCCATTTCGCTTTCGGCGCCCGGCAGCGTCAACGTGGGCCAGACCTTCGCCGTCACCACCATGGCGAGCGATCCCGACGGGGATCTCAACAGCATGGGCCTGCGTTGGTTCGGCTACGGACTGCAGAACTGGTGGGCGCTCTCCGGCTCGAGCGCCTCCGAAGTGACCTATCTCACCGCCCCCTCGACCCCCGGCACCATGCAGCTGCGCGGCGAGGTGTTCGACAACGCCGGCAACGGCACCACCGGCGGCTGGTATGACGTTACGGTCAACGCGATACCCACGACGTTCACCTTCTCCAATCTTTCCCACACCTACGACGGCTCAGCCAAGACCGCTGCCGTCACCGCCAGCCCCTCCGGCGCCACCTTCACCACCGATCTCACCAAGGGCCCCGCCGCCGGCAGCTACACGGTCACGGCCACCGCCACGGGCGGCTACAGCGGATCCGGCTCCGCCACGCTGACCATCACTCCCGCCAGCGTGAGCTTCTCGCTCAGCAGCACCTCGTTCACCTACAACGGTGGAGCCCAAGGACCCTCCATCGTCGCGTCTCCCGCCGGGGCCACCTACTCCACCAGCGGGACGCTCTCGGCCACCAATGCCGGCGGTTATTCGGTCACGGCCACCGCCTCCGGCAACTACACCGGCGGCAGCGGCGCCATGGGCTGGAACATCGCCCCGCTGCCGGCCAGTTTCAGTTTCTCAGGCGGGCCGTTCACCTACACCGGGGGAACGCATTCCGTGTCCGTTTCCGTGAGTCCGGCCGGGGCGACCTATTCGGCATCCGGCACCTGGTCGGCCAGCGCCGTCGGCAACTACACCGCCACCGCCTCCGCCTCCGGCAACTACACCGGCTCCGGTTCCTATCCTTGGTCGATCACGGCCGCGGCGCAGGCGCCCGTGACGATTTCCCCGGCCACGCTCGCCACCGAATACGGCAACACCCACACCTTCACGGCCGCGGGCGGCAGCGGCACGGGCGCCTACGTGTGGGGCGGCGATGCCACCGGCACCGGGACCACGAAAACAATCACCTTCAACACGCTCGGCGCCCGTTCGGTGAACGTCTACCGCCAGGGCGACGGCACCTACGGCAACTCGAACACCGCCAGCGCGACGGTGCAGGTCAGCATAGACCCTTCGCTGTCAATTATCGCACCGACCCAAGCGCAAGTGAACGAAACCATCCAGGTCGGCGCCTTGGTCAGTGATTCCGATGGCGACCTCCGCAAAGCAACCGTGAAGTGGAAGGGGGCAATCGCACAGCAATGGACCGGCGTTTTTAGTTATGGCTCGACGTTTGTGACTATCGTGAACACCGGCACCGCCCTCGGCTACCAGCCGGTCGTGGCGGAGGCGGAGGACTCGCGCGGCGTGCCCACGGGATTTTCCTCCGCGCAATTCGACGTCAACATCATCCCGCCCAACACCCCGCCGACGATTTCCGGGGCGACGGCCACCGTGGTGTCCGCCTCCCAAATCCAGTTCAGCGCGCAGGCGCAGGACGCCGACGCCAACCTCGGCTCCATTCGCTTCTATGTCAGCCGGCCGCCCAACTACAACGGTTACGAACTCGTCGGCACCGTAACGGTCAGCGGTAGCTCAGCCATCGGGAACTACACCTGGCAGCCATCGCCCGCCCTGACGCCGGGTGCCTACTACATGTGGGCGCGAGCCAGCGACACCCCCCACAATGCCTCCGACTCCAGCGGCGGCTCGCTCGTCTCATTCGTCGTCGGCACCGGTGGCGTGGCCAGCCTCACCGTGACTCCCGCCGAGGTGCCGCAGGAAAACAGCATGACGGTCGCCTATCAGAACGCACCCACCGCGAACACCTGGATCGGACTCTACAATTACGGCGCCGCCGACAGCGCGCCGCTGGCCCAACAGGTGGTGCCCAACACCGGCAACGGCACGGTGTATTTTTCCTCCAGCGGCCTCGCCCTCGGGCAGAGTTACCACACCCGCATGTTCTCGACGAGCGACACCTCCACCCGCATCGCCCAGTCGAACTCGGTCGTGCTCGTGCTCAACCCCGCCGCCGACAGCGACGGCGACGGCGTGCCCAACGGCATCGAACAGAAGCTCGGCACCAACATGAATTCCCCGCGGCAGGACGACTCCGCGAACAGCACGCAATTGAAGGTCCTGCGTCCGCACTGATCGAAAGCCCTCCTCCCAAGCGCCATTGCCCATGAAACGTT
>PNKG01000063.1 GCA_013822585.1 Opitutus sp. | reverse complement strand
GCTCGCCCAAGTCCTCGGCGCCCAGCCCGGGGATCGGCTGATCCTCGATGCCCTCGAGGGGAAACGGCCGGTCCGCACCGTGCCGCTGGTGGGGCTGGCGGAGGATTTCACCGGCATCGCCGCCTACATGGAACGGCACGCCGTCAACCGCTTCCTCGGCGAGGGCGACGTCATCTCCGGCGCGAGCCTCACGCTCGACATGGCGCGCCGGGGGGAATTCCTCCGCACCCTGAAGGAAATCCCGCGCGTCAGCTCGGTCTCCATCAAGGAGACGTTGCGCCAGAGCTTCCGCGAGACCACGGCGCAGATGATGGGCATGCTCACCACCCTTTACCTCACGATGGCCGTCATCGTCTCCTTCGGCGTCATCTACAACAACGCCCGCATCTCCCTCGCCGAACGGGCCCGCGAACTCGCCACCCTCCGCGTCATCGGCCTCACGCAGCACGAAGTCGGCTCCGTCATCGTCATCGAGTTGGCGCTGCTGTCCGCCCTCGCCTTGCCGCTCGGCCTGCTTCTCGGCACCGGCATCTCCACAGTCATCATCCACTCCATCAACACCGAGACCGTGCGCCTCCCCCTCGTCTTCACGAGCTACACCTACACCTTCGCCGTCCTCGTCGTCCTCCTCGCCTCCAGCCTCTCGGCCGTGGTCGTGTTGCGGAAGTTGAAGCAACTCGATCTGATCGGCGCGCTGAAGGCGCCCGAGTGACCAGACCTTGGAACCACGAATGCACACGAATCAAAACCGACGCGACAGAGTGTCCGCCCATCGGTGTCCATGGGTGTTCATCCGTGGTTTCCTCTCTTCCTGATCTGAGTTCCAAAATCTTTCCCGCCCATGAACCCATCGCCCTCCGCCTCTCTGGCCAAACGTCCCGCGCGCCGCTGGTTGCCGTATGCGATCGGCATCGTCGTCGTCGCGCTCATCGCGCTCGGCCTCCGCCCTCAGCCCGCCGCGGTCGAGACCGCCCGTGTCGCCGTCGGACCGCTGCGCGCCACCGTCAGCGAAGAGGGCAAAACGCGCATCCGCCAGCGCTACGTGGTCGCGGCGCCCGTCACCGGCCAGCTCCGCCGCATCCCCTTCAAACCCGGCGCCGAAATCGCCGCCGGTGCCGTGGTGGCGGAGATCGATCCGCTGCCCGCCTCGCCGCTCGATGCGCGCAACCGCGCCCTCGCCGAGGCCCGGCGCGACGCCGCGCGCGCGCTGCTCGACAAGGCTCGCACCGCCCACCACCTCGCCCGCAGCGAGTTGCGCCGCCTCGAGCAGATGTTCGCCGCCAGGACCGTCTCGCCGCAGGACTTGGAAAGCGCGCAGATGCGCGAGACCGCGGCGGCGCGCGAGGTGGCCTCGACGCAGGGCGCCCTCGCGCAGGCCGAGGCCGAACTGGCGGTGTCCGCGCCGGCCGGCGGGACCGGTTCCGCGAACACCGTGGAAGTGCACGCCCCGGTCGGTGGCAGCGTGCTGCGCGTCTTCCAGGAGAGCGAACGCGCGGTTGCCTCGGGCACGCCGTTGCTCGAAGTGGGCGACCCCACCGATCTCGAAGTCGTGGTGGAAATGCTGTCGCGCGACGGCGCCGCCATTCCGCCCGGCACGCCGGTGTTGCTGGAGCAATGGGGCGGCCCGGTGCCGCTCGAAGGCCGCGTGCGCCTCGTGGAACCGGCGGCGTTCACCAAGATCTCCGCGCTCGGCGTCGAGGAGCAGCGCGTCAACGTCGTGGTCGACATCGCGACGCCGCTCGAGCAACGCCGCTCGCTCGGCGACAACTTCCGCGTCGAAGCCCGCGTGATCGTCTGGGAGAATTTCCGCGCACTCAAGGCGCCCTCCTCCGCGCTCTTCCGCCGCGGAAACGAATGGGCGACCTACGTGCTGCGCGACGGACGGGCGCGGCTGACGCCGGTGCAAGCCGGCCGCAGCTCCGGCCCGGAAACACAAATCCTATCCGGTCTGAAGGAAGGCGACGAGGTGATCCTCTACCCCGGCGACCGCGTGAAGGACGGCCAGCGCGTCACACCGATGCAGGTAACGCGTTGAACGCCGCCAGGCGCGCACGCACCGTCCCCGGCATCTTGCCGTAATACGGTAGTTCCGCCGCGAGGCCCGGAGCGGCCGACAGGACCCGGGGCAGCGGAGAGGGAAAAACCGTATTACGGCATCTCGCGCGGGCGGGGGCGGCGCGGGCGGCGGCGAAAATTCGGTGGAGCGCAGAGAGCGGCGACGTGGGAGGCAACAATTGGCTGGCGCGGCCGGGGGCGGCGGGCTTGATAGTCCGCATGAACCTCGCCAACGCGCGCACGGCCGTCGCGGCCGCCCTGGGCCGCATGAACGCCGCCTACGGGCAGCCTGTCTTCAACGAGTGGGTGCTCGTGTCGCTCCGCGCCGACCGCGGCGCGATCCTCGCCTACGAGGGTCCGCGGCAGGAGAAATACAAGCAGCAGTTCACGCTCGACCTGCAGACCATGCTGAAGGAGCTCTCCGGCCAGAAGCTCGGCGTGGGCGACTTCGCCTTCGCCAGCGACGCCGCCGGCACCCACTACGACGCCTGCCTCCGCCTCGGCGAGAGCAGCTACCTCTTCTGCAACCACCTCACCCGCACCATGCGCGAGATCCGCGAGAACCCGCTCTGGATCGAGGCGCAGAAGCCCTGGGTCGAGCTCAGCCAGAAATTCCTGGCCGATCCGCTGGTCTGAGGTCCGGCGCGGAGCGCGCGCTCAACTGAGCAGGCCTGCCCAGACGAACCACGCGTAGGCTGCGATCAGCCCGGCGCCGCCCCAGCGCGGCAGGCCGCCGGCGGCGAGCAGGAGCGCACCGTGCACCACCACGGCGCCGATCAGGAGCAGCAGGCCCGTGAGGAAGAACGGCGGCACCGCCACCGGCGTTAGCATGGCCAGCAGGCCGATGCAGAGCGGGATGCAGATGTGCCCGTCGCCCACCTGCGAGCTGTAGACCACGTCCGCCCGGCGCTTCATTCCCCAATAGAGCGCGAGCAGCGCGTTGGGCAGCACCATCAGCCAGCCGCTCAGCCAACCGAGGTTGGCGGCGCTGACGAAGCCGTCCTGCTGCGTGCCGATCCACGCCACGAGCCAGTCGAGCGTCCCGTAGATCAGCCATGCGCTGAGGAGCACCAGCGCGACGTCGACGTAGAACATCCCGCCGAGGCTGACCTTGTGCCGGACGTTGTGCTTCAGCACGTCGAAGACCTGGAAGCACTGCCAGAAGAGGAAGAGGCCGATGAGCAGCAGGCCGTCAGTGCGAGAGAGCCGGCCGTCCTCGGCCAGCAGCCACGCCGCGCCGCTGAAGAAAAGCACGGCCGTGAGCGTGAGCATGAGCGAGAGCCGGTTGATCTGCGCGCCGGCGGCGGAGACCGCGGCCTTGCCCCGCGCCTTGCCGCCCTTCGCCGCATCGGTCGTGACCTGCAGGCCCCAGAGCACGGCGGGCAGGCCGAGCAGGAGTGTGAGGTTGCTGACGTTGTTCACGAGGCAGTTGGTCAGCACGTCCGCCGGCGGGCCGCCGCGCTGCGTGAGGATGAAGACGAAGAGGAGGTTCCCCAGCCCCGAGCAGTAGGGCATCACCAGCGTGCCGAGCGCCGTGCCCTCGAGCCCGTGGTCGAGCATCGCCTCCAGCCGCCAGAGCATGAGCAGCGAGGCGGCGAGGAACAGGCAGAGGTAGACGCCCGGATCGGTCAATCCGAGCGACTCGATGAGCGGCGGCAGCACAGGCCGGATTGAGAGGTCGGCGCCCCGGACCGGCAATCACGAAGGCGCGCGATGCCTACTGGAGCTTCGGGCCGAGGCGGGTGAGCCGGGCGCTGAGCGAGCGGAAGACGGCCTCGGTGCCGGTCTGGGCGATGTTTTCGCCGAGCTGGAACGAGGCGGCGGCGGAGAAGTTGCCGAGCACGGCGCAGTAGTCGCTGTTGACCATGATGCCGATGATCTCGCCGGTCTTGGCGAAGACGAGGTCGCCGCGCTTCGGCGCGATCTCGCCGAAGAGGCGGGTCGAAATGCGGTTGTCCACGCGCAGGTAGCCGCGGTGGGCGGCGTCGATGCGGACCTGGGTTTCGCCGTAGCGGCCGTCCTCGGCGCGCACGAGCACGACGTCGGGGAACTTGAACGGATCGGCGGCGACGCGGTAGATCTTGGCCCCGAGGCGGGCGGCGAGGTCCTCGCTCACGGGCACGACAATCACGCGCGGGTCGAGGTCGAGGAAGAGCAGCTCGGCGACCGGCGCGTTGGTCGCCCCGAAGGTCAGGCGGCCGGCGATCTTCTGGTAGTTGGGCGGGTTCTCCCAGTTCCACGCGAAGGGCGTGTCGGAGATGTGCATGAGCGCGTAGGCGCGCGCGCCGTCGGAAACGAGCACGGTCTGGGAGTCGCGCTCGCGGAAGCTCGGGCTGAAGAGGCCGGGCTTCTGGATGGTGACCTGCAGCTGCACGCGGTTGGCGAGGAACTCGCCGAAGATCGTGTTGGGGTTCACCGGGCGGTTGTCGCGGATCTCCTTGGTCAGCTCGGTGGAGCGCTCGGCCAGCTGGCCGACGCCCTGGGCGAGGACGGTGGTCTGCTCCTGGACCTTGGCGCGCTCGGCGCGCTCGACCTCGACTTGGGCGCGGGCCTGCTCGAGGTTCTGCCCGAGGAGCTGCTTCTCCTGCTCGGCGACGCGGACGGCGACGTTGAGGTTCTCGATGCGCTGGCGCGCCTCGGCGTTCTGGCGCTCCATCCGGGCGAGTTCGGCCTTCTGGCGTTCGGCCTCCAGGCGGCGTTCCTCGAGCTCGCGCTGCATCTTGGCCAGCTGCTCCTTGGTGAGGAAGGCCTCGTTGGTGGCGTCGGAATACTTGCGCTCGAGTTCCTTGACGTTGGCGGTGGTGGTGGCGAGGGCGCCCTGGAGCTGGGTGCGCTGCTGCTCGGCCTGCGCGAGGGCCTTCTCGCGCTCGACGAGCGTGCCCTGGGTGCTGCCGAGCTGGGCGGCGAGCCGGTCGCGGGCGGATTGTTCGTCTTCGAGGGAGACGCGCATCAGCTCGACCATGTCGGCGTTGACCGCGGGGGAGGCGGCGGCGGACGTGGCGGCGGGCGCGGCCGTGTCGAGGGCGCGTTGCGGCTCGGCCTTCTCCCAGCGGGTGAGCGCGAGGAGGTTGAGCAGCAGGAAGTCGCAGATGATGAGGAGGAGCGTCTTGTTCATGACGGCACGGGCCGGTCAGGCGGCCGCGGGGATGCCGGCCTGGCTCTCCATGATGAGCTTGCGCTTGTAGGGGCGCACGTGGCGGATTTTCACCAGCGCGACGCAGATGATGCCGAAGAGGTTCGACGAGTAGGCGGCGAGCAGGTTGGCCTCGATCAGGCCGAGCACCTGGAGCACGAGGGCGGTGGCGGTGCCGGCGATGCCGACGTAGAGGCCGCCGTCGAAGAGGTTCTCCTCGTTCTCCATGAGCTTGAGCTTCGTCAGCACGGGCAGCGACTGCCGGTCGATCTCGGAAATCTTGAGGAGGCAGATCACGTAAACGGCCACCTGCAGTGCGGCGAAGACGGTGATCGAGAGGGTGGTGGAGATGTCCATGGGCGATGGGTGGGTTGAAATCTTGGCCGGCCCCGCCGCGGCGGCCTGGCCGAGGATCGGCACGATGAGGCGGATCTGGTATTCGGTCGCGGCGGCGGCCTTGAGCAGGAACGGCTCGGAGAAGACGAAGAAGATGAAGGTGAGGATGGCCGCGAGGAGGCCGCTGCCCATCTTGGGGAAGGCGCCGCGCAGCATGCGCTCGGCCGGGAAGAACAGCCGCAGGTCGATCGAGCGCAGGAGCAGGAACACCCCGCCGAGGAACGCCGCGTATTTCAGCAGCAGCGCCGGCTCGGGATGGCGGAGCACGAAGCCCGCGCCGAATTCGAACTCCGGCCCCGCCGTGGTCGTGACCGGCGCCTGGCGCGAGACGAGTTGCTTCACCGCGCCCTCGCCGTGGGAGAGCGCGAGGCGGAGGTTTTCCGCGCCGGGCTTGCCGAAGGTGATGAGGTAGCGCGCCACGGCATCGGCGGACTTGGTCATCAGGGCCGCGGTGTAGATGACCGGCAGGTGCTCGGGGGCGACGCGGGTGAGGTGGGCGAATTGCGCCACGGTGCCCGGGCCCGAGGCCGTGCGCAGCAGCTCGGCGAGTTGGACCCAGTTGAGGCGTTTGCCGAGCGTGAGCAGGTCGAGGTAGAATTCCTCCAGCGCGCCGAGCTGGTTGGTGGCCACGGCGGTCTCGGCCAGGGCGCGCACGTCGCGTTGAAGCGGGCCGGAGAGGTTTTCACGCTGCCAGAGGTAGGCCGTGAGCAGGATGACCGCATCGAGCGGCTGCCCGCCGGGGCGGCCGGCCGGGATGAAGCGCTGGGTCTGCGTCACCTCGCCGGTCTTGAGCAGCGTCTGCACCGCGGGCAGGCGCGAGGTGCGGAGGTAATTACGGAGATTCTCGCGCGCCTGGGTCGTGACGAGGAATCGCAGCACCGGGGTCGACTCGGCGGGCGAGGCGGCGTTGCGGCCGGCGAGCAGCGGCTCGAGAGCCACGTCCCACCCGCCCCAGGGGATCATGTCGCGGTGCTTGCGCTGATAATCGTCGAAGATGACGCCGACCGCGCCGGCTTGGGGATCCTGCACGCTGCGGGCCGCCTCGAGCGCGAGCGCGGCCGGACCGGGCTTGTCGAGGGCGAGCAGCTCGCGCGCGAAGGCCGCGGCGCCGGCCGAATCGCGGCCGGCCTCGCGCAGCAGCGCCGGGTTGAGCGACTTGACGTTGGCCGGCAGGAGCCACGCCACCGCCAGCAGGACCGCGCCCAGCAGCAGGCCGCCGATCCACAGGGATGGCACGGCGGGGGCGGGCTGGTGCATGGCGATTCTCATAGCGGGACGCGGCGGTGGCGGAAACAAATTTATTTGCCGGGGCCTTGCGCCGGCAAATACGCTGCGCCTCTTTCCGACCCATGCCGCCGCCGATTGTTCACTTCAACGACCCCGTCCTGCGCAAAAAAGGCGCGAAGGTGGCGGTCTTCGACCGCGCCTTGCAGGGACTCGCGGCGGACATGGTCGACGCGATGCACCGCGCGCACGGCATCGGGCTGGCCGCCCACCAGATCGGCCAGGCCCTCCAGCTCTGCGTGGTCGACCTGCGGGAGACGCGGAGCGATTTCGACTGGGAACTCGACGGCGCCCGCCCGCCGCTGGAGCTGTTCATGCCCATGGTGATCGTGAACCCCGACGTGACCGCCGTCCCCGAGCCGCAGTTCGCGGCCGAGGAGGGCTGCCTCTCTTTCCCCGGCATCAACGGCGACGTGCTCCGCCCCGACGAGGTCACGGTGAAATACCAGGACGAGAACGGCACGCCGCACACCCTGCGCTGCAACGGACTCTTTGCCCGCTGCATCCAGCACGAGGCCGACCACCTGAACGGCGTGCTCTTCATCGACCGGATGGACAGCACGACCAAGAAGCGACTCGAGCCGCAGCTCAAGGAGCTGAAGAGACAGACCCGCGAGGCGGCGAAGAAGTGACATGAGCGCCCCGTCCCCACGTCCCGCCCGCTCCATCGCCACGCGCACCGGCGATGACGGCACCACTTCCCTGCTCTACGGCCAGCGGGTGCCGAAGGACCACCCGCAGATCGAGGCGGTCGGCGCGCTCGACGAGCTGAACGCCGCCCTCGGCTTCGCCAAGGCCACGCAACCGCAGGGCCGCGACAAGACCGAGCTCGAGCGCATCCAGCAGGAGCTGATGGCCTTCATGGGCGAGATCGCCTGTGCCGAGGCCGATGCAGCCCGTTACGCCGGCTCGAAATTCGCCAAGATCGATGCCGCCGCCCTCGCGCGGCTCGACGCCGCCGTCTCGGCCATCGAGGCGCGGCAGCCGAAGCCCGACGGCTGGGCCACGCCCGGGGCCAATCTCCACGCCGCCGCGCTGGACCTCGCCCGCACGGCCGCCCGGCGCGCCGAACGCCGCATGGTGGGCCTCGCCGCCCACGGCCGGACCGTGCGGCCGCTGCTCATCCAGTATCTCAACCGCGTCTCCGACCTGCTCTGGCTCCTCGCGCGCGAGGCGGAGGGCCGAGGCCAGCAGATTTCCGGGGCGCCCGCCGCGTCCGCCTAATGACCACGCGCGGCGACCGACGCCGCGCTTGTCATCCGCCGCCGAGTCCGCACAAGTTCCTCCCATGCGCCTCGCTCTCGTGCTCATCCTGCTCGCCACGGCCTACCGGCTGGCCGGCACGGTCGACCTGGGCATCTCGAACTTCTCGCCCCTGATGGCGATCGCGTTCTGCGGCGCGGTGTATTTCCGCAACCGCCTGATGTGGGCCGTGCCGTTCCTGGCGCTCGCGCTCTCCGACGTCTACATCAACAATTTCTACGCCCGCGAATACGGCATCCACTGGTCCGTGGCCGGGTTTGTCGCCCGCACCTTCTGTTTCGCCCTCGCGCTCGGGCTCGGCTGGTGGGTGTCGCGCCGCAAGTCCTGGCTCTGGCTGCTCAACGGCAGCCTGCTCGGCGCGCTGCTGTTCTACGTGATCACGAACACGCAGTCGTGGTTCACCGATCCGTTCTACGCCAAGACGCTGGCCGGCTGGTGGCAGGCGCTGACCGTGGGGCATCCGGAATTCCCCCCGACGATCTATTTCTTCCGCAACACGCTCTTCGGCGACCTGATGTTCACCGGCCTCTTCGCCGGGCTGATGGAGTGGGTCGCCCGGCGCCGCGGCGAACCGAGCCTGCTCGACGGCGAGGAAGGCGAGGAGGAAGCCAATGGCGAACCGGCCGAGGCCGAAACCGAAAGAGATAGCGCGAAGGGTTGACCTTCGGCACGCATCATAGAGCATCGCGCATATCCCTTCCTGATCATGCCCTCCTCTATCAAGAAACTCATCCGCGAAACCGATGGCACGAGCAACGACGGCCTCCAGCAATCGCAGAGGGAAGCAATCGTGGATCTGTTGAATTACTGCATGTTCGCGGATAATTTCGTCGCCCGCTCAGAGAAGCACATGGTTGCCAGCACCGGAGCTGCCTTGGATTGGGATCGGAGCATCTCGTTCGAGGTCTACGAAGGCGGCTCAATCGGCAAGGCCCGTAAGGCGAAAGAGGAAGCCGCTTTTCGAAAATCCTTCCTCGATTCCATCAAACAGCGTCTGAGCACCAGGCAATCGCGCGAACTCGCTCTTGGTTTGTGTCGCGACCTTTTCGTCTCCGACTCGACCATGGCTGCCAACGAAGCGACCGAGTTGGCGTCCATCAGGGCGCTGCTGGACTAGGGCATTATTATTGTTGGTGGGGCCGAAAACCGGCAGGGCGAGGCGTCCCCGCCGAGCCGCGGCTCACCGAGGACGGTCCGCCCTGCCTGGAGCCGGGCGGCTGCAGTATTTCAGAAATGCCCTGACCACCGCGCTCACTCGGCCACGGCGCCGGGTTCGAGGCCGGGCTTGAGGACGGCGCGGTAGGCGCGGCGCACCTGCTCGATGTCGCGGATGAGCGCGGCGCGCATCCGCAGCACGCGGCGGCGGGCGAGCGGCGCGCGCAGGAGCACCGAGGCCGTGCGGGCCGAGCCGAGGAGGAGCGCGGCCTGTTTCAGGTAGTAATGGCCGGCGAATCCCGTGAGCGGCAGCGCGAGCGCATACCAGCCGGAGGCGGGCCAGCCGAGCCAGCGTTGGACGAGTCCGACGTAGAGCGCGAAGGCGGCGCCGTAGATCACGGCGCCGGCGAGCATCCGCGCGTGCGGCGCCTGGGCCTTGCGCTTTTTCGGGTCGGAGAAGCGCCGGGCGAGCGACTCGACGAGCTGCGTGGGCAGCCGCCAGTGCAGCCAGCCCGCGGCGGCGACGGGCAGGAGCAGGAGCGCGGCGGCGCTCCAGCCGAGGATGCGCGGCAGGGCGCGGCGGTGCGAGGCGAGCTCCTCCACCGCCTCGTCGGAAAGGTGCAACCGGCGCAGAAGGCCCTCGTAGCGCCGCAGCCGGGCGAGGAACGCCGCCATGTGCTCCGGCATCTCACGGGAAGCGAAGTCGACGGCGTCGGCGATGGTGTGGGTGAGCACGACCTCCTCGGTGAGTGCGGGCACGGGGCCTTGGATGATGAGGTTGCCGAGACGCAGGCGGGGGAGATAGAGGCGCTTCACGGCCTCGACGGTGTGCTCGCGCTCCATCTGCGGCACGTGCACGAGGAGCGCCTGCATGCGGCGGGCGATTTTTTCCGTGAGTCCGGCGATGCACTCCTTGCGGCGTTCGGCGTATTGGGGGAGGAAGTTGGCGACGGGAAGGGGCGGGCCGAAGAAGACGAGCACGTCGCTGCGGAAGCGCTCCTTCGCCGAGTAGGTGAGACCGAGCGGCACGATGTGCAGGCCGCCGCGCCCGGCGTGCCGCTGCTCGTAGTCGAGCGCGAGGCGGGCGGCGCCAGACTTGAGAGTGCGCAGGCGCGAGTCGTCGTAGGTGACGCCCTCGGGGAAGATCACGACGACGCCGCCGGCGTCGAACACGCGATGGGCGGCGCCGAAGCTGTCGGCGACGCTGCGCATGGCGGCGGGGTCGTCCTCGCGGCGGTTGAGCGGGATGATGCCGGCGCGGTGGAGCAGCCAGGCGAGCGGGGCGAAGCGGAAGAGTTGCGCGGTGGCGAGGAAGTGCGGGCGGCGCGGCGCGGAGGTGCCGACGACGAAGGCGTCGGTGACCGAGCCGGGGTGGTTGGCGACGAAGAGCACGGGGCCGGCGGGCACGCGGTCGGCGTGGTAGACTTCGATGCGGCGAAAGTAGGCGCCGAGCAGAAGGCGCACAGCGCCGGTGACGGCAAGCACGACGGACTTCTCGAGGGCGGGCATGGCGGCGGGGCGGACGCGGTGCGCCCGCCATGCTGCGCCACGGCCGGGTTCAGAGCAAGTCGGCGGCGAGTTCGGCGAGCTTGGAGCGCTCGCCCTTGGAGAGCTTCACGTGCGCGTGCAGGGCCTGGCCCTTCATGCGGTTGAAGCAGAAGACGAGGCCGTTGCTGCGCGAGTCGACGTAGGGGTTGTCGATCTGCGCGGGGTCGCCGATGAGGACGATCTTGGAGCCCTCGGAGATGCGGGTGATCACCGTCTTCACCTCGTGCGGGGTGAGCTGCTGCGCCTCGTCGAGGATGAAGAAGCGGCGGGCAATCGAGCGGCCGCGGATGAAGCAGAGGGCCTCGATCTCCACGAGACCGCTGCGGATGAGCCGCTCGTAGGGCTTCATCGGGGGCACGGCGCCGTTGCCGTTGCCGCCGTGCTGCGGCTGGGGCAGCGTCATGCCCGCCACCATCTCGTCGTGCTTCTTTTTCTTTTTGCCGACCTTCTTCGCGGCGAACTGCGGTTCCTTGGGCGGCTTCGAGGGGATGAGCACCTCGAGGGCGTCGTGATAGGGCTGGAGCCAGGGTTTCATCTTCTCTTCGAGCGAGCCGGGGAGGAAGCCGATGTCCTTGCCGAGCGCGATCACGGGCCGCGAGATCGACAGGCCGTCGTAGCGCGGGTTGTCGAAATCGGCGATCTGGTGGAGCGCGCAGCCGGTGGAGAGGAGCGTCTTGCCCGTGCCGGCCTTGCCGAAGCAGGTGATGAGCGACACCGAGTCGTCCATCAGCGCGTCCATGAAGAACTGCTGCTCGAGGTTGCGCGGGCGGATGGGGATGCCGCCGGGGGCCTTGACGAACTCCGGGAAGCGCAGCCGGCGCACGAGACCGTGACCGCAGTAGCGGCCGGGCATGGTCTTGCCCTCGGGCGTCTTCAGCAGGACGTATTCGTTCAGGTAGAGTTTCCGGGCGACGTCCTCGGCCAGTTCGAACTGCGCCTCGGAGCAGAAGCGCTGCATCTCATACACGTCGAGCGAGAGGGTCTGGTAGGACTCGGTGTCGGGCGCCTCGGGTGCCTTGTCGTTGAGGTAATCCTCGGCCTCGAGCCCGACGGCGCGGGCCTTGAGCTGCACGTTGAC
>PNKG01000062.1 GCA_013822585.1 Opitutus sp. | reverse complement strand
GGAGGCGGACGTCGGGCTTGATGCTGGACAGGTCCTCATCCGGGGCGATGTCGGAGATGATGTCGATCACCAGCTGCTTGCAGGTTTCTTTGGTCATGGTGCGGCTTGGAAAGGGTCAGGCTTTGAATCGCTTGATGATGAGGGTGGAATTGATTCCGAGCATACCGAAGGAATTATTCAGGATGGCGTCAACCCGTTTAACGGGCCTCGGCCGGTTGATGACGAGACCGGGAATATCGCACTGCGGATCAAGCTCATCCACGTTTATCGTCGGGTGGACGACCAGGTCGTCGAAGCTTGGGAGGTTGCCCGCCAATTCCAGCGCGCCGGCCGCGCCCATGCAGTGGCCGATGAAGCTCTTGGTGTTGTTGATGGCGACCGGCTCGCGGCGATCCTTGAACACGGCGGCGAGGGCCTGGCATTCCTGAATATCGCCCTGCGGCGTGGAGGTGGCGTGGGTGTTGACGATGTCGATGTCGTCGACGGTCATGCCCGCGTGAACCAGCGCCTTGCGGACGCACTCGGCCTGGCGCTCGGGATTGGGCAGGACGTAGTCGGTGGCGTCGGAATTGACGCAGTAGCCGGCGATCTCGCCGTAGATCTTGGCGCCGCGGGCCTGGGCATCCTCAAGGCGCTCGATGGTGTAGAGGCAGCCGCCCTCGGAGATGACGATGCCGTTGCGGGCCTTGTCGAAGGGGCGGCTGGCCTTGGTCGGGTCGGCGTGCGTGGCGAGGGCGTTCTGGCTCTTGAAGCCGGCGAAGATGCCGAAGGTCTGCGGGCTTTCGCTGACGCCGCCGGCGATGGCGAAATCGACCTCGCCCAAGCGCAGCATCTGCGCGGCGTGGATCAGACCCATGTTGCCCGCGGCGCAGGCGGCGCCGATGGTGTAGGCGGGGCCGGTGACGCCGAGGTTGAGCGACACCTCGCCCGCCGGGTTGTTGGCGACCGTGCGGGGGTTGTGGTGGTGCGTCCAGAACTTCGTGTCGTATTGGAACTGGGAGATGGCGTAGACCTCGTTCTCCGTCTCGACGTTGCCGTGTTCGGTGATGCCGATGTAGATGCCGACCCGGCTCCTGTCGCGCGCGTCGAGGTTCACTCCGGAGTCGGCCAGCGCCTCGCGGGCGCTGTAGACGCTGATGCTGCCCGCCCGCGTGCCGATGCGGACATCCTTCTTCTTCTGGTATTTCAACGGATCGAAGGAGCACGTGCCCGCGGGCCAGCGACCCATGTAGCGGACGTCGACGGTCGTGATGCCGGAAACGCCGTTCAGCAGGTTGCGGCGGAACTCGGCCAGCGTGTTGCCGTTCGGGGCGGTGAGGCCGATGCCGGTGATGACGATGCGGGTCTGCTTCATTCTGCGGACGGGAAAAATGAAACGAATTGCCTAGCCACCCGGAAGGCAAACTCAATACAAGTTCCGGCCATGAAAGTGCTCGTCGCCGGCGGGGCCGGCTACATCGGCAGCCACTGCGTGCGGCAGCTCCAAGCGGCTGGGCACGAGCCTGTCGTCGTCGACAACCTCGTCTACGGGCACCGCGCCGCCGTTGCTCCCCGTGTGCCGTTCCACGACATCGACTTTGGCGATGCCGCCGCGCTCGAGCGCGTCTTTGCGGACCACCGCTTCGCGGTGGTGATGCACTTCGGCGCCTATTGCTACGTGGGCGAATCGGTCACCGATCCGATCAAATACTACCGCAACAACGTCGCGGCCCCGCTCACGCTGCTCGAGACAATGCTGAAGCACGGAGTCGGGAAATTCGTCTTCTCCTCCACCTGCGCGACCTACGGCATCCCGGCCCGCCTCCCGATCACCGAGGACCTGCCCCAAGCGCCGATCAATCCCTACGGCCAGACCAAACTCGACGTCGAAAACCTGCTCAAGGCTCTCGCTCATTCGCACGGGCTGAGCTTCGCGGCCTTCCGGTATTTCAACGCCGCCGGCGCGGCCGAGGACGGCTCCATCGGCGAGGACCACGCGCCCGAAACGCACCTCATTCCCCTCGCCATCGGCGCCGCCCAGGGCCTCCGGCCGGCGCTGCAGATATTCGGCACCGATTACCCCACGCCCGACGGCACCTGCCTGCGCGACTACGTGCACGTCGACGACCTCAGCCGCGCGCACATCGCGGCCTTCGCGAAGCTGGACAAGCCCGGCACGCGGCTTTTCTACAACCTCGGCACCGGCACGCCGACTTCGGTGAAGGAAGCTGTCGCCGCTGTGGAGAAAGTCACCGGCCTCGAGGTGCCCGTCACCTACGCCCCGCGCCGGGCCGGCGATCCGCCGGCGCTCTACGCGGACGCGACGAAGGCAAAGACCGAGCTCGGCTGGCAGCCGAAGTTCATGAGCATCGAGCCGATCGTCGAGACCGCTTGGCGCTGGCACAAGGCATGCCCGAAGGGCTTCGGCGATCGGAAGTGAGGCGGCGGTCGCACGCGCGCGGGCGTCTTCGGATTCTGAAAGGCGGGAGGGGCTTTGCGCCCCGACGGCTTCGCGAGTATGGGTCGGGGCGCAAAGCCCCTCCCACTTCCCAAACCCTACTCTTTCTGCGCGCGCTTGCGCGGCGCGGGCTTCGTCGCGGAGGGCAACCTGTCGCCGAGGAGCGCGGCGAGCGTTTCGCGCTCGGCGCCGGGATGGGCCGCGGCCACGGCGGCGACCAGCTGGGCGGCGAGTTCCTCGATCGACACGGGGGCGGACACGGGGGTGTCCGAAGTTGTCGCGGCCCGGCCGGCGGACTCGTCCTCCTTTTCGCCGGCGCTGCGCACCTCGTCGGGCAGGTCGCGCGGCAGGATGGCATCGCCCGTGGCGGCGACGGCGCTGCGGTAGACGACATTCTCCAGCTCCCGCACGTTGCCCGTCCAGCGGTAGCGGCACAGCAAGGCGAGCGCCTCGGGCGACACCTTGCGCACCTTCGTCTTCTTCGCCTTGAAGAGACCCTGCAGGAAGAAATCGACGATCTGCGGGATGTCCTCCACCCGGGCGCGCAGCGGCGGCAGCTTCACGCGCACGACGTTGAGCCGGTAATAGAGGTCCTCGCGGAATTTCTTCTCCTTCACCAGCGCCTCGAGGTTCTTGTTGGTGGCGGCGACGACGCGGACGTTGA
This sequence comes from Opitutus sp., assembly GCA_013822585.1. Lineage (GTDB taxonomy): Bacteria > Verrucomicrobiota > Verrucomicrobiia > Opitutales > Opitutaceae > Didemnitutus. The sequence goes on along the minus strand of PNKG01000062.1, from coordinate 8,932 downwards.
CCTTGATCGTCTCGCTGCCGCCCACGCGCTGGATCTCACCCTCTTGCAGCACACGGAGGATCTTCGTCTGCGTGGTCGGCGTCATGTCGCCGATCTCGTCGAGGAAGATGGTGCCGCCGTCGCAGACCTCGAATTTGCCGAGCCGCTGCGCCGTCGCGCCGGTGAACGAGCCGCGCTCGTGGCCGAAGAGCTCGCTCTCGATCAGGTTCTCGGGGATGGCCGCGCAGTTGACCGCCACGAAGGCCTTGGCGGCGCGGTGCGAATGCCGGTGGATGGCGCGGGCGACGAGTTCCTTGCCCGTGCCGGACTCGCCGGTGATCATCACCGAGGCGTCCGAGGCGGCGAACTGGCCGATGGCTTTGAACACTTCCTGCATCGCCGGCGAAGTGCCGACGATGCCCTCCTTGTGCTCGTCGGAATTGACGACCGGCTGGTAGCTGCTCGCGGATTTGCTGTCGGCCTGGGTGCGCAGGGCGCTCTCGACCAGCGCCAGCAGTTTCGGCGGGTCGAAGGGCTTCACGACATAATCGTAGGCACCGTATTTCATCGCCTCGATCGCGGTCTGCGCCGTGCCGTAGGCGGTCATGAAGATCACAAGCTGCCGCGGGTTCGCCGCGCGGATGTGCTGCAGCGTCTCGAGGCCGGTCATGCCGGTCATCCGGTTGTCGAGCAACACGACGTCCGGCGCCTGCTTCTTCACGGCGGCGACCCCCTCCTCCCCGCTGGGCGCCTCCTGCACGCGGTAACGCTGCGAGCTGAGCACGCGGTTGAGCGAGTAGCGCACCTCGGTGTCGTCGTCGATGACGAGGATGGTCGGAGCGGGAAGTTCGGTGGACATGAGGATTGGGTTAGCGCTTTGCCCCGGGGTGGTTCTACTTAGGGCCGATGTTGGGGTGGTCAATTAATCTGTTTCGCATCTTCGGCATACAGCTCGCCGTGCACGTGAGCTTCCTGCTGCTGCTCGCGTATTTCGGCTACGAGGGCTGGCTGGAGGGCGGCTGGCTGGGCGCGGGCTGGAGCATGTTGTTGATCGTGCTGTTCTTTGCCTGCGTCGTGATGCACGAACTGGGCCATTCGCTCACCGCCCGCCGCTACGGGGTGCGCGTGCCGCGGATCCTGCTCATGCCGATCGGCGGCATGGCCGAGTTCGACCGCATCCCGCGCCAGCCGCGCGCCGAGCTGCTCATCACCGCGGCCGGACCGGCGGTCAACTTCGTGCTCGTGGTCGTGCTGCTTCCGCTCATCTGGAGCGACCTGTGGTCGGAACAGGCCGTGCCACGCTACGGCCTGGAGACGACCCTGATCGAGCTCACCGCCGGCAACCTGCTCATGGGCGCCTTCAATCTCCTGCCCGTCTTTCCGATGGACGGCGGCCGCATTCTCCGGGCGATGCTCGCGCGCAAGATGGACTACCTGAAGGCCACGCGCCGCGCGCTGCTCATCGCCCGGATCGCAGCTCCGCTGCTCGCGCTCGGCGCCGTCTATTTCCTGCACGCTTACCTGCTGGCGGTGCTGTTCCTCTTCATCTTCTTCGCCGGGGATGCGGAATACCGGCAACTCCTCCGGCGGGAGCAGGAAGCCGCCTACTGGGCCGACTGGAATCGCCGCGTCCTCCTCGAGCAAGCCAAGGGCGTTGGGCAGGGTGGTGAACCGCCGCCGCCGCCGACTGTCTATCACGGCCCGAACTAAGCGAAAGCCGCCCCACCAGGGGGCAGCTTAAAAATTGGTGGACCCGATCAGATTCGAACTGACGACCTCCTCAATGCCATTGAGGCGCTCTTCCAACTGAGCTACGAGCCCGTAAAGAACAAAGGCGAAGGGCCTAAAAGTAGGTTTTGAACGGCGAACGCAAGGACTTTTTGAACCCGCTCCGGCCCCGCCTGCTCAGTCCTCTTCGCGCATCCGGAAAGTCAGGCGGAACGAGTCGCTTTTCCTGTCCGGCCGCATGCCCATCAGCGTGATGCGCCGGAAGGCCTCGCGCACCGAGTCGTCGAACTCGGCGTTGCCCGACGAGCGGACGATGCGGACATCGCCGATCTCGCCGTTGGCGGCGATGAAGAACTCGACCTCGGCGCTCAGGGTGTCGCCGAGCCCCTGGGGCTTGAGTTCATCGTAGGCGGCCCGGAGGCGGTTCTTCAGGCCGGTGATGTAAATGTCCATCTCGGCCATATCCTCGCGCGTCAGGGCCGTGCCGCCACCGCCGCCGCGGTTGTTGGCGGTCGAGCCGCCCTTCACGCCGCCCGTGATGCCCTTTGTGTCGATTCGTGGCGCCTTGGCGCCGGTGCGCGGCGTGGTGGATTTCGAGACCTTGGGCTCGCCGTGCTTCTTCTTGAACTCGTCGTAACTCATCTTGGGCGGCGCATCCTTGGCTGGTTTCTTGGCGTCGTCCCTGGACTTCGCCGGCTGCTTGGCCGGAGATGGCACGACCGGCGCCTCGTCCTCCTCTTCCTCCTCCACGGGCTGGGGCTGCCGCTTGGGCTGCACCTTGGGTGCGGTGAACTTCACGGGGTCGGGCACGCCGGAGGCGGGCGCCTCCTTTTCGAAGGGTGAGGTCGGCGGGCCGGCGACGAGATCGAAGATGACCGGCGGTTTCCGCGATTCCTGCGCGCGCTGGATGAGCATCGACAGCAGCACGATCACCGCGGCCGCCAGCAGATGGAGCGAGACGGAGGCGAAGAGTGCGCTGGGGGAATTGGCGCGCATCGGCGCGGCTCAGGAGCCGACCTGGGTGTCGAAGGTGACTCGCGAGAGGTTGTTCTGCTTGAGCGCGTCCATCACGGAGATGAACTGCTGGGCCGTGGCCTTCGCGTCCATGCGGATGCGGAAGACCGGCGGTTTGGGCTCGGCGGCGTAGGTGACAAGGTGGCGGCGGAGATTGGCGAGGGGCACGGCTTGCGAGCCGACGAGGCAGGTGCCGTCGGCCTTGATCGTGATGGTCTGGAAACGGTCGTCCTTGTTCGGGCGAGTCTGCGCGCTCTTGGACTCGACCGGCAGGTTCACCGGGATGGTCTGCTCCTGTTGGATGAGCGGCGTCGCGATCATGAAGATGATCAGCAGCGTGAACGCCAGGTCGATGAGGTTGGTGACGTTCAGCTCCGAGATCGGATGCGTGGCGCGGGGGCGGCGGAAAGTGCGGGCCATGGCGGCGCCTCCTTATTTCTGCATCTCCAGCTCGATGCGGTCGGCGAGCGCGCTCGCGTAGTTCTCGATCTCGGTCGTGAGCGTCTTGGTCTTGTTGAGAAGAATATTGTAGCCGACCACCGACGGGATCGCAACCACCAGGCCGGCGATGGTCGTGAGCAACGCGGCGGAGACGCCCGGGGCGAGCGTCTGGATGCTGGCCGTCTGCAGCACGGACACGGCGCTGAACGCCTCCATCACGCCCCAGACGGTGCCGAGCAGGCCCATGAACGGGGCGACCGTGACCATCGTCGCGAGCCAGACCATGTTTTCCTCGTAACGCAGCACCTGGCGCGCGAGCGCGCGGGCGATGGCGTTCTCGGCGTGCTCGAGGCGGGCGTGGAGCGAGTCGTCGTCCTTCTCCTTGCCGATGGCGGCCGCGCGCCAGTAGTTCTCCACCGCGTCGGCGAAGAGGTCGGCGTAGGGCACGATGCGGAAGTTGCGCATGGCGTCGGGCAGGTCGAGGAGTTTGCGCTCCTCCCGCAGGCGCTGCTCGAACTGGTGGTTGCGCAGGCGCAGCTTGTTCAGCTCGGCGTTCTTCCCGAGCATCACCGACCAGGCGAAGATGCTGAAGATGATCAGGATTATCGTGATGACCTGGCCGACGGGATCGCAGCGCAGGAAGACTTCCACGATGTTCGTGGTGGCGAGGAAAAGCGGCGCCGTGGCGAGGCTGAACATGCGCGCGAGTGTTGGCGCGATTCGCGGGCGCAATCAAGGGGTTTCCTCGCCGCGGGCGCGCGCAAATCTGGTTGCTCCGGCCCGTACGCGGCGGTTTCGTGGCGGCGTTTCCCTTTCCCATGCCCAACAAGATCAAGCCCGCCGGCAAACTCATCTCGTTCGAAGGCTCCGAAGGCTCCGGCAAGTCCACCCAGATCGCCCGCCTCGCCGAGCACCTCCAGAAGCTCGGCCGCGAGGTCGTGGCCACGCGCGAGCCGGGCGGCACCGAGATCGGCGAACAGATCCGGAACATTCTCATCCATAACCACCGCGGCGACGAAATGTGCCCGGAGACCGAGCTCCTCCTCTTCACCGCCGCCCGCGCCCAGCTCGTGCGCGAGGTCATCGCCCCCGCCCTGCTGCGCGGCGCCGTCGTGTTGAGCGACCGGTATCTCGACTCCTCGACCGTCTACCAGGGCGTCGCGCGCAACCTCGCGCCCGATCCGGTCAACCAGATCAACCGCTTCGCCGTCGGCAACGTCATGCCTCACCTCACCCTCGTGCTCGATGTGCCGACCGAGATCAGCCTCCAGCGCGTCCGCCAGCGCGCGTCCGACCTGCCCGACCGCATGGAGCGCGAGAACATCGAGTTCTACCACAAGGTGCGCGAGGGCTACCTGCTCCTCGCCCGCCAGTGGCCGGAGCGCGTCGTCGTGATCGACGGCACGCAACCGGCCAATGCGTTGGCAGAGCAGATCTGGGGCGCCGTGCAGCTGCGCCTCGGCTTCGAAAAGGCCTGAGCGCCCATGTCCCCCGCCCCCGCGCCCTGGCCCGAGACGCTCGCCGGCACGCCCACCGTCGCCGTGATCGAGCGCGCCCTCGAGCGCCAGCGCCTGGCCCACAGCCTGCTGCTGCACGGCGAAAACCTCGGCACCCTGGCCAGCGTCGCCCACGCCATCGCCGACCGCCTGCTCAACGACCCGCGCCGGCCCAGCCAGCACTTCCCGCCGAAACAGCACCCGGATTTCTTCGCCCTCCGCCCCGCCGGCAAGACCCGCCAGATCGGCGTCGACGCCACGCGCGGCCTGATCGGCCGGATCCAGGTCTCCCCGCAGCTCTCGCACCGCAAGGTCGCCGTGATCTACGAGGCCGATCGGATGAACGTCCAAGCGGCCAACATCTTCCTGAAAACCCTCGAGGAGCCGCCGGCCAGCACCACCATCCTGCTGCTCACCCCCCGCCCCTACTCGCTGCTCACGACCATCCGGAGCCGCTGCCTGCACTTCCGCTTCACCGACTCCGGCGCCACCGCCCTCGCCGACTGCGAGCCGGCCACGCAGGAGAAGTGGCGGCAGACGCGCGCCGATTACGCCGCCTGGCTCGGCCGCGCCGCGGACGGCGTCACCGAAAAGCGCGCCGTCGCCGACCAGGTCATGGGCCTCTACGGCCTCGTCACGCGCTTCAACGCCGTCCTCTCCGCCGCCACCGGGCAGGCCTGGCTGCAGCAGAAGGAGAAGCTGCCGCCCGATCTCGCCGACGACGAGGTCGACGCCATCCAGACCGGCATCACCAACGGCATCCGCCTGAAACTCTTCGCCGAGATCGAGCACGCCACCCGGGAATTCGGCGAGAAACGCCTGGACTCGGGCGATGTGAACGCCCGCCGCGCCCTCGTCGCCGCCGTGGCCCGGCTCGAGAAGGACGTCGCCCTGCTCCGCCTGAACCTGAACGAAGCCGCCGCGTTCGAGCACTTCCTGCTCAACTCGCTGCGCCTCTGGTCGCGCCGCTGAGACGCAGCTTCGCCTTTCGGTCCGGCGTTTGACAGGAATTCCCCTTGCTTGGCGGGCGGCCGGGATTGATTGGTCGTTTTCCGCGGATGAAACCGAACGACACCAAGGCCCCCACCCTGCTCGCGATCGCCTGGCCGATCTTCATTGAGCAGGCGTTGCGCATCCTGATCGGCGTCGTGGACACCCTCATGGTGTCGCACGTCTCGGACGGCGCGGTGGCGGCGCTCGGCGTGGCCAATCAGTTCGTCGTGCTGGCGCTGATCTGCTTCAACTTCATCGGCATCGGCGCGAGCGTCGTCATCACCCACCATGTCGGCGGCGGCGACCCCAGGGGCGCGGAGAAGATCGTGACGACCGCCATCGCGGTGAACACCTGGATCGGCCTGGTCGTCAGCCTGGTCGCCTTCACCTGCGCGACGCCGCTGCTGCGCCTCATGCAGCTGCCCGAGGAATTGATGCTCCACGCGCGGCCGTTCCTCACCCTGATGGGCGGCACGCTCTTCATGGAGGCGATGAACACCGCGCTCGGCGCCTCGCTGCGCGCCCACGGCCATACGCGCGACGCGATGGTCGTCACCGCGGGCCAGAACATCGTCAATGTCGCCGTCAGCTGCGTGCTGCTCTTCGGCCTGTTCGGCGCCCCGAAGATGGGCGTGACCGGCGTGGCGCTCGCCAGCGTCTTCAGCCGCGTGCTGGCCAGCATCGCCCTGTGGGCACTCCTCGACCGCCGGCTGAAGCTCATGCTGCGGGCGCGCGACTTTGTCGACGTGAGGCTCGACCGCGTGCGCCGCATCCTGCACATCGGCCTGCCCGCCGCGGGCGAGCACATGAGCTACTGGGTCTCGCTGATGGTCATCACGAGCTTCGTGGCGCATCTCGGGGCCGACAGCCTCGCCGCGCTGACCTACACGCGGCAGGTGACCCTGCTCGTCATCCTTTTCACCGTCGCACTGGGCCTCGGCACCGAGATCTACATCGGACGCATGATCGGCGCCGGCGATTTCGAGAGCGCCTACCGCGAGGTGCTCCGGAGCGTGAAACTCGGCTTCGCCATCGCCGGCGGCCTGAGCGTGCTTGTGGCGGTGTTCGCCGCGCAACTCCTCGATCTCTTCTCGCACAAGCCGGAGATCATCGCGGCCGGCGCCCTGCTGCTGCGCATGGCGGTGGTCTACGAGCCGGGCCGCGTCCTGAACATCGTCGTGATCAACGCGCTCCGCGCCACCGGCGACGCGCGGTTTCCGGTGACCATCGCGGCCTTCTCCCAATGGCTCGTCAGCGTGCCGCTCTGCTGGCTTGTGGGCGTGAAGCTCGGCTGGGGTCTCACCGGCATCTGGACCGTCATGCTGCTCGAGGAATGGGCGCGCGGCCTGATCGTCTACGTCCGCTGGAAGCGCCGCTCCTGGCTGCCGCATGCGCAGCGCAGCCGCGATGCCGTGGCCGAGGGCCGCGCCGTGCCGCTCGCCCCGGAGGTTTGAGGTGGCGCAGGCGTCCTCGCCTGCTTCTGGCAGATGCAGGCTGGAAGCCTGCGCTACCCCAGCACCGCGCGCACGAAGGCTTCGCGCGAATCCATGTGCGGATTGTGCCCCGCCTCGGGAATGACGGTGATGCGGGCCGCGGGGAAATGGCCGCGGATGACGGTGTGGTCCGCCTCCTCGACGTAACGCGAGCGCCCGCCGACGATGAACAGCGCCGGCCCGTCGAAGCGGTCGCCGGGCCCGAGCGCGCCCTTCTCCAGGGCGGGCAACGAGGCCGTGAGCACGGGCAGGTTCACCTGCCACTGCCAGCGCCCGTCATCGCCACGCGCGAGATTCGTCGTCAGAAATTTCCGCAGGCCGAGCTCGGGCACGCGCGCCTCGAAGCGCAGCTCCGCCTCCTGCCGCGACCGCAGGCTGTCGAGATTCAGCTCGTTCATCGCGGCCAACTCGGCGCGGCGCCCCTGCCAGCCGTAGGCGCGCGGCGCCACGTCGACCACGACCAGTCGCGCCACGCGCTCCGGGTGCCGGCAGGCGAGCGCCATCGCGGTGCGCCCGCCCATGCTGTGTCCGACGATGACGGCCCGCGCGAGCCCGCGCCCGTCCATCCAGGCCAGCGTGTCGGCCACCATCACCTCGACCGTCATTTCGGGGGCGTGCGGCGAACGGCCGTGGTTGCGCGCGTCGAGGGCGAAGACGTGGAAATGCCCCGCCAGGTCGCGCCCGGTCGTCTGCCAGTTGCGCGAGGAGCCGAGCAGCCCGTGCAGCACGAGCAACGGCGGCTTGCCGGCGCCGCCCAAGTCCGTGGAAAACAGCTCAACGGTCGACATGCCGGCCCAATGCATCGGCTCCTTCGCGGATGGCCAGTCCATTCGCGATTTTGCCTTGCTGGCCTCTCACGTCTGACCTCTGACTTCTGGCTTCATGTCCGAAAAGCTCACCCCGATGATGCAGCAGTATTTCGAGGTCAAACGCGGCCTCCCGGCGAACACCCTGCTGCTCTTCCGGCTCGGCGACTTCTACGAGATGTTTTTCGAGGACGCCGAGATCGGCGCCCGGCTGCTCGGCATCACGCTGACCAAGCGGCAGGATTATCCGATGGCAGGCATCCCCTTCCACGCCGCGGACAACTACGTCACCAAGCTCCTCGCCGCCGGCAAAAAGGTCGCGATCTGCGACCAGGCCGAGCCGGCCAAGACCGGCAAGCTCGTGAAGCGCCAGCTCACGCGCATCCTCTCGCCCGGCACCACCCTCTCCGCCAACCAGCTCGACGCCGCGAAGAACCACTACCTCTGCGCGCTCGGACTGAACAAGCACGGCCTCCACGCCGCGTGGCTCGATGTCTCGACGGGCGAGTTCCGCGTCGCGACCGACGCGCGCCCCGAAAACCTTCTCCCCGTCCTCACCGCGCTCGACCCGGCGGAGCTGGTGCTGATCGAAGGCGACCTGGAGAAATGGAAGGCCGCGCCGCACGAGGACCACGTCACGCACAACCTCCGGCACTTCTGCGCGGAACGCCTCATCACCGAGCTGCCCGGCTACCATTTCGACGTCGCGGGGGGCGCCCAGACCGTGATGGACGCGCTCGGCGTGCTGAATCTCCAGGGCTTCGGCCTTGCGCACAGCCACCCCGCGCTCGGCGCCGCCGGCGCGGTCGTCCATTACGCGACGGAAAATCTCTGCGCCAAGCCCGAGAACCTCCGCTCGCTCCAGGAATACCGCAGCGTCCACACGCTGCTGCTCGATCCCGCCACGCTGCGCAACCTCGAGATTTTCCAGTCCATCCGCGGCACGCGCGACGCCTCGCTGCTCGGCGCCATCGACCGCACC
>PNKG01000061.1 GCA_013822585.1 Opitutus sp. | reverse complement strand
GGAAGGGCAGATCTCCCTCGATTCCGAATCCCAAGCCCTCGTCGCCTGACCGTCATGCACGCCGCCGCCCCGCTCAGTCCCACCGCCCAGGCCCTCCGCGCCATCATGCGCAGCTTCGAGTTCGACTCCGTCGTCGCGAAACCGGCGGCCCGCGCGGTCGCGCCCCCGGGGCTCCGCCGCGCCTTGGCCGGTCGGAAACCGAAAATCCAGAACCGCAAATCCTGAGATGGCTTACATCAAACTCGTCGCCTTCGACCGTCCGCTTGCCGGGGCCGTGCTGCCCGGGCAGGGCCGGATGCTCACCGAAGCCGAGGTGGCGGCCCGGGTGCAGGAGGCCTACCGGCAGGGTGTGGATTCCGCCCGCGAGGCCGCCGACCAGCAGATGGTCGAGTTCCGGCACGACATGGAGCAGCTGAGCGACAGCGTGCTCAAGAAACTCTCCGCCCTCGAGCCCGAGCTGGTCGCACAGATCCGCGACGCGCTGCCCGGCCTCGCCGTCGACATCGCCCACCGCCTCCTCGCCGGTTACGAGCCGCCGCCCGAGACGGTCGAGCGGCTCTGCCGCGAGGCGCTGGAACAACTCTTCCCCGAGCGCGAGGGCCTCGAGCTCTCCCTCAGCCCCCCCGATGCCGCGCTCCTGCAGTCGCTCAACCCCGACTGGCTCCAGCGCTACCCCGCGCTGCGCGTCCGCACCGACGCCAGCCTGACCCGCGGCGATTGCGTCGTGCGTTCCCGCTTCGGCCTCACCGACGCCCGCCTCTCCACCAAGCTCCAGTCGCTCACCCACAGCCTCACCGGCGCATGACCCCCCCCCGCCAGACTCCGCCCGGTTGTAACCTAATAGGTTACAGCCTCACTCGCGCCACTCGGAGCGTCAGCGTGGTTTGTAACCCAATAGGTTACACCAGAAACACGGAGGAACGGGGATGAACGCCGTCGTCGTGCCGCTCGTCGAGGTCCTCCGCACCCAGGTGCGGCACGTGCCCGCCGTCCAGCGCGTCGGCGCCGTGACGGGCGTGCAGGGGCTCATCATCGAATCCGAGGGCCCGAACGTCGGCCTCGGCGAGCTTTGCAACGTCCGTTCGCCGCGCACCGATTTCACCGTCCGCGCCGAGGTGGTCGGCTTCCGCGAGCACCGCGTGCTGCTCATGCCCCTCGGCGACACCTCCGGGCTCCATGTCGGCTGCGAGGTCGCCGCCGCGGACCGCCCGGCGCTGCCGCGCCCCGGCCCCGAGTTGCTCGGCCGCGTGCTCGACGCGCTCGGCCGGCCCTTCGACGGCCTCGGCCTCGTGCCGGTCGACCGCGCCGATCGCGAGCAGGCTCCGCCTCATCCGCTCCGTCGCCAGCGCATCAGGGATCCGCTGGCCACCGGCGTGCGCGTGCTCGACACCTTCACCCCGGTCGGCCGCGGCCAGCGCCTCGGCCTCTTTGCCGGCTCCGGCGTGGGCAAGTCCACTTTGCTCGGCATGATCGCGCGCGGCTGCTCGGCCGACGTCGTCGTCGTCGCGCTCGTGGGCGAGCGCGGCCGCGAGGTCCGCGAGTTCATCGAGAAGGACCTCGGCTCCGAGGGCCTGAAGCGCTCCGTCGTGGTCGTCGCCACTTCCGACACGCCCGCGCCGCTGCGCCTGCGCGCGGCCTTCACCGCCACGGCCATCGCCGAGGCCTACCGCGACGAGGGCAGGAACGTGATGCTGCTGATGGACTCGGTCACGCGCTTTGCCATGGCGCAGCGCGAGATCGGCCTCGCCATCGGCGAGCCGCCGGCCACGCGCGGCTACACGCCCTCGGTTTTCGCGCTGCTGCCGCGGCTGCTCGAGCGCTCCGGCGCGGGCGAGACGGGCGCCATCACCGCGCTCTACACCGTGCTGGTCGAGGGCGACGACATGAACGAGCCCGTGGCCGACGCCGTGCGCGGCATCCTCGACGGCCACCTCGTGCTCTCGCGCCAGCTCGCGCATTTCAACCATTACCCGGCGGTCGACGTGCTCGAGAGCGTGAGCCGGCTCACCCGCGACATCTGCGCGCCCGACGAGGTCGACCTCGCCGCCCGCGCGCGCGAGCATCTCGCGCTCTACCGCAAGAACGAGGACCTCATCTCCATCGGCGCCTACCAGAAGGGCGCCAACGCCGCACTCGACCAGGCCATCGCGTTGCACGAGCCGTTCCGCAAATTTCTCCGCCAGGGTGTGCATGAGCACACGCCCCGCGCGGAATCCTTCAACCTGCTCAGAAAGATCCTCGTGCCATGAAACGTTTCCGTTTCCCCCTGCGGCCCGTGGCCGTTCTTCGCGCGCATCGCGAGCTGCGCGCCCGGGAGGCGTTCGCCGCCTCCGTCCATGCCTATGTGCAAGCCGAAGAACGCCTCGCCGCGACGCGCGCGCGGGTCGCCGAGCTGGCGGCGGTCCTCTTCGAGGGGCGCGGCGGCACCTACTTGGCGGCCGACGCCGCCGCGTCGTTCCGCGCTTACCGCGCCGAGTGCGAGGAAGAGGTGCAGGCCGAGCGGGCCATGTTCGAGGCCAAGGCCGCGATGCAGCGGAAGCGCGAGGAGTATCTCGAGGCCAACCGGCAACTGAAGGTCGTCCAGCGACTCGAGGAGAAGGCCCGCGTGCAGCACCGCGCCGATTCCAACCGCGCCGAGCAGGCCGCGCTCGACGACTTCGCCGGCTACCGCTCCGCGCGCCGCCCCGTCTTCTCATGACCAAAGTCGCTCACAACCCTGCGTTCGTCGCCACGATCGGCCTCGTCTTCGGCCTGGCCGCCGGCCTCGCCTGGTTCTGGCGCGCCGGCGAGCGGATGGTGGCCCAGGCCGTGGCCGCCCGCGCCGCCGTGGCCACCAAGCAGAAGGCCCAGGGCTGGGATTTCTGGACCATCGAGATCGACAACCTCGCTTCCGAGTTGAAGGGCGAAAAGGAGCGGCTGCGCAAACTCTCGGAGCAGCTCGACCTCCGCGGCGCCCGCCTCACCGCCGAGCGCGAGGAACTCGACAAAATCCGCGTCGAGCTCGAGCGCATGAAGAAGGAAATCTCCGACCGGGTCATCGAAATCAACGTCGACGAGGCGAAGAACCTGAAGATCCTCGCCACGACCTACGCCAATCTCACGCCGCGCGCCGCCGTGGCGATCATCCGCGAACTCGACGACGTCACCGCCGTCAAGATCCTCGCGCTGATGAAGCCCGACACGGTCAGCCCCATCTTCGAGGAGATGAGCCGGACCGCCGGCGCCGACGGCACGCTGGCGAAGCGCGTGGCCCTGCTTTCCGAGAAACTGCGCTTGATGAAATCCGCCAAGCCCGCCGCATCCTGATTTTCCCAACCGCGCGCCAAGGACGGTGCGCGCCATTCCAAGGAGGGAAGACCATGCATGACGACTTCCCTTCCCTCGAATCCTCCCGAATCGCCGCTCGGCGGCGTGTTTGTCGCGGGCATGCCCTCCGCGTTGCTCGACGCGGCGGCCGCCGTGGCCACCACGATACTCGCCGGTGAAACCGCGACCCCGCCGACGGGTCAGCTCGATTTCGCCCAAGTGCTCGGCGCCAATATCGGAACCGGCGCAAACGCCACGCCCATCCCGTTGCCGGCGAGTCCGGGTTGGCCGATGGCGCCTGTCACACCGACGGTCGCCGAAACGACTCCGGTGGCAGATCCGGTCCTCGCGTCCGCCCCCGCGTCCCCACCTGCGCCGATACCGGCGCCCGGCAGCCCGACTTTGCCAGCCGTCCCGGCTGCAATCGCTCTCCACCCATCGGTGGTGTCGGTATCGCTGCGGGTCCTGGCGAATCCCACCGCTGTCCGGCCCTTGGTGAACCACCCGTCCGAGGCCGCGCCTGCGCGCTCCGGCGAACCAGAGGGTGGCGAAGCCCAGGCGGTGGCCGGTGCGGCGGCGCCGGTGGCGGAGGTGGTTTGGCCTGAGTCCGTTTCGTCCGAGACGGATTCAGGGGTTGCGCCCGAGCGCAGCCGGATCGAGGCGGCTCTCGCCTTGGTGTTCCCGTTGCTCGCCCACCCGACGGCGCCCTTGCCGCGGCTCCCCGAGGCACCCTGGGCCGTCGGGAGCGGCGCGAATGACGCTTTGCCGACAGGGGCTCAAGAGTCCTCCGCCACCAGCGGCAACCCGACGATGGTGATCACACTCAAACATCCTGCCGTCGGTCCGGCGCAAGTTGAACTCCCGCTGGCGGCCGACGGTCCGCTGTCGCTGGCCGAGGTGGCCGCCGCCTTGGTGCCGGAGAAATTTGCCCGGCCGCAGTCCGCGCGGGCGGAGAACCCCGCCGCAAGGCAGCTGCCGCTGGCAGAACAAAGTCCCTCAACCCTTCTGGCCGAGATCAAGCTGGCCGACGGCACGCAGGTGGCGGTCTCCGTGTTGGCGAGGCAAGAGCCCCGGCCCGCGCCCACCGTCGTGTTGCCCGCCTCCATCGCGCGGCCGGAAAAAAATGCCGCTCCTGGCTTCGAGGTGCGGGAGGATTTTATTGCGGGGAAAAGTGCGTCCGAAAAAAACTTTCTATCCTCTGCCAAGCCGGCAGTTACACCGGCCCGCGTGGAAGCTGGCATCGGCGTTGCTCAAGACGACCACGCCATGCCACCCGTTTCGCCCGCTCCGATCGCCACCGTGCACGCGGCCGTGCCGGTCGCGGCACTGGTCGAGAAGATCGCCGCGGCGGAGCCCGCGCCCCTGTCCACCCCTCCCGTGGGGGGGCTGGCGCATCGCGCGGTCGAGACCGTGACGGATGTCGTCGAGGCCCAGGCCGCTTCGCGTCTGCAACCGGTGCCGTCGGTCCAACTGCGCTTCAAGGTCGGTGGCGAGGATCTCTCCGTGCGCGTCGAATTGCGCAACGGCGGGGTGCACACGGAATTCCTGACCGATTCCGCCGAGCTGCGGAGTGCGCTTGCGCAGGAGTGGCGCGCGGTCACCGCCCGCAGCGATGCCACGGTGCGCTACCTCGATCCGGTGATCATGCCGTCTTCCTCATCAGGGCAGGGAAGCAGCCCGTTCTCCCACGGCCAGTCCTCCTCTTCGCACCACCAGCACGCGCAGCAGCAGTTCCGCGCCCAGGCCGAGGTTTTCGGCAGCGTCGGACGCTCCTTCTCCGCCGCGCCGCAGGCCCCGGAGCCATCCGCCGACGTTGCGCCTCTCGTGCTCCCCGCCACCCACCGCCTTTCCGCCGTCGCCTGACCCCATGCCCATCACCAGCGCCACTTCCGCCCAAGTCGGTTTTTCCGACATCTACAATTCCACCGGCGCCGTCGCGGCCCGCAAACCGAAGCAAACCCTCGACGCGACCGACTTCATGAAACTCCTCGCCACCCAATTCCAGCAGCAGGATCCGATGAAGCCCCTTGAAGACACGGCTTTCATCGCGCAGATGGCGCAGTTCACCTCCCTCGAGCAGAGCCAGGGCATGGTCCGCGAGCTGGCTCGCCTCCGCGCCGACCAGCAGCTCCTGATGGGCAACAGCTATCTCGGGCGCAACGTCACCGTCGAGGACGATGCCGGCAAGCCCCTCACCGGCCTCGTGACCGCCGTGAACAACACCGAGGCGGGGCTCACGATCACCATCGGCGAAAAGGAATACCCGCTCGCCTCCGTCCGGCGCATCGAGCCGGTCGTCACTCTCAACAGCGCCAACAACCTCACGACGGAAACGCTTCCGCCGTCGGCCTGACCCCCAACCTTCCACTCATCCCAGCACCACCATGGCACTCATCGGCACCCTCACCTCCGGCGTCAGCGCCCTCCGCACCTTCAGCAAGGGCCTTGAAGTCATCGGCAACAACATCGCGAACATCAACACCACGGCTTACAAGGCCTCGAACGCGAGCTTCGCCGAGAGTTTCAGCAACACGATGCGCGGCTCGGCCCCGTCGAACGGCTCCGCCTCCAGCATGCCCGGCCTCCAGATCGGCACCGGCGTGCAACTGGCCTCGATCACCACGAACTTCTCGCAGGGCGCGCTCCAGACCACCGGCGTCACGACCGACCTCGGCATTTCCGGCCGCGGCTTCTTCATCGTGCAGGACGCCACCAGCGGCGCGGTCTACGCGACCCGCGACGGCTCGTTCCGCATCGACGACAACGGCTACCTCGTCACCCAGGGCGGCCTGCGCGTGCGTGGTCTGACGGGTTCGCCCCCGGCCGCCGTCGGCGACATCCAGATCGGCCAGAGCCTGCCCGTCGGCGCCCAGCTCCAGTCCATCTCCATCGACCGACAGGGCAACGTCATCGAGTTCTTCTCGGACGGCACCTCCGGCACGAACAACAGGATCCAGCTCCAGAACTTCAACGACACCTCGGCGCTCATGCGCGAGGGCAACAACCTCTATTCGAGCCTCACCGCGGCCGGTCCCCTGGGCGGCGGCATCCTCGCCGGCAACAACGACCCGGGCGAGGACGGCCTCGGCTACGTCCAGGCCGGCGTGCTCGAATCGTCGAACGTCGACCTCACCGCCCAATTCTCCGACCTGATCACCACCCAGCGCAGTTTCCAGGCCGGCTCCCGCCTCATCACCGTTTCCGACACGGTGCTCGAGGACATCGTCAACCTGAAGCGCAGCTGAACAGTTCCCGTCTCTGCCCGCCATGGCCAAGCCCGACGCCAAGGAACCCAAGGAGTCCGCGCCGCCCGCCGGCAAGGACACCGCGCCGGCCACCGCGCCGGCCGAGGTCGCGGCCGGCGGCAAGGCAAGCGCGTTGAAGGCGTGGCTGCCCGCCGTTGCCGCCATGCTGCTCGCCCCCGCGGCGACCTTCGCCGTGGCGGAGTTTGTGCTCCTGCCGCGCCTGCAAGCCAAGCTCGGCGCCCCGCCGGCCGAGCCCCACGCCAAGGCCGAGGCCGCTGCCGAAGAAGGGCCCGCCGCCGAGGAGGGAAAACCCGAGAAGAAGAACGGCCATGGCGGCGCCGAGGAGCCCAAGGGCGCCGGCAACTACGAGTTTTCCAACGTCGTCGTGAATCTCGCGGGCACGATGGGCACGCGCTACCTCAAGACCAGCTTCATCGTCACCGGCATCGGCGGCAAGAGCGTCAAGGGCGCCTTCGAGACCCAGAAGGCCAAGCTGACCGACATCACGCTCAACGTCCTCTCGTCCCTCACCCTCGCCGACCTCGAGGAGCCCGGCTCCAAGAACGTCCTGCGCGAGAAACTCGTCGCCGCCTACAACCAGGCGCTCGGCAAACGCCTCGTCGAGCAGGTCTACTTCTCCGACTTCGTGATCCAGTGAGCGCCCGCGCATGGCCGACGACCCGCAAAAACCCGCCAGCGAGTTTCTCGACCAATCCGAGATCGATCGGCTGCTCGCGCAGACGACGGTCGAGGCGGGGCCGAAGAGCGTCCTCATCCGCGCGGACGGCCGCCGCGGCGACGCGCAGGCCGTCAGCAAAGTCGAGGCCTACGACTTCCGCAACCCGGTCTTCCTTTCCGAGATCGAGCTCCGCCGCCTGCGTCTCCTGCACGAGGACTTCATCCGCTACCTCAGCGCGCGCCTGTCGCTCTTCCTGCGCATGGAGTTCGGCCTGAAGATGGCCAAGCTCACGACCGTCACCTACTCGAAGTTCACCGAGTCGCTGCCGAACCCCACGCACATCTGCCTCTTCAAGGCCGAGCCGCTCGTCGGCGTCGGCATCCTCGACATCAATCCCCGCCTCGCCCTCACCATCGCCGACCGCCTCCTGGGCGGCCGCGGCCATTCGGTGAAGGCCGAGCGCTACCTGACCGAGATCGAGGTCGCCCTGCTCGAGGACATCATCGTCATCGTGCTCGAGGAATGGTGCGGCCAGTGGAAGTCCGAGCAGGATCTCCGCCCGGCCATCATCGGCCACGAGAACAACGGCCGCTTCCTCCAGACTTCGCCGAAGGACGCCATCGTGCTCGCGCTGACGCTGGAGGTGAACTTCGGCGACTGCTCCGAACAGATGCAGGTCGGCGTGCCCTATTACACGATCGAGCCCCTGGTGAAAAAGATGCAGGCGCGCCGCCAGAAGGACACCGCCATCACCACCGTCGAGAAGCGCGCCTCCTGGCAGAAAGCCTACGACCACATCTCCATGCCCGTGCGCGCGGAGTGGGAAGCCTTTGAACTGACCTTGCGCGAGGTCAGCAGCCTCCGGGTGGGCGACATCATCGAGATGCCCGCCGACCTGATGCAGAAAACCCGCGTGCTTTTGAACGGAACGGCAAAATTCGTCGGCAACGCCGGACTCGATTCCGACCGCGTCGCCGTGCAGATCAGCCGGAAAATCCCGCTAACCCCCGAGGAAATTTCCCATGGCAAACATGATGGAAGAAAAAGCTCTTGATATCGTGCTGGACGTGAAGGTGAAGGTCACCGTGCAACTCGGCTCCTGCCTGCTGCCGATGCGCGACGTGCTCGAACTCTCCCCGGGCTCGGTGGTCCAGCTGCAGCAGCATGCGAGCGACCCCGTCGGGCTCTACGTGAACGACAAGCTCGTCGCCTACGGCGAGGTCGTCGTGGTCGAAGACAACTTCGGCATCAAGATCACCGAGCTGATCGGCAGCCCGAAGCCCTGACGCGCCCCGCCGCGCGCAGGGATGCCGTCATGAAAGCCACGCTCCGCTTCATCCGCCTGACAGCCCTGCTGGCGATTCCCGCCGGATGCGCCGCCATGGCCGCGGCCGAAGACAAGGCCAAGGAAGCCGACGTCATTTATCCCCGCTCGTCGACGACGGCCGGCACACCCGCCGGTCCGGCCAAGTCCGGCGGCGAGGCCAACACCGCCATCCTCGGCTTTGCGCTGCTCGCCGCCGCCACGGGCGGCTGGCTGCTCTGGCGGCGGAAGAATTCCCCGGCCGGCGCGGCCGGCGCGGCCCGCAGGCTCGCGATCGCCGAGACCCGCTCGCTCGGCAACCGCCAATACCTCGTCGTGGCCGATTACGACGGCCGGAAATTCCTCCTCGGGGTCTGCCCGGGGCGCATCGAGATGCTGACGCCGCTCGGCGAAGGCGACGACGACGCGGAGGCCTCGTGACCGCACGGCTCCCGTTCTTCCGCCTGCTGCTCGTCGCGGCGCTGCTCGGCCTCGCCTCGACCGAGTCCGCCGCGCAGGCCGCGGCGCCCCCATTGGAGCCCCCGACGACCGGCGCGGCAACGGCAACGGCCGCCGCGGCGAACGACCCGCTGCGCTTCTCGCTCAGCCTCGAGGGCACGGACCGTCCGGCGCAGTTGAGCGTCGGAGTGCAGATCGTGCTGCTGATGACGCTGCTGTCGGTCGCCCCCTCGCTCGTGCTGCTGATGACGAGTTTCGCGCGCATCGTGATCGTGCTCGGCTTCGTGCGCACCGCCCTCGGCGTGCCCAGCGCGCCGTCGAACCAGATCATCGTCGGCCTGGCGCTGTTCCTGACGTTCTTCATCATGGGCCCGGTCTTCGACCGCGTGAACAACGAGGCGTTGCAGCCGTATTTCGCCGGCCAGATCACCTCGAACGCCGCGCTCGACCGCGCGTCGCTGCCGCTGAAGGATTTCATGCTGAAGCAGACCCGCACGCGCGACCTCGAGTATTTTCTCCAGCTGGGCGGATTCGGGCCGACCGCGGTGAAGGACCTGCCCATGCGCGTCGTCATCCCGGCCTTCGTCATCAGCGAGCTGCAGACGGCGTTCCAGATGGGTTTCCTGCTCTTCCTGCCTTTCCTGATCATCGATTTCCTCGTGTCGTCCATCCTGATGTCGCTCGGCATGATGATGATGCCGCCGAACGTCGTCTCCCTGCCGTTCAAACTCCTGCTCTTCGTCCTCGTCGACGGCTGGCACCTGATCGTGAGGTCGCTCGTCCAAAGCTTCAGCTTCTGACCCCATGTTGCTTATCAGCTCCAACGGCGACCCCCTGCTCCGTGCGCCAGGCCGATCGGGGGCTGATGGGAAAGTATTGATTCCCCCTGCATGAATCCCGAGCTCGCCATCGACCTGTTCAAGACCACGGTGCTCTACGCGCTCTACGTGGTCTCACCTTTCCTCGGCGCGATGCTCGTGGTCGGCCTCCTCGCCAGCCTGTTCCAGTCGATCACGTCGATGCAGGAAAACACGCTGACTTTCGCCCCGAAGCTCGTGGCGCTCGCAGGCATGTTGGTGCTGCTTGCACCGTGGCTGCTGCGTTCGCTGACGGAGTTCACCATCACGATCATCGGGCGCTTGGCGACACTCGCGCACTGACGCGCGCCATCCCGGCCGGCCACTCGTCATGTCCCTCGACTACCTCATCACGTGGATGATGGTGTTCCTGCGGGCGGTCGGCGTGATCATCCTGCTGCCGTCTCTCGCCTTCCGTCCGCCGCCAGTCGTGCTGCGGGTCGGTCTGGCGGCGTGCCTGGCGGTCTTGCTGACCGGCATCGTGCCTCCGGCCAATCTCGCGTTGAACCAATGGCAGTTGGCCGCCGGCGCGGCCGGCGAGGTGCTGCTCGGCCTGGCGATGGGTTTCGTGGGCCGGATGTCCTTTGCGGCCATCGAAATGGCCGGCCGCATGATCTCATCCGAGGTCGGCCTCGCGGCGACGCCGGGCTTCGGCGCTCCGGAAATGGGGTCGGAATCCACCGCGGCCTTTCTCTCCGCGCTGGCCGTGTTGCTGTTCTTCCTCTTCGGCGCCCACCTTGCGGTGCTCAGCGCCTTCGCGAGGAGCTTCCATTTCGCGGCGCCGGGTCATCCGGCGCTGGGCGCAGGCGCGGGAGACCTTGTGATTGCCGACACCGCGCATGTGATCGAACTCGGGCTCCGCATCGCCGCGCCGTTCATCGCCCTGAACTTCCTGGTCACGCTCGCCTTCTCCGTGCTCGGCCGTGCCGTGCCGAAGATGCAGATTTTCATCCTGTCGTTTCCTCTGCGGGCCCTCTTGGGAATCGGTCTGCTGGCCGGCGCGGGCGCGCTCATCGGGCGCTATCTTTACGCCGAATTCACGAATCTTCCGGTGGAGATCCTCGAAATCCTGCCGATGAAGTGAGCGGGTGCCCCGGACGGATCGGCGCAGGCATTTTTTGCCCCTTGAAAACGGGGCGCGGCAGGGGGATCCCGCCAGGTTGGGCGAACCCCTGCGAGAATAAGTTTAAAGCACTGATGAACGGCGGTTAGCGGCTGGTGCAGGGAGCTTGGCATCGGCGTTGCTCAATGACGGCAGACACACCGCCACGATGGCAGACCACGACCACGACCAAAAGACAGAGCAACCGACCGAGAAGCGGCTGCGCGAGGCCACGGAGAAGGGACAGTTCGCAAAAAGCCACGAATTCACTGTCGTGCTCACGCTCGGGGCGGCGCTGGCGGCGCTGGCCTTCACGCTCAGTCAGAGCGCCCGCAGCGTTGCGGAGTATGCGGTGATGATGTTCACGAATTTTCCGCTGCAGGCCGTGGATCGGGGCACGATCCCGCTGTTGATGGGCGAGGTCGTCATGACCTGCGGCGGCGCACTGCTGCCGGTGATGCTCGCCTGCATCGGCGCGGCGATGTTCGCCGGAGGCGTGCAGAGCGGTTTCCAGGTCTCTCCGAAGGCCGTCTCCTTCAAACTCGAGGCGCTGAATCCGGCGGCGGGCTTCGGCCGCATCTTCTCCAAGGCCGCGCTCGTGCGCAGCGGACTCGACGTGCTCAAGGTCCTGGCCATCGGCTACGCGCTCTATCTCGGCGCGCGCGGCCTGCTCGAGGACCCGCTCTTCACCGCGCCGGTCGAGGCGGCCTACCTCGGCACCTTTTTGCGCGAGGCCTCGACGGCGTTCTTCGGCCGCCTGCTGCTCTCGCTCGGCCTGATCGCGGCGCTGAGCTACGGCTGGGAGAGGTTCAAGACCTCGCGCGACCTGATGATGACGCGCCAGGAAGTGCAGGATGAGCACAAGAACGCCGAGGGCGACCACCGCATCAAGGGCGCCATGCGCCGCATGGCCCGCCGCCTGCTCCAGAAACAGATGCTCGAGGCCGTGCCGACCGCGGACGTCGTCGTCACGAACCCCACGCACTTCGCCGTCGCGCTGAAATACGAGCGCGGCGTCGACCAGGCCCCGGTCGTCCTCGCCAAGGGCGAGAACCGTTTCGCGCAGCGCATCAAGGCCCTTGCGGCCGAGCACGGCGTGCCCACGGTCGAGAACAAGCCGGTGGCGCGCGTGCTGTTCGCCATGGGCAAGGTGGGGGAGGCGATCCCGCCCGAGCTCTACCAGGCCGTGGCCGAGATCCTGGCCGTCGTCTACCGCACCCACCGCTACTATTTCCACCAGTTGAAGACCCGCCGCCTCGCCGGCGCGGCCGGAGCCGGGGCCACCGCCGCCTGAGCCATGCCCGTCTCCTCGAACGCCACGATCACCCGCCTGCTGCAGCGCGCCGACCTGCTGTTCACCGTCGCGCTCTTCGGCACGGTGCTGCTGCTCGTGCTCCCGGTGCCGCCGTTCGTCATCGACGTGCTGCTGGCGCTGAACATCGGGCTCTCGCTCCTCGTCCTCCTCGCCATCGTCTACGTGAAGGATCCGCCGGAGTTCTCGGGCTTCCCGACGATGCTGCTGTCGCTGACGCTCTTCCGCCTCGCGCTCAACATCAGCTCCACGCGCCAGATCCTCGCGCACGGCTACGCCGGCGAGATCATCGAGTCGTTCGGCCACTTCGTCATCCAGGGCAACTACATCGTCGGCGCCGTCGTGTTCATCATCCTCGTGGTGATCAATTTCGTCGTCATCACGAAGGGCGCCGGACGCATCGCCGAGGTCAGCGCACGCTTCACCCTCGACGCCCTCCCCGGCAAGCAGATGGCCATCGATGCCGAATTGAACGCCGGCATCATCGACGAGGTCACCGCCACCGCCCGCCGCGTGAAGGTGCAGAAGGAGGCCGACTTCTACGGCGCGATGGACGGCGCCTCGAAGTTCGTGCGCGGCGACGCCGTGGCCGGCATCCTCATCAC
>PNKG01000060.1 GCA_013822585.1 Opitutus sp. | reverse complement strand
TTCGAAGTTGGGCAGGACGCGTTCCTTCGCCGCTGCGACCAGCCGCGCGGCCTTGGCGCCGGATTCCTCGCCGTCGGGCTGGACCACGGGCGACAGTTCGGCCGGCGTGCGGCCGACGAGGCGGCCCGGGGGCGCGGCGAACAGCTCCAGCGTGCGCGGATTGCAGTCGGTGATGCGACCGGCGCTGTCGAGCAGCAGGATCGCATCGTGCGCCGTCTCGTAGATGCCGCGGAATTTTTCTTCGCTTTCCTCCCGCGCCTGGGCGGCTTTGCGCTCGGCCGTCACGTCATGCGCAACCACGAGGCGCGCCGAACGCCCCTCCCAGTTGATCGAATGCGCGGCGATTTCGACGAACATCTCCTCGCCGCTGGCCGTGCGGTGGCGCCATGGTCCTGAAACGCGGGAGCCGTCGCGCGGCTGCCGCAGTTCCTCGAGCAGCGCCGGCACCTCCTCGGGCGGCCGCAAGTCCAGGATCGTCATCGCGAGGAACTGCTCCCGCGTGTAGCCGTATTTCTGCACCGCAAAATCGTTCACAGCCAGAATGCGGCGGCTCTCGATCTCATACACCCACATCGGAAGCGGATGCTGCTCGAAGAGCATGCGGTAACGCGCCGCCTGCGCGGCGACTTCCGCCTCGAGCGCCTTGTCCGCGCTGATGTCGGTGTGGGTGCCGATCATGCGCAGCGCCCGGCCCTCGGCGTCGCGCTCGACCACCGTCCCGCGATCCAGGACCCAGCAATCGCTTCCGTCGCGGCGCCGCAGCCGGTGCTCGTGCCGATAGACGGGCGTATCGCCACGCAGGTGGCGCTCGATTTCCGTCTGCGCGGCGGCGCGATCGTCCGGATGCACCCAGTCCGCCCAGCGCCTCTGCGGCGCCGATGCCCCTTCCGCGTGATACCCCAACATCTCCAGCGAACGACCGGAAAAGACGACTTCGCCGGTCGGCACTTTCCAGTCCCACATGCCGTCGCCGACGCCGGCGAGCGCGAGGTGCCAGCGCCGTTCCTCCGCCCGCACCCGCGCTTCCGCGCGCTGCGACAGCGCGGCCATGCGCTGCAGCAACACATGCACGAGCACCGCCGACACCGCGACGAACAGCACGCTGTGCGCCACTTCCCACACGAGGTGCCCCGCCGCCGTATGATCGATCGATTGCGCCCCCACCTGCGTGACCGCCACCCATGCGACCGCCAGCACCACATACGCGGCGGTGTAACGGACAGGCGACAGGTGCGAGGGGGAAGCGGACACGACAGACAGGCATCCTATCGGTCGCGCCCCGGCGCCGCCTCCGCACGCGTTGCGAATCCGCGGTCGAGTCTTGCCGAGGAAAAGTCAGGAACAGCCAAAATCTGCGCAGCATTCGAGATCAACCCGGTCGGGCGGAAGTCGATGTAACGGGAAGCCGCATCCGGGTCTGTGCCCGCTCCGCCATGAAAATGACCTTCACCGTCTCCCGACGAGTCTCCAGTGGCTTTGCCCTGCTCCTCGGCATCACCCTCGCGCTCGGCGGGTTCGCCGCGTGGAAAATGCGCCAAGCCGCCGCCGGCGCCGCCTTTCTCTCTCGCGCGGTCGCCCCCCAGGCGCAAATCAGCTCGCACCTCGCCGAAGCGTGCGCTCAGGCCCAACTCGCCACCCGCACCTACAGCCTCACCGGCGCGTCGGCCCAACTCGACCTCGCCAACGAACATCTCGGCGACGTGGACGCCGCGCTCGCCGAGGCCCGCAAGCTCTCCGCCCGCGAGCCCGAGCTCACCGACCTGGCCGAGGGCGTCAACGCCGCCGCCCGCGCCCTCCAGGAGTATCGCGCCCAGCTCGAGGCGACGCGCGCCAACCTGGCCGAACTCACCGGCGTGCGGCGCCAGTTCGACGAAAGCGGAAGCCAGTTCCTCGCTGCAATCAGCCGCTACACTCGCGAGCAGGACGAACTCCTCGCCCGCGAGATTGCCCAGGGCCAGCCGCCGGAGAAGCTCGAGGAACGCCGGCTGATGGTCTCCCTCGCCAACGAAATCGTCGCGGCCGGCAACGCGATCCGCGTGGCCGCGTTCCGGGCGCAGGCCCTGCGCAGCTCCCGGGAGCTCGAGCCAGCCACCGGGCAGTTCGAACTCATCGAGACCCGGCTCGATCGCCTGCAGCCGCTGACGCGCACCGCGGAGCACCGGGCGGAGCTCGCCGGCGTCGCGGCCGCCACGCGCAGCTTCCGCAGCGCGGTGGCCGTGCTGGTCCGCAACGGTCTCGAAGCCCAGCGCATCCTCACCACGCGCTCCAAGGCCGCGGAATCGTTCGACGTCGCGGTGGCGGAAGTGCTCGATCGCGCCCTCGTCCGCACCGCGGACTACGCGACGGGCTCCACCGCGTCGCTCGACCAGTCCATGTGGTTTGTCTTCGGTGGTATCGCCAGCGCCGTCTTCGTGGGCATCGCCACCGGCCTCGTCATTATCCGCGGCCTCAATCGCAAGCTCCGCGACACCGCCAGCGGCCTCACGCAGGGCGCCATCCAGATCGCCTCCGCCTCCACCCAGGTTTCCGCCACCAGCCAGGGACTCGCGCAGGGCGCCAGCGAACAAGCCGCTTCCCTCGAGGAAATCAGCTCGTCGCTGGAGGAACTCGCCGGCACCACCCGCCACAACGCGACCAACGCCGACGCTGCCAAGTCCGCCGCCGACTCGGCCCGCTCCGCCGCCGAGCACGGCGCGGCGGAAATGCGGAAGATGGACGAGGCCATGGCCGGCATTCAGCAGTCCTCAAACGACATCTCGAAAATCATCAAGACGATCGACGAGATCGCCTTCCAGACCAACATCCTCGCCCTCAACGCCGCGGTCGAGGCCGCCCGAGCGGGCGAGGCCGGCGCCGGATTCGCCGTCGTCGCCGACGAGGTCCGCAGCCTCGCGCAGCGCTGCGCCGTCGCCGCCCGCGAGACCACCGACAAGATTTCCGACGCCACCCAGCGCAGCCAGCAAGGCGCAGCCCTCACCGGCAGCGTGTCCGCCAGCCTCGCCGAAATCGTGACGAAATCCCGCGACGTCGACCGCCTCGTCGCCGAGGTCGCCACCGCCTCCCGCGAGCAGAGCGCCGGGATCGAACAGGTGAACACCGCGGTCACCCGGATGGACAAGGTCACCCAAGCCAATGCCGCCAGCGCCGAGGAAGCCGCCAGCGCCGCCGAGGAGCTCAACGCCCAGTCCACCGAACTCCGCCACGCCGCGGATCAACTCGCCGTCCTCATCGGCATGCACCTCAAGGAAGAGCCCGTGCGCGCGCTGCAACGCGGCGCTCCGGCCCGCGCGGCCCGCCCGGCACCCTTGCCCCCTGCCCGTCCGGCGGCGTCCGCCCCGGCGCACGCTCCGGCCGAACACGAAGAAACGTCCCGCTGACGCGGGGCCGTCAGCGCCCCGTCGCCGCCGGTTTCCGGGAGGACCGGCGGCGGCACTTCTTAGCTCACCTGCACCAATCCCGCCCGGATCGCGTAGTGGGTCAGGCGCACCACATCGTGCACGCCGACCTTCTGCATCAGCGACGTGCGGTAATTGTCCACCGTCTTAATGCTCAGTTGCAGAATATCCGCCACCTCCTTGGTGCTGTAACCCTCGGCCACGAGTTGCAGCACGTGGCGCTCGCGCTGGCTGAGCGCCGGCTCGCCCGCCCGACCCGTCCGCCGCAAGAGCAGCTCATGAAGCGGGCCGTCGAAAAAGGAACCGCCGAGCGCCACGAGCGCCGTCGCGCGCGCGAGCGCATCGAGTGAATTGCTGCGGGAGAATAACCCGCATCGCCGGCGCGTGACGAGTTCCTCGAGCACGTGATCCGGCGCGCGATTGGCGATCACCAGCAGCGCCCAATCCGAGTTTGCCGCCAGCTCTTGCAGCGCCACCAACTCGGCCGTCGAACGCGCCCCGAGATCGAAGATGATCACATCCGGCGCCGCTTCACGGCATTCGCCCGCCACCGTCGCCGAGCACGCGAAGTCCCCCGCGCAATCGAACAGGCTCTCGTAGGCACCCAGGCTCCGACGCAGCGAGTCGCGGGAAAGGAGGTCGGAGGCTACGACCACGAATTTGAACCGGGGCATGGCAGAAACGCCGGGGCAGGCGGTAGCGCGCGTGGGGCAACGTCATCCGCCGCGGCACGCCGCAAGCGGGAAAACCCCTCCACGCTCAGGTGGAGGAATCCACCCGAATGGCGAGCCACGCGCGCAGCCGGTATAAACAGACCATGAATTCGGGACCATTGGGCAAACTGCCACGCAATCGCACTGCCAGCCTGGCCCGGGGTGGTGCGGAAGTAAGCGGGGGCAAGAGTCCTGTTGGCTTCCAAAATTAAATCAAGCCCCTTCCCTGCTATGCCCGCCGACCCCTCCTCTTCCGGTTCCTCCAGCTCGTTGCCCCAAGAGATCATCCAGTCCATCGCGATCTCGAACGCCAAATCCATCGGCGAGCAACCCGCCATCCTCGCCAATCTCGCCCTCGCGAACCAGATCCTGAACACGAACCTGCAACAGCAGGTGATGATCAGCAATCAGCAGGCGATGAACCAGATCGCCATGGCGACCATGTCGCGCTGCGTCAGCCTCGTCGCCGGCGACTCCAGCGGCGACAAGGACACCGCCCAGGCGATCCTCAGCCTCATCGATGTCCTCAAGCAGATGCAGTCCGGCGGGGGCGGCGGCCAGCCGCTACCGCACGCGACGCCCTCCGGCGCCGCGGCCGCGCCCCAAGCCCCCGCTGCGAACGCCGCGCCGCCCGACGGCGCCGCGCAACCCTGATTCGCCGCCGCCGTTCCCCGCCCCTCTTCCTTTGTTCACTTCCGTCGGACCGCGCCGCAATCCCGCGGCGCGGCCGCGACGGGCAACGCCAGCCTCACGGCCGGCACCCACTAAAAACCAACCCCGCCAAATCAGGACAACATCATGGCCCAGGAACTCCCTCAAAGCCTCATCGACACCGCGACGGTGATCGGAATCACGAACTTGAAGAGCGTCGGCGAACAGCCCGCCATGCTCTCCAATCTCGCGTATTCCAACACCATCGCGAACACCAACCTGTCCCAGCAGAACGCCGTCGCCAATCAGCAGGCGATGAACGAGCTCGCGATCTCCATCGTCGGCAAGACCGTCAACAAGGTCTCCGACCTCGGACCGCTCGAGGCCCGTTCGGCCGTCGACGTCCTCACGGACAACGAGGTCGCGAAGACGCTCATGGACATCAAGGGCGCCATGCAGGCCTTCGCCAAGAACGCCTGACCGCCCCTCGCCCCCGGACTGTCCGGCTCCGGCCGGGCAGTCCCCCTTTTTCCCCTTCAACCCCGATCAACCGTGAGCTCCTCCTCCCGTTCCAAAGTCGATCCCTCGCAACTGCTCCAGGAAATCCGCGAGATCATCGCCTTCCTCAACTCGTTGCCCACGGGCGACCCCAATCCCCTGCTGATTCCCGGCAGCTGTCGCGAACGCCCCCTGCCCCCCACCACTCCGGACGCGCCCTACTACATCGACCTCTCCCAGCCCACCGCCGCCGGCGCGGAGTTCCGCATCGAGATCACCAACCTCACTCCGCCCGAGCTGCGCCGCCTCCTGCGCCACGCGCATATCCAGCCGAGCCCCCAAGGCGCCATCCTCACCATCCCGCACCAGCGGTAACTCTCATCCCCATTTCCGGAGATCCCCACCATGTCCCACAAAGGCGCCACGATCGGCATCAGCACCCAACCCGCTCCGTCCCCCGCCCCCCCACCGCGGCCCGCTCCCTCCGTCACGCCGCTTTCGCCCGTCGAGGCTCAAACCGCGCGCGTCGTCAACTTCACCGCCCTCGCGGCCAACGCCGGCTTCCCCGCCCGGCTCGCGAACCTCACCCACTCCAACATCGTCGCGAACACCAATCACGGCGCCCAAACCGCCGCCGCGAATCAGCAAGCGCACGCCGCGCTCCGCCTCGCCATCACGGGCAAGGCCGCGAACAAGATCCAAAATCTCGCCCCCGGCGCCACCCGCGCCGCCGTCGATGTCCTCACCAGCAACGAGGTCGCCAACACCCTCATGAGCCTCAAGGGCGCGCTCGACGCCTTCTCCGGCAAACGCGCCATCGATCCCACCGATGCCAGCCTCATGCGCCACCTCGTCGAAAAATTCCGCGCTCAACTCCGGCGCATTGCGGAGATCGACGAGCGCATCCGCGGCGACGGCACGGCGCAAAATCCCTTCGTCCCCACCGGCCACCGCCTCTACGCCGAGGCCCGCACGGCATTCCTCTTCGTCGGCAAGTCGCAAGACGAGCTCAAGTTCGAGGTGCTCAACCGCATGTTTCGCTGACCCGCCTTCGCCGTGGCCGACTCCGCCCCCGTCCCGTATCCCGAAACGCTGGGCGACCAGGCGAACGACGCCTGGAACAAACTCGTTTCGAGCCTCCTCGCCGCGCAGAAGGGCCAGACGGATCTTTGCACGGGCCGCTACGAGCAATTGCTCGCAGCGCTGCGCGTGGCCGCGACCCCCGCGGCACCCAACGACTGCAACATCTTCGCCACCTCGCCCGGCCGCTACGTCGTCCTCCGCGGCGTCGGCAAGACCGCCGGACTCACTCCGGTCAACCCCGCGCCACTCGCCTTCGCCGACGCCATCGCCTGGGTGAACCAAAATACCGCCGCGATACTCCCGACCAGCCACGACGCCCCGCTGCGCCGCTCCTACGATCCCTTCGAGCCCCCCCGGAAACACCGGCATGAGCCCCCCCACCACCACCGCCGCCAGCGCCACCCCCACGCCAGCGCCGCCGCCCAAGCCTGACCGCACGCAACAGCTCGTGGCGCTCCGCCTGCTCGTCAGCGCGATGCTCGAGCAGGCGCGCCCGCGCCAAGTGCTCCCGGTCCTGCCGCCCTCGTTCGACGCCGCGCAACTCGCCGGCACCTGCGCCGCCAACGCCACGAAGATCGCGAACGCCGCCGCCAGTCTCGGCCTCGAGCAACCCGGCGATCCCAAAACCGACGGGCAATACGCCAGCGAGCTCTGGCAAGGCACGCTCGATCAGATCGCGCTGATTCAAGGCCTCTACGGTCTCCCGAAGCTGCCTTTTCAACCCCCGACCAAGACTGCCCGCTAACCGCTGGGCTCGCCGACCATGCCCCCCGCGCCCAACAGCTCGTCGGCCACCGAGGCGGCGCTCGCCATCGCGCAGGCCAGCGCCGCCTCGGGTGTGATTTCCGCCCGCACCGGCTACCTCCTCACGCAAAAGTCCCTCGAGAAAAACACCGCGGTCGTCGTCCTCCCCCTCCTCGCGCTCGAGATCTCCGCCATCGCCGAAGGCTTCGCCGCCTACGCCTCCACCGCCGCGCTCGCCAAAATCGCCACCGCCACCGCCGCCGCCAATGCCGCCGCCGGCCAAGCCCGCTGGGCCTCCTCCCCGTGAAAAAACATCCTCGCCCCGCGCCCGCCCGCCACCCCGTCTCCGAGCACACGCACACGCACCCGCCTCTGCGGCCCACGACCGCCCCCGAGGAAAGCCCGCTGCTCCGCCTCTGGGCGCTCGGCGACAAGTGCGTGCCCACACCGTTCGTCTTCTGGTGGGTGGCGAGCCCGCCGAACCGCGAGGACGATGTCTGCCACCTCTCCGGCCTCAAGAAATGGGACGCCTGCTACCGCGTCACCGACCGCTTCGTCGCCCACGTCAGCGGCCTCGACGGGCACTATCCGCCCGCCACGCTCCATCCGCACCACAACGGCTTCCGGCTCATGCCCGTCTCCGGCGCGGGAGGACTCATGTCGCCCGAAGCGGCCGAGCAAGTGCTCGAATCCTACCTCAACGTGCTCCCCTCGAAATTCTGGACCGCGTTTCTCGCCGAGCTCTTCGGCGGCAGCGCGCGTCCGCTGCGCCGCGGCTGGGTCGAGCATTTCCGCACGTTGCCCTGGCACTCGGTGCGCTTCGAGCAGCCGTTCAAGGCCGGCATCGTCGAACCCACCTACCAGCTCCGCAAGCGCGGCAGCAATTGGGTGTTCTTCGTCGGCGCGCGCTCGGGCGATCCGCGCCACGAATACCTCCCGCTCTGAGGATGTCCGCCACCATTTCCATCCGGCTCCGTTGCCCGCCGCCGACCGCGCCGGAACCCCCACCGCGGCCCAACTCCGATCCCCTCCCTCCCATGCCTGGCCCCACCCGCACCACCGCCATCCTCGTCCTCTACGGACACGGCGCTCTCTCCGACGCGACGTTCGACTTCAAGCGCGACGCCGGCGCCCGCCTCAACCTCTATTCCTGGACCCGCGAAGGCATTCCGGTCTGGGACACGCAAATCGAACTCGCCGCAAACAGCGCCCTGCAGGACGGCGAGATCCGCGACAGCTACGCCACCGTCAACAGCAGCCGCATCGGCGGCACGCGCCTGAAAAATTACGTGCTGGCCGCGCCCACCGGTCTGCGCCCCGCGACCGTGCCCGCCGGGTTTCAAGAAACCCAATTCGAGATCGAGGGCGTCGCGGTCACGGTCCAGCACAATGCGGCCACGATCGCCGCCAGCACCCGCATGCTGCTGACCATCGACGAAAACGAAAACGACGACATCCTGTTTCTCACCGACTTTTTCAACGACGCCAACTTCGCCGACCGCCAGCTCGACGTGCTCTGGTGCGCCTGCAAAAGCTGAACGCGCCGCCCGCCACGGTCCTCTTCGGCCCCTACGGCGGACCGGGCGCCGTGTGGATCGACACGGCCGCCGACCACGTCACCTGGTCGGCGTCGCTCTCCGCCGGCGCGGCGTGGGTCCGCATCGGCTCCGGCGCGCAGGGCCGCGCATGCGGGCTCGTCGAACTCACCGTCGACCCGAGCCGCGACGCGACTCGCGAAGCCACGCTCACGGTCGCGTTCTCCGACGGTCGCGCCCCGCGCACGTGGCCCGTGCGCCAAACGAGCGCCGTCCCGGTCGCCACCCAAAGCGACAACGTGCTCCAGGCGCGCTTCGTCGATGCCCCGCGCATCATGGAGCTCGCGATTCTCGGCCGCTTCGCCGCGCAGGAAATCGCGAAGGTCCCCGAGCCCTTCACGCTCCCCGTGCTCGCGCTCGTCGAAGCCCTCATCCCCGTCCTCGGCGAGAGCGCCGTGGCGATCCGCACGCTCGCCGACCCCCTCGTGCCCGAGACGAAGACCTGGTGCCCGCCGCCCAACGCCTACGCCCCGCTCATCACCACGATGTATCCCTTCGGCATCGTCGTGCAGGAGGAAGTCGCCGCGCTGCTCGTCTATCTCCCCGAGCAGTTCGCCGAGGCGCAAGCCGGCGACTGACGAACATCACTTCCGCGTTCGCACGCCCCGCTTCCGCTCGGGAAACAGCGTCCGGCAAATCTCGCACCCCGTGCCGTCGCACCCGCGCGCCGTGCAGTGCTCGCGGCCGTAGTAGATGATCCGCAGGTGCAACCGATTCCACGCCTCGCGCGGAAAAAGCCGCTTCAGGTCGCGCTCCGTCTGCTCGACGCCGCGTCCGTCGGTGAGCTTCCACCGCTGCGCCAGCCGGTGGATGTGCGTGTCCACCGGAAACGCCGGCTCGCCGAACGCCTGCGCCATCACGACCGACGCCGTCTTGTGTCCCACGCCGGGCAACGCCTCCAACTCCCCGAACGTCCGCGGCACCGCGCCGCCGTGCCGCTCGAGCAGCAAGCGCGAGAGTCCGCTGATCGCCTTCGCCTTCTGCGGCGAGAGCCCGCACGGCCGGATGATCGCCCGGATTTTCTCCACCGGCACGCGCGCCATCGCCGCCGGGTTGTCCGCTACGGCCCAGAGATGCGGCGTGACCTCGTTGACGCGCTTGTCCGTGCATTGCGCGGACAGCAACACCGCCACGAGCAGCGTGTAGGGGTCGCGGTGATCGAGCGGGATGGGCGTCTCCGGATACAGCTCCGCCAGCCGCCGCGCCACGAAATCGGCCCGCGCCTGCCGGGAGGAAAAATCAGCCGCGCCGCTCACTCGACTTCCGTCAGAGGCGGCTCGAACTTGAACGGCAGATCCACCTCGGTCTCGACCGCCTTGCCGCCCTGCACCCGCGGGAAAAACCACGCCAGCCGCGCCGCCGCGAGCGCCGCCTCGCCGAACACCGGATCGCTCGCCGAGCGCAACGTCACCTCGCGCACCTCGCCGCGCGGGCTCACGCGCAACCGCACCGTGGCCTCGCCGTTG
This sequence comes from Opitutus sp., assembly GCA_013822585.1. Taxonomy (GTDB): domain Bacteria; phylum Verrucomicrobiota; class Verrucomicrobiia; order Opitutales; family Opitutaceae; genus Didemnitutus. The sequence goes on along the minus strand of PNKG01000060.1, from coordinate 2,872 downwards.
ATCTTCTTCTCGCGCAGCATCTCCGGGTAGTCCGGCGTCGGCGCGACAAACAGCCGCACCGGCGCGTCCTTCACGCCCTCCATGCGCTGGGAGATCATCTTCCGCATCCGGCCATCGCGATCACCCGGCCACTGCCGCGAATGCAGCAACTCGCTGCCGTCGGCGAACACATGCAGGTGCGCGCGCGCGCGCCCCACTTCCTTCGCGAGCGGCACGCGCACCGCCACGCGTTTTGGCTGCCCCGGTTTCAGCGTGCCTATTTCCTGATAAAAAATCCTCTTCGCGTCCTTCTCCTCGAATTCCACCGCCGCGAACACGTTCTCCAGATCCACCGGCGATTCGAACGTGCCGCGGAACTCGATCGACTTGTTCATTCGCATCGTTCCCACCTCCGAAGACGACACCTCCAACGCCCAGTTATTGATGCGAAAATCCCGCACCTTCACGAACACCGGCCGGAACTGCGACACCGGCACGAGCGCCAGCGGCGCGCCCCGCGAAATCTCCACCTTCTTGCCGTCGACCTCGATGAGGCCATAGCCGCGCTTCACCATCCGCACGAGCTGCGGCTTGCCCTCGTGCTGCACGACGAGCGCCACCTGAGCCCGCAGGCGCTCCGGCGTCACCAGCAACAGTCCGGGCAATACGCCGAGCAAACCCGTCCGAAGTAGGCTTCGCATGGCCGCATCCAAACACGCTCCGCCTCCGGCGCAAGTCCGGGCCCGCCGCCGGGCAACAGCGCCGCTTTCGCCCCCGCAACGTCGGCCTAATGCGCCCGCCCGCCGCCCAAATCTCAGTTGCGCGACCCGACCCCCGGCCTAGGTTCGCGCAATGGCTTCGTCCCGCGACCTCCTCGCCCCGCTCGACACCTTTGAACGCCGCCACACCGGCTCCCCCGCCGCCGCCGTCGCCGAGATGCTCCGCACCGTCGGCTTCGAGTCCGTGGACGCCCTCGCCGACGCCGCCGTGCCGGCCAAGATCCGCCTCAAGCGTCCGCTCCGCCTCCCCGCCGCCCTCGGCGAACGCGAAGCCCTCGCCGAGCTGCGCAGCATCGCGTCGAAGAACAAAGTGCTCCGCTCGTTCATCGGCATGGGCTATTACGACACCGCCACGCCCGGCGTCATCCAGCGCAACATCCTCGAGAACCCCGGCTGGTATACCGCCTACACGCCGTATCAGGCGGAGATTTCGCAGGGCCGCCTCGAGGCGCTCCTGAATTTCCAGACGCTCGTCACCGACCTCACCGGCATGGAAATCGCCGGCGCCTCCATGCTCGACGAGGGCACCGCCGCCGCCGAGGCCATGATGCTCGCGCACCGCGTGAAGCTCGGCGACAGCCACGCCGCGTCCGTGTTCTTCGTCTCCGAAAAATGCCACCCGCAGACGATCGACATCGTCCGCACCCGCGCCAAGCCCCTCAACGTCACCGTCGCGGTCGGCGACCACCGCACGTTCGACTTCGCCGGCGCGAACGCCTTCGGCGTCCTCGTTCAATACCCGGACACCACGGGCAGCATCCACGACTTCGCCGCGTTTTTCGAGAAAGCCCACGCGGCCGGCGCGCTCTGCGTCGTCGCGGCCGACCTCCTCGCGCTCACGCTGCTGAAGGCCCCGGGCGAATTCGGCGCCGACGTCGCCGTCGGTTCCGCGCAGCGTTTCGGCGTGCCGGTGGGCTTCGGCGGACCGCACGCGGGCTTCCTCGCCACCAAGGACACCTACAAGCGCCAGATGCCCGGCCGCCTCGTCGGCGTCTCGAAGGACGCGCAGGGCAATCCCGGCCTGCGCCTCGCCCTCGGCACGCGCGAGCAGCACATCCGCCGCGACAAGGCCACGTCCAACATCTGCACCGCTCAGGTCCTCCTCGCCGTCATGGCGTCGATGTATGCCGTTTATCACGGCCCGGAAGGCCTGAAGAAAATCGCGCAGCGCACGCGCCTGCTCACGACGCTGCTCGCCAACGCCATCAAGGCCACCGGCGCGCAAGTGAACGCCGAGCCGGTGTTCGACACGCTGACGGTCTCCGGCGTCGACGCCGCGAAGATCCACGCCGCCGCCGAGGCGAAGAAGTTCAACCTCCGCCGCGTGGACGCCAACACCGTCGGCCTCTCGCTCGACGAAGTCACCTCCACCGCCGAACTCGAGACGCTCGCCGGCCTCTTCGGCGCGACGCTCGATCTCACCTCTGACCCATCACCCCTCACCCATCACCTGGACCGCACCTCGCCCTTCCTCACCGCCTCGGTCTTCAACCGCTACCACACCGAGCACGAGATGCTGCGCTACATCAAGCGACTCGAGCAAAAGGACCTCTCGCTCGTCCACTCGATGATTTCGCTCGGCTCGTGCACGATGAAGCTCAACGCCACGAGCGAGATGTTCCCCGTGACGTGGCCCGAGTTCGGCAAGCTGCACCCGTTTGCGCCCGCCGACCAGTGGAAGGGTTACGCGAAGATGTTCGCGCAACTCGAGAAGTGGCTGAGCGAGATCACCGGCTTCGCGCAGGTCTCGCTCCAGCCCAACGCCGGTTCGCAGGGCGAATACGCCGGTCTCCTCGTCATCCGCGCCTACCACGAGTCGCGCGGCGAGGGTCACCGCCGCATCTGTCTCATCCCCACCAGCGCGCACGGCACCAACCCCGCCAGCGCCGCCATGTGCGGCATGACGGTCGTCCCCGTCGCTTGCGACGCCAACGGCAACATCGACGTCGCCGACCTCAAGGCCAAGGCCGGGCAGCACAGCGCCAACCTCTCGTGCCTGATGGTCACCTACCCGTCGACGCACGGCGTGTTCGAGACCTCCATCCGCGACATCTGCCAAACCATCCACGCGCACGGCGGCCAGGTTTACATGGACGGCGCGAACATGAACGCGC
>PNKG01000059.1 GCA_013822585.1 Opitutus sp. | reverse complement strand
AAGGCATCGTGCATTTCGCGGCGCCATTCAGCCAGCCGATGCTGGTCGTGCTCGTCTTCATCCAGGTGCCGCTCGTCACGATGGTCTACGGCCCGATCGCCGCGTTTCTCGTCGAGCTCTTCCCCGCGCGCATCCGCTACACGCCGATGTCCCTGCCCTGCCACGTCGGCAACGGCGTCTTCGGCGGACTCGTGCCCTACATCGCCTCGGCGCTCGTCGAGCGCACGGGCAACATCCACGCGGGCCTCGGCTGCCCGATCGCCATCGCGCCGCTGAACTTTGTCGTCGGCCTCGTGTTCGTGAAGGAGCGACGGCACACCCGCCCCGGCGACGATCGAGCGGCGGGAATCCCGCGGAGATTTTCCGCCGAGCGTCCCCGGGGTTGCGTCACGCCGGGAGGCGCGCACGCTGGGGGCATCATGGAATACGCCGTCTGGGCACTCACTTCGGTCCTTTTTCTCGCGGGCTTGGTGGGCTCGGTCGTGCCGTTGCTGCCTGGCACGACCCTGATTTTCGCCGGCGCGCTCGTGCACAAGCTGCTCCTGCCGGACTCGGTCGGCTCGGCCGCGATCGTGTGGGTGGGCGTGCTGTGGCTGTTCTCCGTGCTGGCTGATCTCACCTGCACCCTGATCGGGGCGCGGCTCTTCGGCGGCTCGAAATGGGGCATGACCGGCGCGGGTGGCGGGGCGCTGGTCGGCATGTTCTTCTCCCTGCCGGCCCTGCTGCTGGGCGCCGTGCTCGGCGCCGTGGCGGCGGAAAAGCTCCTCGGCAGGCGCCCGGACCGGGAGGCCCTCAAATCCGGCCTCGGCGCCGCCCTCGGTTTCCTGGCCGGCACGATCGCGCGCGTCCTGTGCGCTCTGGCGATGATCGCGCTGTTTCTCTACGCGGCCTTCACGGCGGCGCCCGCCGCCGCCGGTTGATCACGCGGCGCAGGACCACTCGAGCAGCGCGAACTTGCCGAACTGGAGGCGCGCCTGTTCGATCGCCCCGTCGAGCCTGTCCGCCGGAACTCCGGCGAGCGCGAGCATCGATTCGTCGCGGCGCCAGCCGGAGGCTTCTCCGGGCAGGTGGCAGCCCCATCCGACGGTCCCCGCGCAAGCCAGGTGGAGCCGCGCGGCGCCGGGGGAGAATTCGGCGTTGCCCTCCGGTGCGCGGTGATGGCACACGGCCCCGACCATCTCGGGGGAGAACCGCCAATGGTCGAGCAACACGGCGGCGACCTCGGCGGAACTGAAGCCGTGCTGGTGCTTCTCCCACGCCTGGGCGTCGGTTGCCATTCCTTCGCCAGGGTAGCGCAGATGCGGCGCATGGTTGTTGAGGACAACCTTGCCGACATTGCGCAGCAGACCCGTGGCGTAGGCCTGGCGCGCGTCCGCTCCGGCCAGCCCGGCAAACGCCGCGGCGAGCGAGGCGGTCGCGACGGCATTCTCCCAGAGCCGGCCGCCGGCGATGTCGTAGACCGGCAGTTCGCCCTGGAAACTCTGGCGCGCCACCGCCACGCCGACGATTTGATGGATGTCGCCGAAGCCCACGCGCGCGACCGCGTCCTCCAGCGATTCGCAGTGGCTGCGCAGGCCGTAGAGCGCGCTGTTGGCGAGCTTGATGACTTGGAAGGTGAGCGCCGGATCGATGCGCACGAGCTCCACGATGTCGTCGAGGCCGGTGTCGGGTTCATCGAGCAGCGCCTGCAGGCGGCCGAGCACGCCGAGCGACGGGGGCAGGCGCGTGCCGAGGGTGACGATGGTATCGTGGCCCAGGTTCATGGGGTAGGTTCCCCCCGTGCATCGGCACGGCCCGGCTGCCGCTGAAGCCGGATTTCCGGCTCAGAAATCAATCGCCTTGAGGGGTCCGAGCTTCACTTGGAAGCGTTCGTCGTAGGGCGTGACGCGCTTGAAGTCGCTGTGGGTCTGTTCGGTGTGCTGCTCCACCGGCACAAGGGCGATGGAGGCGGCGAGGTCGATCTGGGTCCGGGTGAGCGCGGGTCCGTGTTCGGGATGCACTTTTTCGAAGTCCAGCCTCACGCCGCCCTGTTTCACCTTCGCCACCAAGGCCGCCCGCACTGGCCGGAGCAATCGCATCTCAATGCCGGCCAGCTCGCGCGAAGCGGCGATAATGCGCACCAGCACCTCGACCTTGTCGGCGGGGAACCGGTCGTTGCCCTCCACTTTCACCGGCATCGCATAGGTCAGCACTACCGGTGCGGCTGGGGCGTTTTCGACCCGTCTTGCCTGCTTCAGATCGAGCAGTTCGCCGAGGGTCTTGCGGTTCTTCTCCAGTTTCGCGCGGAGTTTCCGGTGTTTTCTCACTTCGGACTCAGTCGCCTCCAGGCCGTTCTTTTTCAGCAAGGTCCACTGCACGTCGTAATGTTGGGACGGATCGTATCGCGCGACAGTGTCCTCAACGACCTTCCCTTTGCGATCGCGGGTGACGGTCCTGATGGTGTATGCCCAGCGGTTCGCGTCTTTGCCGAAAGCGCGGAATGCCGCCGCGAGCGGCTCCGGGCATCCTGCGAAGGAATCGGGCGGGCCGTCGGCTCCGTTCTCCGCCGCGTTGGCGGAGGAGGCGAGCAGCAGGCCGCTGAGCAGAAAAAGAAAAAGGCGCATGGTCATGGGACCATGCGCGGGGGGATTGTTTCCACAATTCCGCCGTGACGAGCGGTCGGATCCTCAGCCCATGCGGCAGATGAGGAGTTCTCGTTCGAAGATCAGCTCCTTGGGCATCGAGGCGTGCAGGTCGAAGAACAGTTCGGACTGGCCGATGACCTCGGCCTTCCAGGCGTCCTTGTCGAACTTCTGCAGCTCCTCGAATTTCTCCTCGGGGAAATCGAGGCCGTTCCACTCGATGTCGCGGTAGCGCGGCACCCAGCCGATGGGCGTCTCCTTGGCTTTGCCGCCGGCGCGCACGCGGTCGACGATCCACTTCAGCACGCGCATGTTCTCGGAGAAGCCGGGCCACATGAATTTGCCGTCCCTGTCCTTGCGGAACCAGTTCACGTGAAACACGCGCGGGGTCTCGCTCAGGCCCTTCTGCATGTTCATCCAGTGGCGGAAGTAGTCGCCCATGTTGTAGCCGCAGAACGGCAGCATCGCCATCGGGTCGCGGCGGACCTTGCCGATCGTGCCGGCGGCGGCCGCGGTCATCTCCGAGCCCATCGTCGCGCCGATGTAGACGCCGCTGGACCAGTTGAAGGCCTGGAACACGAGCGGCATCGTCGTCGCGCGGCGGCCGCCGAAGATGATGGCGTGGATCGGCACGCCCTCGGGATCCTCCCAGGCCGGGTCGATCGTCGGGCATTGCCGGGCCGGCGCGGTGAAGCGCGCGTTGGCGTGCGCGGCGGGGACGCCTTTCTCCTTCGCGATCTCGGGCGTCCAGTCGTTGCCCTTCCAGTCGATGGCGTGGGCGGGCGGCTCCTTGGTCATGCCTTCCCACCACACGCCGCCTTCGTCGGTCAGCGCGACGTTGGTGAAGATGGTGTTCTTCGCGAGCGCCTGCATGGCGTTCGGGTTGGTGTGGTCGCCCGTGCCGGGGGCCACGCCAAAGAAGCCGGCCTCGGGGTTGATCGCGCGCAGGCGGCCGTTGGCGTCGGGTTTGATCCACGCGATGTCGTCGCCGACGGTCCACACCTTCCAGCCCCGCTTCTGGAAATGCGCGGGCGGGATGAGCATGGCGAAGTTCGTCTTGCCGCAGGCGCTGGGAAAGGCGGCCGCGACGTAGGTCTTCTGGCCCTCGGGGTTTTCGACGCCGAGGATGAGCATGTGCTCGGCCATCCAGCCCTCGTCGCGCGCCATCGCCGAGGCGATGCGGAGCGCGAAGCACTTCTTGCCAAGCAGCGCGTTGCCGCCGTAGCCCGAGCCGAAGCTCCAGATCTCGCGCGTCTCCGGGAAGTGGACGATGTATTTCTCCTTGTTGCACGGCCACGCGACGTCCTTCTGGCCCTTCTTCAGCGGGGCGCCCACGGAGTGCACGCACGGGACGACTCGTTTGAAGTCCTGGTCGATGAGCCTGAAGACGTCTTTGCCGATGCGCGCCATGATGCGCATGTTGACCACGACGTAGGGCGAGTCGGTCAGCTCGACGCCGATCTGCGACATCGGCGAGCCGATCGGACCCATGCTGAACGGCAGCACATACATCGTGCGGCCCTTCATGCAGCCGGCAAAGAGGGCCTTCAGCGTCTTGCGCATCTCGAAGGGATTGACCCAGTTGTTCGTCGGTCCCGCGGCCTCCTTGGACAGCGAGCAGATGAAGGTGCGGTCCTCGACGCGCGCGACGTCGCTCGCGTCCGAGCGCGCGAGGTAGCAGCCCGGCCACTTCTTCTGGTTCAACTTGATGAAGGTGCCGCTCCCGACCATCTGCGCGCACAGGGCGTCGTATTCTTCCTGCGAGCCGTCGACCCAGTGGATCGCGTCCGGTTTGCACAGCGCAGCCATCTTCTTGACCCACGTGATGAGGTGCGGATTCGAACTCAGCGGCCTGGAGGGTTTCTTCATGGGGGTCGAGGCTGCTGGAGCTCGCCGCCTCCGGCAACGGGAAAGCCCGGCCCGAATCCGCAATTAACGCCTCCTTCTTCGCGCATAAGCGACCGCGTTGCTGTAAAAATCCCGCGGCCTATTCAGATGACTTCCAAGAAGGCCGCGCGCTGCGCAATTCCACGCCGGTGCAGAGCGTGGTTTTCGCGCGACGGGCCGCGCAGCTCCCGCTCCGGCGCCGGCGCACCGGTTTCAGCCAGACGAGGCCCGCGCCCGCGCGGCCCGCCCACGCGATTTGTCACCTATTAGGTGACAATCTCCACGGCCACTGGGCGGCGACTTGCAATCCATCATCGAGGCTCGCGCAACAGACCGACGCGATTCCGGGTCCCGGGGCGCCTGCGTCCCGCAGGCAGTCCTCGCATCCGGCCGCGGTTTCCGGAGGAGACGGCGAGACACCAGCTCCGGCAGGCGGGACGCGTGCGCTCCCCGGAAGCGGAATCGGCCCAGTCAGCCTAACAGGCGAGCCTCGATAGATTGCACAGCCTCGGCTCACTTCATCGGCTCGACGTGCACGGTCACATCGCTGATCGCGTGCGGGGCGGAACCGATGAGCGCGTCCTTCACCGCGTGGGCGATGTCGTGTCCGGCGCGCACGCTCATCTCGCCGTCGACGCGCACTTGGATGTCAACGAGGTGGCTGAGGCCGCTCTTGCGCACGCGGCATTTGTCGAGGGCGAGCACGCCCGGCACGGCCGCGGCGATGGCGCGCACTTCGCGCTCGAATTCCTGCGGCACCGCCGTGTCCATGATGTCGCCCAGCGCCTTCATCGTCATGCCCGCGCCGTTGAAGGCGATGATGCCGCACGCAAAGAGCGCCGCCCAATCGTCGGCCGTCTCCCAGCCCCGGCCGCCCCACAGCGCGACGGAAATGCCGAGAAAGGCCGCGGCCGAGGTCATTGCGTCGGACCAGTGATGCAGCGCCTCGATGCCGAGCGCCGTGCTGCCGGCGCGCTCGCCCGCCGCGCCCATCCGCCGCGAGAACCACAGCTTGGCCGCGACCACGCCGGCGAGCACGAGCAGCGTCCACCACGCGGGCGCGAGGTGCGGTGTGCGGATCTCCTGCACGGCGTGCCAGCCGACCCAGCCCGCCATGGCAAAGATGAACAGCGCCACCGCCAGAGCGGCCAGCGGCTCGGCTTTGCCGTGGCCATAGGGATGATCCTCGTCCGGCGGGCGCGCCGCGACGCGGAAGCCCATCCACACGAGCAGGGACGACAGGATGTCCAGCATCGACTCCGCCGCGTCCGCGACCAACGCATAGGTGTGGCCGAGAATTCCGCCCGCGAGCTTCACCGCGGCGAGCGCGGCGTTGAGCGCGATGCCGCGCAGCACCAGCCGGGCGCTGTCCTCGGCGCGGCGGGTGGTGCGGGCGTGAGGCTCGTTGGGGGACATCGCGCGCCAAACTAGACCCGCGCGGCCGCCACACAAGCCTCGCGGCGGGGCTAAACCTGCCAGCTCCGCCCGCGAATCTTTCACGCGCCTAACTCCGCCCCGACGCCGCGCGTGATTCGGATTCCGCGCTGTTGACCGGCCCCGGCGCCTGCCCTACCTTGCCGCCGCCATGGCCGAAGCGGAAACCACCGTCGCCCAAGATCCCGTGATCCAGTTCTCGGTCTTCATCGAGAACCGCGCCGGCCGGCTGCTCGAACTCACCGCCATGCTGGCCAAGCACAACGTGCACATCATGGCCATGACCACGCTCGACACCACCGACTGCGCCATCGACCGCATGGTGGTCGACGATCCCGAACGCGCCCGCGAGCTGCTCGCGGTGAACAATTTCTATTTCACCGAGTGCCAGGTGCTCGCCGTGGAGTTCGCCGACGAGTCGCGGCTCAAGGACATCTTCAGCGCCTTCTACGACGCGGAGATGAACATCCACTACGTCTACTCGTTCGTCTCCCGGCCGCGCGGCAAATGCGGCATCATTGTCAACGTCGAGGACCTCGAGCTCGCCGGCCAGACGCTGGGCAACCGCGGCTTCAAGGTCCTCACGCAACGCGACATCGCCCGCTGAATGATTCAACCTGGATTCCGCGACTGGCGAGGACCTCCCCGGCCGGAGGAGCGGCTTTATGCCGCGCCTTTCCCGTGCGCGGAAGATGCTGAAGATGTCGGGGCGTGAAGCCCCTCCCGCACTCCAGACAATCGCGGAACCGGGTCCCCACGCTGCGCTCCTCCGTGGCGGCGAGCACCCCCGAGCCGAACGATCAGCTCTTCGCCTCGAGCATCTTGTCGCCGGCGAGCTGGTAGATGCCGGAGAGGTAGCCTTCCTCGAAGACCTCGCCGACCTTCAGCTGGCCCACGAGCGTGAGCGGCACGTCCATCAGCGGCGGGATGCCGCCGTTGCCCATCTTCACGATGATCCATTCGTTGATGCGCGGCATCGCGCCGAAGCAGCAGCCGCTCTGATCCTTCATCAGCAGAAACTCGGTGACCTTCCCGTCCTTGAACTTCGTCGGCAACATGAAGCCCGTGACGGCGATCTTCTTCGCATCGAGCGCGCGCACGAAGTCGGGGATCTGGTCCTTGGGCTTGCCGCTGGTGTCGGCCGGCGGCGGGGGCGCGCCGGGCACCATCGTCTCGTAGCCGGGCGGCACGTAGTTGAACGCCGCGAGCAGGCCGAAGTCGACGCGCTCGAACTCCTTCTTCTCGCCGGACTTCTCGTCCGCGGCGCGGACCGTCAGCGCGGCGGCGCAGGCGAGGGCGAGGAGGGACAGGCGGAAGAATCGGTTCAGGCGCATGGCGGCGGATCGGAGGGGAATTCGGGAGCGGGGTGGCTTGGAGCGGGACGCCGCGCACCGTAGCCGCTTTGCCCCGTTCGTCAAAGGCTTTGGCAGCTCACTCGTCGTGGTCCTCGTTCGTCGGAAACCCGAAGGCGATGTCCTTGAAGGTCTGGCCGCGGATCTCGAGCGCGGCGATGCGGCCCTTGAACTCGCCCTCGCGCCTCAGCCAATCGGCCTGCGCCGCGAACTGGGAGGTGTCTCCGACGGTCTCGCCGGAGAGTTCGTTGGCCACGGCGGCGAGGGTGAGCTTCTCGGCCCGGCCCTTCACCTCGAGGACGGCCTCGATCGTCCTCGCGCTGAGGCGCACGAAGCTCTCCGCATGGCCGTCGAGCACGTAGAGGGTCAGGGTGCCCGCCGCCGCGTCGCGCACGAACTCGAGGGCGAATTGGTGCTCGCCCACCTCGACGAGCGTGCCGCCGTGCGGCGCGGTGTGGGCGTGGTGCGTGTCCTTGGCGGCGGCGCTGAGGATGAACGCCATGGCGGCGAACAGGGCGAGGAGTCGTTTGGTCATGGGAAAACTCGGTGGGTTGCAGGTTGCCGGCTTGGGACGCGGGGTGCTACTTGGCCGGCTTGAAGGCCGCGAGCACTTCCTCCTGCGGCACCATGTGTCCGGCATAGAGCTGGAGGTCGTTCTCCGACCAGCGCGCGAGGATCACCTCCCGGTCACTCCGGGCGATGAATCCGTATTGGCGCTTCGCGGGCCAGCGCGCGGCGGCTGCGGGGTTGTCCGTCTGCCGGATGAACGACACGAACAGCCGCGCGATCCGCGTCGGCTGTCCGGCCAGCGTCAAAGGATCGTTCTGGCGCAGGGTGGCGGCATCGAACGCCGTGAAATTCGCGGGAGCCGGCATGGGCTTGAGCACGATCCAGCCGGCCTGCCCGGTGAGCCCCTGCATCAGCAGCGTCTCCTCCGTCCCCGGGCCGCCGAGCACGTATTCGTCCTGCGAGTAGCGGGCCCCGGGGGCGGCGATCTCGATGCGGGCATGGCCCCGCACTTCGAGGTCGCGGCCCTCGAAGGTGCCGTGCGCCCCGGTGGGCAGCGCCGGCGCCACCACCTGGCGGAGGACGGGAGGTGCAGGCGCGCGCGCAGTGCCGGTGGAGCAGCTCTTCGGCCCGAAGTAGCCGAGGAGACCGATGAGGCCGATGCCCACGGCGCGGACCAGCGGACTCGAGAATATCCGGCCGATGTCGGCTCCGCCGCCACTGAACGCCATCGTGCCCTCCTGCGCGATGAGGTTGAACGCCCGCTCGACTTGCCCGTCCGGCAGGTCGCGCCCGAGGTAGAACTCGATGTAGTCGTCGCTCCAACTGGCCACGAACAGGCGCCCGCCCCCGGCGTCGGCGTTGAAATAGTGCGCCACGTCGCCGACCTCGGCGTCCTCCGGTCCCTCGCCCTCGATGTAGGCGACCTTCGTCGAATCGGTGAGCGTGACGGTGATCTGCCGGCCCTCGAACAGGACGGTGTCGCCCTCGGTCTTCTGCGCCGCCTCGGCCGCGGTCGGCGGCTGACGCGGGGCATAGAGGGTGAACCATTTCCACTTCGGCCCCTCTTCCGTCTCCTCCCATACCAAGGTCACGGCCGAGCCGCCCGCGTCGACGAGGTTGAATTCCTGCCAGTAGTAGGTCTCGCCGTCGTCGGCCTCCATGCTCATCACCACGCGGCCGCGCACGGTGAAGCGCCGGCCGTCGAGCTGGCCGCTCCTGCCTACCTGCAGCGCGGTGGGGTTCTGGCGGCTCATCGGAAGAAATGGGGAACGAAGCGGCTGAGGTTGCCGGTGATGAGCCGCGTGTCCTCGCGGATGCCGAGGCCCGCCGGCTCGTGGTCCACGATCCAGGCGCCGAAGACCGGGCGGTGGCCCGAGAACTCCGGGATGGGCGCGAGGGCCTGGAACACGAACCCCTCGCGGCCGTAGTCGCCGCCGTTCTCCTCGACCGCCACGCCGCCCTCGAATCGGCTGACGTTGGCACCTTCGCGGCTGAGCTTCGGCTTGCGCACGAAGGTCCCGGCCAGCGCGCCCGCCTCCTCGTAGGCCGGCAGCAGGTTCGGGTGACCGGGAAACAGTTCCCAGAGGAGCGGCAGCAGGCCCTTGTTGCTCAGGAGCATTTTCCAGGCGGGTTCGATGAACCGCACCGGATCGCCCGCGAGGTGCGGGCCGAACTCCTCGTGCCAGAGCCATTCCCACGGGTAGAGCTTGAAGCAGCGCTCGATCGCCCCGCCCTGCAGGTCGGCGAACACGCCGCGCGCCGCGTCCCAACCGATGTCCTCGACGTGCACTTCGCGCGTGAGCACGCCGGCCTGCTCCGCGGTGTCGCGCAGGTAGAGCACGGTCTGCTCGTCCTCCGGGTGCTCCTTGACGGCGCTGAAGTGCACCGTCGTGCCCGCATGGCGACGCCACGCCTCGATCAGGCGCTCGTGCAGGGAATTGAACTGGTCGGCCTCGGGCCGGGTCTCCTGCAGCCAGAACCACTGCGTCACGGCCGCCTCGACGAGGGCCGTCGGCGTGTCGGCGTTGTATTCGAGCAGCTTCGGCTCGCCGTGCCCGTCGAAGGCGAGGTCGAAGCGGCCGTAGAGCGAAAAATCGTCGCGCTCCCACGAGCGCAGGATCGCCGGCACGGCGGCCTCCGGGAGGCCGAGCCGGTCCCACCAGCCGCGAGCGATCACCTGCTCGGCGGCGGCGATGCAGAGATAATGCAGGTCGTGCGCCGCGCGCTCCAGGCGCGCGACTTCCTTGGCCGTCAGCTCGTAGCAGGCAGACTCGTCCCAATACGGGCCGGTCTCGTGCGTGTGGTAGGTCAACCCGTGTTCCTCCACGCGCGAGCGCCACTCGGGCCGCGGCTGGCAGGCATGGCGTTGCATCAGGTGATGATGGTGTGGCGGCCGGAAGTGCTGCCGAAACCGCCGCGCGGCAGGTCGGTGCGCGCCGACTCGGCGGCCCGGGCGGCCTCCGGCGTGGGGGCGGAGACGTTCACGATGCTGCGGTGCGGCACCGGTTCCCAGCGTCCGCCGTAGTAATAGAGTTTCCGCACCGGGTCGTAGTGATTGTAGCGCTCGGGGTAGAACGCATTGAACGGCGCGTGGTAATAACCCGCGCCCGGGATGAAGTAGTCGTTGCCGTAGACCGCGCCGGTGCTGACACGGGGCTCGACGGCGAAAGCCGCCGGGGCCGCCGCCAAGACGCCGCCGAGCAGGACCAGCCGGATATGCCGGGAGCGTTTCACTGCGCCGCGCGGGGCGGATCAGCCGATCATCGCCGCCGCGACGATGATGCACACGCCGAGGATCACCGCGCCGCCGATGAGGGCGGCCGCGACGTTCTTCTGCTCCACGATCTCGCGGTGCAGGTCGCCGGGCGTGAATTTGTCGAACAGCCGGTAGCCGACGATCGCCAGGACGATGCCAATGATCGCGAAGAGCATCATGTAGCCGACGGCCTCGGCGAGATTGGAGGCATGCCAGCCGTTGGAAACGGAGTCGGCCGCGAACGCCGCGGGACTCGAAACCGCCGCGAGCGCGGCGAGGGACAGGAGTTTATTCATGGGGCGGACACGGGCACGCTGCGGCATCGCGCTCCGGGTGTCAACGGACGGGCCGTTGCACGCCTCCGTTGAATTTCCAAGGCACCGCGCCTACGTCAGCGGTGACACCCGGCCGTGACTTCGTCACGAAACGGGTGCAATCGTCTCCGCCACGGGCACGCGGTAGGCCTTCCATGCCGGCACGAGGCCGCCGAGCATCGCGAGCGCGACGAGCACGGCCGGGCCCCACCAGAAGACGGGATTCCACCGGAACGGCTCGAGCACCACGCCGGTCTGCGCCTGGATGACCGACGCGACGCCGAAGGCCAGCGCCGCAAAGGCCGCGAAGCCGAGCGCCCCGCCGAGCAGGCCGATGGCCGCCGCCTCGCCCACCACCGCGCCGAACACCGTGCGCCGGCGCGCGCCGAGCGCGCGGAGGATGGCGATGTCGCGTTGCCGCGCGCTCATCGAGTTGTAGATGCTCACGAGCACGGAGCCGGCCGCGACCACGGCCACGAGCCACGCCACGAGCGTCAGCACCCGGTCGACCCAGCTGATCTTGTTGAAGAGGTCGGCCACGATCGTGCCGATGGGATAGGCGAAGGTCATCTTGTTGCCCTGCTTGTTGATCATCATGTCGAGCATGACGCCCGCCGACGGCGCACGGAGCTGGATGAGCACGGCGCTGACGTCCGTCGCCGTGCGCGGGTCGTGGCCGGCCATCGTCTGCACGCCGCTGAGCGGGATCCAAATCACGCGGTCGGCCGGGGTGCCGGTCGGCGCGAGCAGGCCCGTGATGGTGTAGGTCTCCTCGTGCTTGGCCGCGGCGTCGAAGGCGAGGCCGTGATACGGCTGGAACGTGTCGCCGGCCGTCAGGCCGAGTTGAGCGGCGGCGAGCGCGCCGACGACCGCCTCGCGCGTCTGGTCGGCGAACATCCGGCCGCCGGGCTGCAGGGCGTATTTTTTTCCAGGCAGGTATTCGACGTCGAAGAACTGCGGCGCGGTGCCGACGATGCGCCAGCCATGGTAATTGTCGCCGACGGCGAGCGGGATGGCGGTCTTGACCGCCGGGTGGCGGCGCACGGCCTCGACGTCCTGCGCCGACAGGTTGCCCGGCGAGGCTTCGAGGTGGAAGATGGCGTTGAGGACGAGCTGGAGCTTCGAGCCGCGCGCGCCGAGCACGGCGTCGAAGCCGGAGTTGGTGTTGGCGAAGGCGGCCTGCGACTGCGTCTTCACCACCCAGACCGTGAGCAGCAATCCCGCCGCGAGCGCGATGCTGCCGGCGGTCACGAGCGTCGAGAGCGCGTGCTGGCGGAGGCTGCGGTAGATGAGGTTCAAAATCGTCATGGCGATTTTGAAAGCTCCAAACTCCAAGCGCCAAGCGCCAGAGAAGAACCAATTCCAAAACCGGACAACCCGGCATGGCGTTTGGTATTTGGACAGTGGAGCTTCATTGGGGCTTGGCGGTCGGGGCTCGGAGCTTTTTCGCGGCGCTCAATTCGGCCGCGTCGCCAGTGCCAGATTGAGCACCGCGAAATCCTGCACGTCCTCGAACTGCGCGAGCACGCCCTCGTCGTGGCTGACGAGGAGGAGCGCCGCGCCGTTCTCGCGGCAGACCTCGCGGATGAGCGCGAGCGCCTCGCGGCTGTTGCGCGCATCGAGGTTGCCGGTGGGCTCGTCGGCGAGCACGAGCTTGGGATGGTTGGCCAGCGCGCGGGCGACCGCCACGCGCTGTTGCTGGCCGGTCGAAAGCTGCCGCGGAAAATGATGCAGCCGCTCGCGGAGACCGACGCGGCGCAGCAACGCCTCGGCGTGAGCGCGGTCCACGCCGCGGCCGAAGGCCATGCCGAGTTCGACGTTCTCCAGGACGGTGTGGCCCTGGAGCAGGTTGAAGGTCTGGAAAATGTAGCCGATCGTCTCGGCCCGCAGGCGGTCGCGGCCGGCCTCGCCGAGGGCCGCGAGATCCCGGCCGTCGAGGGTCAGGTGGCCGGCATCGGGCGCGAGGATGCCGGCGATCAGGTTGAGGAAGGTCGTCTTGCCCGTGCCGCTCTCGCCGCGCAGCGCGCGCTGTTCGCCGGCGTCGAGGGCGAACTCCGGCACGTCGACCACCCTCACCGGGGCGCCGACCCCGCCCGGCTGGGGGTAGGCTTTGACGAGGTCGCGGATGGCGAGGAGCGGCATGACGGGGGATAACGCGGCGGAAACCGAAGATTAAACCCGCTAACAGGTCAACGGTTCCCCTCGAGTGTCATAGTTTGAACTGGATTCGCCGGAGGGCGTTCGCCAAGTTCGCCCGACATCTAACCCCACCCACCTCGCTATGTTGAACACACACCTCCGGAAGCGGGCGGCACTGGCTTTGGCCACGGTCGCGTCCGCGGTTCCTTCCTTCGCCAGCGAAGCCGACATCAAT
>PNKG01000058.1 GCA_013822585.1 Opitutus sp. | reverse complement strand
CCGCCGATCGTCACGCCGCGCGCGAGCCCGGCCAGCGCGGCGTCGGTCGGGATGCGCTCGACCTGCACCCAGTATTCCCGCGCGTGGCCGTGCGCGGGATCGAGCAGGCGCGAGTTGAGGGCGGCTTCGTCACTGAGCAGGAGCAGACCCTCCGAGTCCGCATCGAGCCGGCCCAGCGGGTAGACATTCCTCGGCAGTCCAAACTCCGCCAGCGTCCGCCAGCGCGAGCCGGGCTCGGGCGTGAACTGCGAAAGGACGCCGTAGGGCTTGTGGATTGCGAGGACCATCCGGGATGGTGTCTTGAGGTGAACCGCCCCGTGTGTCTACCTCAAGCGCGTTGTCCACATCCCCGACCATCCTGCAGATCTTTCTCGCCGCGTTGCGTCTGGGCTGCACGTCGTTCGGCGGTCCGGTCGCGCACCTCGCCTATTTCCGTCGCGACTACGTCGAGCAGCGCCGCTGGCTGACGGAACGCGACTACGCCGACCTTGTCGCGCTCTGCCAGTTCCTGCCCGGTCCTGCGAGCAGCCAGACCGGCTTCGGCATCGGCTACCTGCAGCGCGGCTGGAGGGGAGGATTGGCCGCGTGGGCGGGATTCACGCTGCCGAGTGCGGTGCTGATGATCGCCTTCGCTCTCGGTCTGGGACGCTTCGGAGCTTTCGTCGGCTCCGGCTGGCTGCACGGCCTCAAGCTCGCCGCCGTCGCCGTGGTGGCGCAGGCCGTGTTGGCGATGTGGCGCTCCCTCGCGTGGGACGCGGCGCGCTCCGCGCTCGTCTTGGCCGGCGCCGGCGCACTGTTGGCGCTGCCATACGCCTGGATGCAAGTCGCGGTGATCGCCGCGGGGGCGCTCGCCGGGCGGCTCCTTTTCGCAGGTGGCGACACTGGGAACCCGGGAAGCGCCTCCGCTTCCCCTCCCTTTCCACGGGCTTCACCGATCCTGCTTGGCGTCGTCCTGCTCCTGCTCGTCGCGTTGCCGGCGAGTGTCCGCATGATGAACAATGCGTGGCTGGCGCAGGCCGACACATTTTATCGTGCCGGGGCGCTGGTCTTCGGCGGCGGCCACGTGGTGCTGCCGCTGCTCGAGCGCGAGCTCGTGGTCCCGGGCGGCGTGACGCCGGATCAGTTTCTCGCCGGCTATGGCGCGGCGCAGGCGGTGCCGGGGCCGCTCTTCACCTTTGCCGCCTATTTGGGCGCGGCGCAGCATGGCGTGCGATGCGGACTCTGGACCCTGGTCTGGATTTTTCTACCCGGCCTCTTGCTCGTGCCGGCCGCGCTGCCGGTCTGGCAGCGTCTCCGCGAAGACGCGTCCGCCCAGGCGGCGATGCGAGGGGCAAACGCGGCGGTCGTGGGCGTGCTGCTGGCGGCGCTGATCACGCCTGTCGGACAGGCCGCGCTCACCGACGGGCGCAGCGCCGCGGTCGCCGCGGCGGCGTTCGCCGCGCTGCAACTCGCCCGGCTGCCGTCCTGGGCGGCAGTGCTCGCTTGTGCCGCGGCGGGAGCGCTGTTTGCCTGAGTCCGATGGATTCAAGCCTCCAGTGTCCCGCGCTGCCGATCGCCGTCATTGGCGATTCGGTCGCCGCGAAGGCCGTCGGGGCGGCGCCGTTCGCCGGCGCCTTCGTCCGACGCGATTCTCCATGAAAATAATATCCACGCTTCTGCTCGGCCTGTGCGGCGCGCTGACCGTCCCCGCAGTCGAGATCCCCAGCCCGGCCGGCCCCGGCTCGATGGGCGCCTCGCTCGACCGCGCCGCGGACGGCGCCATCCGCCTCTCGTGGCTCGAGCCGCTCGACGCCAAGACCTGGGCGCTGAAGTTCAGCCGGCTCGATGCCCGCGCGATGCGCTGGAGCGAGGCGCGCACCATCGCGCAGGGCGACGACTGGTTTGTCAACTGGGCCGACTTCCCGAGCGTCACGGCGCTGGACGACCGGCGGCTGTTCGCCGTGTGGTTCGTGAACAATCCCGAGCCCGCCGCCGGGTCCGGCGGCCACAACCACGGCGCACCCTACCACGCGGTATACAGCCTGAGCCGCGACGGCGGCGTCACGTGGTCGAAGCCGCAATCCCTGACCGGCGAAAGCCAGGCCACCGAGTTCGTCGCGGCGCTGCCCCCCGGAGAGAACGAGCCCGCGCTGGCCGCGTGGCTCGACGGCCGCGATCGCGCGCGCAACGGCGGCGTGCAGAAGCTCTATGCCCGGACACTCCTCGCCGGCGGGCCGGATATCCCCGTCGATCCCTCGGTTTGCGATTGCTGCCAATTGACCCTTGCCCCGCTGCGCGACGGCGCCCTGCTCGCCTATCGCGGACGGACCAGGGACGAGGTGCGCGACATCCGGCTCGCCCGCTGGCGCGGCGGCCGGTGGGAGGCGCCGCGCCCGCTGCACAACGACGGCTGGCAGATCGCCGCCTGCCCGGTCAACGGCCCGCGCCTCGCCGCGCTCGGCGACCACGTCGTCGCGCTGTGGTTCACTGCCGCGCAGAATCAGCCGCGCGTGCAGGCCAAACGGTCGCGCGACGGCGGGGAAACTTTCGGCGAGGCGGTGCGCGTCGATCTCGGCCGTCCGCAGGGCCGCGTCGATGCGGTCGTGCAAACCGACGGCTCGGCCTGGTTCACCTGGCTCGAGATGACCGGGCAGGAGTCGGGCCAGGCCGGCGGCATTTATCTGCGGCTTCTCGCCCCGGACGGCACGCCCGGCGAGCCGCGCCTGCTGGCCGCGAGCACGACGGCCCGCGCGAGCGGCTTCCCCCGCATCGCGCTCGTCGGCGGGGACCGCCTGCTGCTCGCCTACACGGCGCAGGACGGCGAATCATCGCGCGTTGCCACCTTGCTGATTGATCTGAAATGACCACCCCCTCCGCCATGAAGACCCGTCTCGTCGCCCTCGCCCTCTCGGTGCTTCCGCCCGCCGCCCTCGCCGCGCAGGATCATTCCGCCCACGGCCAGCCGGCCGGGCCGACCGCGCCGAAGCTGCACCCGCTCACCGGCGTGGTCGTCGAGGTGATGGCCGAGAAGCAGGCCCTGCTCGTGAAGCACGACGAGATTCCCGGCGTGATGCGCGCCATGACGATGATGTTCCGCGTCGAGGCCGGCGTGCTCGGTCAGGTGAAGAAGGGCGACGCCATCAAGGCGCAGATGGGCCGCAACGAAGAGAACCGGTGGATCCTGCGCGACGTGCAGGTCGTCGCGGCCGCCAAGTAGTCGACGATCCCCGCTGGAGAGGGGAGGCGCACAGCGCCGGGGTGTGTCGCCCACGGCGGCACGGCGGCGCCCCGCGCCTTATTGCACGCGCTTCACGCGCACCCACAGCCCGTCGGGCAGGAGGTAGAGTTTCCAGGTGCCGAAGGCCGCGGGCCGGATTTCGATCTCGGGATTCTCGCGCAGGCCGAAGAAGCGCGGCTCCACGCCGCCGCCATCGACCGCCCAAGTCTGGCCGTTTTCGAGACGGAAAACCGTCCACTTTTCCCAGCCGCGGAACGGTCCTGCGATCCGCGTGCGGATGATGTCGGCGGCGGTCGGCGTGCTGGCAAAGCCGAGGTTCTTTCCCTTCTCCGCCTTTGTCTGCTCGCGCACCTCGGCGACCGCCTTTTCGCGCGCCGCCACGATCGCCGGTTCGGCCTGGGCCTCGGCCCAGAGGTCGGCGAGCGCGTTGAGCGCGGCACGCTGTTCCTCGGTGAGTTGCCCGATGCCGGCGGCGCGGCGTTGCTCGGGCGTGAGGTGATCGTAGAATTTCCCCGTCACCGAAGCGGACAGCCCGGCGGTCAGGCCGAGCGCGACGAGGAGCAGCAGGGAACGTTTCATGGCGGAAAAATGCCTCAGGGCGACTCGCGGTAGCGGGCAATCGAGTGCCACTCGACGACCCCGTTGCGCAGCGCGTGCTCCGTCTCGCTCACGGCCTTGGCGACGGAGTTCCACGAATGCGTGAGGGCGGCCTGGCGGCGGCAGGCAGATGGGGAAGAGCTGGAAGACGAGGCGCTCGACCGCCGGCGGGATGTTCTCGGCCTGGACGGTGTGGGAGACCGCGTAGGCCGCGGTGCTGGCGATCGCGAGCACGGTAGCGGTCCGGAAGGCCGCGCGGAGCCGGCGCCAGAGCCGTGCGGGGCGGCCCCATCGGCCTTGCGCATGAGCTCGACCAACACCGCGGGCGGCTCGCCCGGCTGCGCGGCGGCGCCGTCCCAGACGGCGATGAGGATGTCCGCGCCGCCGACCGTTTCCAAGCCGGCATCGAGGTAGGCTTCCACGCGGTCGTTCGTGCCCACGACCGTGAATTTCTCCGCCGCCTGATCGAGGAGCTTTTCGACCGACTGCCAGGCCGCCGGGTCGAAGTCCTTTTGAAACTCAGCGGGGAAAAACGGCAGGATGGCGTGCCAGGGCAGCATTTGGTCGAGGGCGGTCCGGACAAACAGCACGTCGGCGCCTTCCGCGACCGAAGGCACCGTCACCCACTCCACGCCGGCGAAGCGCGCCGTGATGTTGCGCAGGGCCTCGTCGATCCGGCGCTGGATGATCTCCGGCCGGGCGAGGCTGCGGTGACCAGTGAAGCCGATGAAGTTGAACAGCGGAAGGGGCTCCCCAGGAGACATACTTGACGGAAGAGGGTGGCATCGTGGCATTCGCGCCGGCCATGTCCAGCGCTGAAGCCCCGCCATCCGGGCAAAATTGTCCGCTGCGGCCTGCCGGCGGCGGGGCGCTCCTCCGGGAGGGGCCGGAGAGAGCGGAGCAGCCGCGGGGGAGAACAGCCGGACGTGAAAATTCACTGGCGCGGCGCGGGGGCGTGATTTGTGTGCGGCCATGGAAACGCAACGTCTCTTCGTCGCGCTCGCGCTTCCCGCGGTCGTCCGCTCCGAACTGGCCGGCGTGATGGAAGGCGTGGAGGGTATCCGCTGGAGTCCGCCGGGCAGCCTGCATCTCACGTTGCGCTTCATCGGCGACTGCGGCGCCGCAAAACGCGAGGCGCTCGCCGGGGCGCTCGGCCGCGTGCGCGTCGAGCCGTTCATCCTGCCGGTGGAGGGGCTCGGCGTCTTCCCCTCGCGCGGCCCGGCCAAGGTCGTCTGGGCGGGGCTCGGCGGCGCGCACAGGCGGCTCTTCCAACTCCGCAAGCAGGTGGATGAGGCGCTGCTGTCGGTCGACCTCACGCTCGACGTGCGTCATTGCCAGCCGCACATCACCCTCGGCCGGCTGGGAGAGGGCCACGAGCCGAAGGAACTCGCGAAATATCTCGCGCGGCACGCGGAGTTCGAGGCGCCGCCCTTCCGCGCGGACGAGTTTCATCTCATGTCCAGCGAGCCGAGCGCGGACGCCACGCCGCGCTATTCGAGCGTGCGGCGCTTCGCGCTCGCGAAATAGGCGCGGGCAAAGAAAAAGCGGAGCCGCACGGCTCCGCTCGGGGCCGGCGTCCGCCCGGGGCGGCAAGCGGCTCACTTCCAGTTGAGCAGCAGCGCGGTGAAGTAGGTGGTGTCGAGCCTGTCGACGCCGCCGGCCGGCTGGCTCTGGTAGTCGTTGGTCACGCCCATGCGGAGTTTCCAGAACTCGCCGGTCTTGATCGGCAGGTTGAAGGAGGTCTCGTGCACGAGGCGGTAATTGGCGAAATCCTCGAAGGAGGGCGTCCAGGTGATCTTGTTGTTCATCTTCGCCCATCCGATGGACTGCGCGTTGATCAGCGCCACGTCGAGGCCGGCGGACTCGAAGTCGGATGCGCCGGTCGTGTAGGTCTCGTAAGTGTAGCCGAGACCGAGGCGCGCCTCCAGGTCCTGCCTGTCGTTCTTCACGAGCTTGCGGCCGACACCGAAGGCGGAGGTGGAACGGAGGTCGATGGCTTTGATCTTGTCCTTGCCGAGTTCGGTGCGGGCATACCAGACGGACGCGCCGGTGAAGAAGGCGGAGTAGTCGACCCCGGCCTTCCAGTCGTTGGCGGTGGTGCCGCCGTTCTCCTGGGCGCGGTTGATCGCGCCGGCGAAGACGAGTTTGTCCTCGGATGATTCGAGCGTGGCCTTCACGCCGGCGGCGCCGGCGAACTTCTCGGAGCCGCCGGTGCGGCCCGTCATGGCGAGAGAAACCTCGTAGGCCCAGCGGCGCTTGAGCTTCTCGGCGGCGGCCTTGGCTTCGCGCAGCGCAGGGCTCTCCTCGCCACGGCGCCAGACGGCCACGACATTGGCCGCGGAGGAGATCATCTGCCCGTCGGCGGCGGTCACGGCGATGCCGCCGCCGTGGGCGGCGACGGTGCCGAGCACCTGCGTGCCGGCCTTGAGGCCGACGTTCACGGCCTCGTCGGTCGAGAAGCTCCTGATCTTGTCCTGCGCGACCGTGATCACGCCGGCGAAGGTGGTCTCGACCTTGAACCGGCCCCTGTCGGCGCCGAGCAGCTTGCCGTGCACCACGGAACCGTCGGTGAGTTCGATGCGATCGGCGAGGGCCGAAGGGACGGCGCTGAACACGAGCAGAACGCCAAGGAGGGAGCGGAGACGTGTGTGTTTCATGTGCAAATCGGCCGCGATGAAGTCCGTATGCGCCGAGGGCGCAAACCCCAAAACATCCGGGGGCCGGGGAGATACGATAGGCGGAACGGCTTCCCGATTGCCGCGCGATCAGATCGCGTCAGAACAACACCATGCCCACCCGCGCCTGGTTCCCCACTCTCCTCTACCACGAGCCTCTGCTGAGGCGCGGCCTCGCGCGCTTCAACGCCGAGCTGGCGGAGGAATGCCGCCGCATCCGCGACTGCGATGCGGCCGGCCGCCGCTGGTCGGCGAAAAACTACCCGGACGGCTACACCTCCTACGCCTCGCTCAACCCGCTGCACAAATTCTCGTCCACCTTCGCGGACTTGGAGCGCAAGATCACGGCGCACGTGAGGCGGTTCGCCCGCCAGCTCGACATGGACCTGCGCGGCCGCGAGATCGCGATGACGGACTTCTGGGTGAACATCATGCCGGAGCACGCCGCGCACGGGCTGCACCTGCACCCGAATTCCTTCATCAGCGGCACCTATTACGTTGCGACGCCGCGCGGCTGCCCGGGCCTGAAATTCGAAGACCCGCGCCTGAGCAAGTTCATGGCCGCGCCGCCGAAGACCGCCGGCGCCCGGCCGGCCAACCTCCCGCACATCACCTACCCCGCCAAGGCCGGCTGGGTGCTGCTGTTCGAGAGCTGGCTCCGCCACGAGGTCGCCGCCAACCGCACGGCCGCGGAGCGCATCAGCGTCAGCTTCAATTACGACTGGAAGTAAGCGCTGCGCCGGCCGCCTCGCGAGGCAGGGCGGATCATCCTTAATCCGCCGCCTCTCCCGCTGCGTGGCTGACGGCGGCTTAAGGATAAGCCGCCCTGCCCTTCTTCCCGCGTTATACCAGTTACGACAAGCTTTGAGCCTTTTTACCGTAGCGGCGAGCGCCAGCGAGCCGACGATCTTCCACTCGCTGGCGCGCGCGGCCACCGGGCGAATCTAAAGTCTCGGAACGAAGCGTAACGGGTATTACTCCGCGGCACGCGCGCGGCCCAGATCCGCGATCTTGTCGGACGGGAAGACGAGCACGCCCTGCGCACCGCGGCCGGACGACGCGGCCACCATCGCCCGCGCGACGGTGGCCGCGTGGATCGCCCGGTATTTGCGCCAGCCGCCGACCAGCAACCGGCCGGCCAGCGCCAGCCCGACGGCGCTGAGCCGCTCGCCGAAGCGGTATTCCGCGCGCGGGCCGAGCAGCAGGCTCGGCCGGAAAATCGCCAGTGTCTCGAAGCCCATCACCTGCAGCGCCTGCTCGGTCTCGCCCTTGAGCCGCGTGTAGAAGAAGCGCGACTCCGGGTCCGCCCCCAGCGACGAGACGAGAAAGAACCGCTTCGCGCCGCCGCGCTGCGCCGCCCACGCGAAGGCCAGCACGGCGCCCTGGTCCACGGCGCGGAACGCCTCGCGCGAACCGGCCTTCCTGATCGTCGTCCCGAGGCAGCAGAAGGCGTCGTCGCCGTGCAGCGGCCGCGGCAGCTTGTCCAGCGCGTCGAAAGCCGTGACGACCTCGACCAGCTTCGGGTGCTCCACCTCGAGCGGCCGGCGCGCGACCGCGACGACGCGCTCGTATTCCGGCGCGCCGGTGAGCAGGTCGAGCAGGTAGCGGCCGACGAGCCCGCTGGCGCCGGCGATGAGAGCGGTGCGCATCCCGGCACGGTGCCCTTCCAGGCAGGCGTGGCAATCGCGCATTGGCCAAGAGACCGAGGCCGGCGGCGCCGGGCGCTCACTTCGCCTCGTGCACCACCTCGCCGCCGACAAGGGTGTAGAGGCAGCGCGTCTTCAATATCTCGGCCTCGGGGATCGCCATGATGTCGGCCGAGAGCACGGTGAGATCGGCCCACTTGCCCGCCTCGATGCTGCCGCGCTCCTCCTCCTCGAAGGCCGCGTAGGCCGCATCGAGCGTCATGGCGCGCAGCGCCTGCCCGCGGGTCATGCGCTGGTCCAGGTGCCAGTTCTCGTCGGCGAAGCCGCCGAGCCCGCGCCGCGCGACCGCGGCGTAGAACTCGATCATCGGCTCGCCGCGCTCGACGGGGGCGTCGGAGCCGGAGGCGATCAGCGCGCCGGATTGCAGGAGCGACTGCCAGGCATAGGCGCCGGCGAGGCGGCCCTTGCCGAGACGGCTGGGCGCAAAGTAGAGGTCGCCGATCGCGTGCGAGGGCTGCATCGAGGCGATGACGCCGAGCCGGGCGAAGCGCGGAATGTCGTCCGGCGCGAGGATCTGGGCGTGCTCGACGCGCCAGCGGGGCTGCGCGACCCTGCGCTCGGCGGCGGGCACGGCGGCGAAGGCCTTCTCATACCAGTCGAGCAGGGTGCGGTTGCCGCGGTCGCCGATGGCGTGCGTTCCGATCTGGATGCCGGCGCGGAGCGCATCGAGGAGGAAGGGCATGAACTTCGCCTCCTCCTGCATCAGCAGGCCGGTCGATTGCGGATAATCGGCATACGGTGCAAGCAGCGCGGCGCCGCGGGAGCCGAGCGCGCCGTCGATGTAGAATTTCACGCCCCGGCGGGTGAAGCGTCCGCCGCTCTCCCCGATCACCGGGCCGGCGGCGAGGAGCTTCCGCCCGCTGCCGTCGGAGCCGCTCATGGCGTCGTAGACGCGGATTTTCACCTTCCCCTCCGCGATCAGCCGGCGGAGCAGTTCGGAATCCTCGAAGGAGTTGCCGGCGTTCTGCACCGCGGTCCAGCCGAGCCGGGCCTCGCGCTGCGCGCCGACGATCAGATGCTGCTCCACTTCCTGCGGCGTGGGCTCGGGCACCAGGCGCAGGACAAGGCGCATGGCGTTGTCGACGAGCATGCCGGTCGGTTCGCCGCCCGCATCGTGCAAAATCTCGCCGCCCGATGGGCTCGGCGTCGTGCGGTCCACGCCCCCGAGCCGGAGCGCAAGCGAGTTGGCCACCACCGCGTGGCCATCCGCGCGAGTGAGCGCCACCGGATGATCCGGCGCGACCGCGTCGAGGTCCTGGCGCGTCGGGAACCGTTTCTCGGGCCAGTGGGTCTCGATCCAGCCGCGGCCCACGATCCACTTCTTCGGGGCCGCGTCCCGGACGCGCGCCGCGAGTTTCTCCCGCAATTCGGCGATGCTCTTGGTGCCCTCGAGGTCGAACAGCAGCTCGCGCGCGCCGATGCCCTCGAGGTGCAGGTGGGCGTCGTTCAGGCCGGGCACGACCGTCGCGCCGCCCAGGTCGATGACGCGCTTCGCCTCGGGGCGGAATTTTTCCGCCCCGGCGGCGTCGCCCACATAGGCGATGCGGCCGCCGCGGACGGCGATTGCCGTCGCGTGCGGCCGGGCCGGGTCGAGCGTGTGGACGTTGCCGTTGACGAGCAGGAGATCGGCGGGCTGGGCGGCGGCGGACAGCGCCAGCGCGGCCATGAGCGGGGCAAGGCGGAGCATGGCCGGATGTCGGCAGACGCGACGGCGGGTGGCAAACCATCTTGTGACGAGCGCGGACGCCGGGGCGAGGACTCGCCGGACGAAACGCCCGTCCCGGCAGCCTCCCCCTGTTCCCTCCGCCGTGCCGTGAGTCCGCTCAACCCGGATCGAGGCGCCGGCCGATGGCCTCCAGCAGTTCGGTGGCGGTGAACGGCTTTTTCAGGAGCGTGACGGCGGGCGCGCCGACGTTGCGCAGGGCCGCTTCGATCATGTCCTGCTCCATCAGGCCGGACATGAAGATCACCGGCATCTCCGGCCGTTGCCGCATGATCTCGGCGGCTGCGCGGTCGCCGGTCATGAGCGGCATCATGATGTCCATCAGGATGGCCGAGATTCTCGCCTGCTGTTCGGAAAAGGCGTCCAGCCCATCGCGGCCGTTGCCGGCTTCGAGGATGTGGAAGCCGGCGTGGCCGAGCACCACACGGGCGACCTCGCGGATGGCCGGCTCGTCGTCGCAGACGAGCACCGTGCGCCCGGCGCCCACGACGTTCACCGGTCGCGCAGGAGCCTCGGGCCCGGTTTCCTCGTCCGGCACGGCAGGCAGGTAGATGCGGAACTGCGCGCCGGCCCCCGGTTCGGAGAGGACGTCGATGAAGCCGCCGTGGCTGCGCACGATGCCGAGCACGGTGGGCAGGCCGAGGCCGGTGCCCTTGCCGCGCGGTTTCGTCGTGAAAAACGGCTCGAAGATGCGCTCCCTGACCTCGCGCGTCATGCCCTGCCCGGTGTCCTGCACCGCGATGAGCACGTAGGAGCCGGCCCGGATCTCGCCGGAGAAGGCGCTCTGCCCCTTTTCCACCCGGACCGGACGGAGGGAGAATGTGAGCGTGCCCCCCCGGGGCATGGCATCGCGGGCGTTGACCGCGAGATTGAGGAGCACCTGGTGCAGCTGCGTCATGTCGCCCGAGATCATCGGCGTGTCCTCGGCCACGTCGCGCAGGATGGTGATGTCGCGGGGGAACGTCTCCTCGATGATCATCACGAGTTCGCGCAAGAGGTCGCGCGGGCGCAGCCGCGCGCGCTCGCCGTCGATCCCCCGGGCGAAGGTGAGCACCTGGCGCACCACCCCGGAGCCGCGGCGCGCGGCGGACTCGATCGCGTCGATCGTCCGGCGCTCGCCCGCATCGGTGGCGCGCATCCGCAGGAGCTCGACGCTGAGCAGGATGGGGGCGAGCACGTTGTTCAGGTCGTGCGCGATGCCGCCGGCGAGGAGCCCGATGCTCTCCATGCGCTGGGCGCGCAGGAGGCGCGCCTCCATCTCCTTCTGCCCGGTGATGTCCTGCTTGATCGCGATGAAGTGCGTGATGCCGGCGTGCGCCTGCGAGACGGGAGCGATGATCATGCGCTCCTTGTATTCGGTGCCGTCCTTGCGGCGGTTGACCAGCTCGCCGTTCCAGATCTCGCCGCGCAGGATCGTCTCCCACATCTGCGCGTAGAAGGATGGCGGCTGGTGGCCGGACCTGAGCAGGCGGGGATTGCCGCCCAGGGCCTCGTCGATGTCGTAGCCGGTGAGCTGGGTGAAGCCGCGGTTGACCCATTCGATCCGTCCGTCGCGATCGGTGATGACGATGCCGGCGGGCATCGCCTGCAGGGCGGTGTCGAGGAGCACCAGCCGCTGCTCGTAGCGGCGCCGCTCGGAGACATCCTGGAACATGAGCAGCAGCTGCCGCTCGCCCCCGAAGACGAAGGGCACGAAATCGGCCTCGAGATCGAGCGCCCGGCCGAAGCTGGTGACAAGATGGGCCTGCCGGTGGTTGGGCCGGCCCTCGGCCAGCGTGTCCTCGGCGGCGGCCAGCAGGCCGGAGGCCCGCCACGAGCCGATCTCGCGGAAATTCTGCGCGCGCAGCCCCTCCAGGCTGGCGCCCACGATGCGCGCCGCCGCGGGATTGGCGCTGAGCGTGCGTCCGTCGGCCGCGTAGGTGATGATGCCGATCGGCGAGGAGTCGAACACCACCACGTTGAAGGCGAGCGCGTTGGCGATGAGCTGGTGCGCGGCCCGCTGGTCCGTCACGTCGCTGTGCGTGCCCATCATGCGGAGGGGCTTCCCCTCGGGGTCGCGCTCCACGACTTTGCCGCGATCGCGGATCCAGCGATAAGTCCCGTCCTTGCACCGTAGACGGTGCTCGCAGACGTAGCGCGGCGAGCGGCCTTCGAGGTAGTCGGCCAGTTCGCGCCGGGTGCGCTCGACGTCCTCGGGGTGCACCCGCTGCTCCCGCTCGCCCACGTGGGGGCGGAATTCGCCCGGTTCGTAACCCAGCATGGTCTGCAGGCGCGGGGAGAAGAAGGTCTTCCCGCTCGGCAGATCCCAGTCCCACACGCCCTCGTCCGCGACATCGAGCGCAGACTGCCAGCGCGCCTCGCTTTCCCGCAGGGCGTGGGACTGCTGCACAATCTGCCGGCGCGCCGCCAGCACCTGCAGGCCGTGCGTGAGATCCGCGGCGAGTTGTTCGACCAGCCGGACCACCTCGGCGGTGAAAAAGCCCGTCTCACCCGAGTAGATCGTCATCGTGCCGGGCGTGCCGTCGGCATCCGAGACGCAGACCGAGGCGGCCGAACGGACGCCGTGGCGGCGCGCGCGCTCGCGCCAGGGCGCCATCGCGGCCTCCTGCTCGAAGTCGGAACATATTTGTGAACGGCGCTCGAGGATGGCCCGTCCGGCGGGGCCGCGCGACTCCGCACGCTCCGGGTCGGCGGAGATGACCAGGCCCTTGACATAGTCAGCGGCCGGTCCGGCCGCGGCCTCGACCGTCACCAGCCGGGTGTCGCGGTCGACCCAGCCGACCCAGGCCAGCCTCATGCCGGCATCCTCGACGAGAGTCCGGCATATGTCGTCGCAGAGGCGCGCCCGGTCGGTGGCGCCCAGCGCCGCCTCGTTGGCCCGCGCGAGCGTGCGGTAGAATCGATTGGCGCGCTCGACCGCCACCGCGTTCTGCTGTTCGTTCCGGATTTGTCGGCGCTCGGCTTCGCCCACTTGCCCGGCCAGGTCGGTCGCCAGCGTGTAGAGGACAAGGCTTGTGACCGCGACAAAGAGACCGTCCTTCGCAATGCTGAGGCTGGCATGGGCCAGCGGCAGATCGTTCAGAATCATCAGGCCCCAGTCCGTGAGGACGATCCACCCGAAGGACAGCGCGGCGTAAAAGCCGACCAATCGCAGAGGGGCGAGTGTCTTCGTGCGTGGCATCAGTGTGTTTCTCCGCTGACGCCGCGGAAGATGCCACCCCTCTGGCCGGGGACAACCGTAATCGCCAACGATTAGCATTCCGGTCGCCGCGGGAGTTTCTTCCTCTGAAACGGGACAACCGCCTTCGAGGAAAGAGGCACGCCGAGGTTGCGGCCACGCGCCGGACGAACATGTCTCGCCACCGGTGGCGGAATTGTCCCGTGGCTTGGACCCGCCCCCGCATCGCGGCGCGCAAA